>CAYRPX010000008.1:0-32035 GCA_964426195.1 uncultured Salinivenus sp.
GCCGCACCAACGAAGATGCTAAGAACAGCGAGGAGCATGACCGAAACAGCCTGAGAGGAAGAATCGACGGGACGCCATTCCGAAAGGGGTCTTGCGCTAGGCGGTCGAGTCCGAGGGCTCGGAGGCGTCCCGAGCACGCTCGTTGGCATCGGTAGGCAGGTCTTCCCCCTCTCGTCGAAGTTCCTCGTATCCAACCCCCCAGTGGTCGAACGCAGTAGATTCCCACAGGTCCGCGTTTCCAAGATACCCAGCACGGCCGATCATATGGGCCGAGATGGGGGCAGTCAGGAAGACGAACAGGAGTGCCGTAAGAGCGCGCCCCGTTACGCTCAAGTCGCCAAAGGCCACGGCTGCAGATACAAGCAACAGGCCCGCTCCGAGGGTACCCGCCTTCGTGACTGCATGCATCCGGGTATAGAGATCGGGAAGACGAAGGAGCCCAATCGCGGCGATGAGCATGAAGATCGTGCCCCCGACCATGAGGAGAGCAGCGACAATTTCGTTCATGAATCCACGAGGGCTTCTCCGGAACGAACGCGTTCGATGTATCGAGCCACAGCCACTGTCCCCAGAAAGGCGAGCAAACCGAGAAGAAGTGCGACGTCGATAAAGGTGTCCTCCCCCGATAAAACTGCATAGGTTGCGAGAAACCCCATCGCCAGGTAGGCCACGAGATCGAGGGCGACCACCCGATCCGGCAATGCGGGTCCCCATAGCACGCGAAGAAGGGCGCCCGCAATGGACAGACCAAGCACCGCCAAGGTCAGATGAATGGCCCAGAGCAATGGTCCTTCAACAATCTCCATCGGCCAAACCTCTCAGAAAGCAGAACGACAATTACACTCCGTCACCAGTGTGTTGCACGAAGAGTATTGTAAAGAGGGCGAGAGAAAGAGTCCAGTGGGTCGCAGCAATCGATCGTGAAAACCGGATATCCAGACCCGTCCCTACCGGAAAGATGAGAATCGAGGCCCTCGAAATTGACTTCCGAGAACATTGGAGCACAGTTTGGACTCCAACACGTCCCCAACGAAACGATAGAGCTTCCGAATTTTCATCGATGAAGGCCGAACTGAAGCGTGGGAGTTGTGTACAGATATTGTTGTATTACTCGCAGGTCTTTCCGAGCCAACTTTTGCCTCAACCTATGTCCGACGATACACTCTTCAAATTCGAGCAAGACATGTCCCGCGCAGACGTCGCTACGTACCTCCGTACCGTGGCGGACAAGCTGGACGAGAATGGCCAACTCGACTTCTCGGCTGGCGATCAATCTACGACGATCCAGGTTCCCGACCACGTCGAGTTTGAGATTGACTTGGAGCGCGAATCGAACGAGCGGGGGTCCTCGGAGATCAGCCTGGAGCTTGAACTGGAATGGTACGAAACCCGCGAAGGCAGTATTGCAGGACCGGGCTCCCTGGAGATTGAGTAACCCACAATCCTACGGGAGGCGTTCTGCGCTCCCACTGAATGGCTGCTGCCAAAATTGGCCTCTCACCGCTCCCTATCAATCTCCATGAAGCTCTGTCCTTCACTCAGTGCTGTTTTTTTCCTCCTTCTCTTTCTCCCCGCACTCGTGGCTCCAGCAACGGCCCAGGAACGGGGCAACGAGGAAGCTCGCGTGAGTCCGAATGCAGCCGTCTCGCAAACGATCGGGACGACGCAGGTCCGCATCACCTACGGGCGCCCCCAGGTAAAGGGCCGCACCATTTTTGGCGAGTTGGTGCCGTACAATGAAGTGTGGCGCACCGGTGCCAACGAAGCCACCACCTTCTCTGTCTCCTCCGACGTGACCATCGAAGGCGAGCCGCTTTCGGCCGGCACGTATTCACTCTACACCATTCCCGGCCCGGACACCTGGACGATCATCTTCAACAATGTGGCCAACCAGTGGGGCACAAACTACGACGAGAGTGAGGACGCCCTGCGCGTAGAGGTTTCCGCCGAGTCGGCCCCGCCGCGTGAGATGATGACCTTCCTGTTCGAGGAGGTGACGGACACCGCCGGTACCTGCGTCCTGCATTGGGCCGAGGTGCGCGTCCCCTTCGAAATCCAGATTGTGGAGAACTAACACTCGTCAACGTGGCGCCCTTTCTTCAAGGATTTCGCAAGCATGGAGCGATGTCCCTCTTGCGGCGCACACCGCGAGGCCTCAGACGACTACTGTCCGGTCTGCGGCGAAACGCTCACCCAGGTCCATCTTTCGGAAGCAACCGGTGATCCTTGGTACCAACGGCCGGGGACACTCCTGCTGCTCGTTTTCGTTTTCTGGCCTGCCGCTGTCTATGGCGTATCCCAACGCGGACAGTGGACGCATCCCTCGAACCAGTGGGTACTCGGGGGATGCGTCCTTATGGCTCTTCTGTGGGGGACCTTTCTACTCGGGTGATCCTCCGGCTCCTTGTTTGCTCTCTACCGGCCTCCGTGTCCTTCGGTATGTCCTTGTGAAAGGGGCACGTTTCAAATCTCTGTGTATCGCACCTCACGACCACCAAATTCCCTTCTTAAGGCTCCCTCGCCTCTACCAAACTCTGGAACGCTGTTTGCGCCATGTGGAGCTGTGAACCAACACTCTCCACCGATCAGCACCTGGGCCATGACTGACCTCAAGCGGCAAACCTATCGATTCCAGACTGCCCTGGAATGGCTAAAAGCCCACACCGACCGCTCGAATGGCTTCGAGCAGTCTGGGCCCGCACCCGCAACTGGGAATCCACACAACGAGGAATCAGGGGACGCCCCCTCCTCGCCCTCCGGAGCGTCGGTTTCCGAATCTTCCAGTTCAGTGCCGAACAAAATGGACAATCCGCGGCCACTGCGATAAAGGTTTTTAGCGCTTTGGACGGTTCTCATGCCGCCACTCTCCGGGCGCATGAGGAGGAACGATCCCGGATCGTGTCCCCCATGGAAAGGGTGCCCAGCGTTCGATCCTCAGGCGCGTTTCTATTTCGGGCGAAAAGACCCCGCGAGTACCCCCTCGTCGAACCCAACCGGGGCAGATCCTGCACGGGCATAACAATAGAGGGCCGCCTGATAGATCGCCTGGAGCGTGGACTGAACCAGGGCGAGAAGGACGAGATACACGACGGAAACGACAAGCGCCGCCCCAATAGCGAGCCCACTGCCCGTCAAGGCAATCCCGACGAGGAGGACAACAGGAGGAATCCCCAAAACGGCGAACAGCACCGCAAAACTCACCGTGCCGGTGATCTGCTCCCCCCAGGTATGCTTGAGCATTGTGACCGACTCTTTGTATGCCTCAACCGGCCCGCTGCCTCTGTGCACCAGCACCGGAACCACGAGGAAGGAGGTCGCTGACCAGGCCATTCCCAGAGCTGCCACCACGAGGCGACCCGCAAACCCGACGCGCTCTTCCACGGTCCGGAGGAGAAACCCTACGGTACTGGTTGCAAGCGCCCAGAGCAGAATGTGCGACATCCGGCGCCAGGCCACGCGGAGGCCAAATCGGACGGTTGGGTCCTTCCCCATCATTCGCGCCAGCGCGCACCCGACAATGGCCGAGTTGAAGAAGATGATGACGAAGGAGGTGGCAACATAGAAGAGAAATAGCCAAACGTACGCCAGCGGATCGTTCTCCCCCATCCGACTCAGGGACTGCAGTCCTCCCTCGCCGAGCAACGGTAGCGCAAACGATCCCATCACCAAGACGGTGGCAATTGACGATAGCAGCGGAAAGACCAGTAGTTCGGTGTCCTTCTTCAACACCTCCCAGGAGGCGCGCATGATCCGCCAGGTTCTCGATAATGTGCCCATGTGTTGCGCTTGGCGTGTCGGTGAATTTGGAGTTGCTCCCTGAAAGGGCTCCCCTCCCCATTACGATTCTTCCTCCAACCTTCGATACACCATCCCAGGGACCCACAAATCTCAACGGGGGAGGTCCCAATTTCAAGGCCAAACCCTCCCGCCTCCGCGAGCCGAATCCTCATCCCAAGCCTGACCGCTCTTTTCAACCGACGTACGAGAGGAAGTCGCTGCGGAGAACACCGGAGGAGACCGAACAAATATCTCGTCAGTCTTTTACGGTAGGGGCTAGATTCCTCCTCCCCACTTCCCTCCCCGATGTCCCGAACGGCTCCCTCCCCCAGCGGTCATGGATCGCTCACTACTCCCGACGGCCTCACCTTGTTTACGCAGCACTGGACGCCGAACCACGACGCAGCGGCCGTCGTTCTTTTGGTTCACGGCTACGCCGAACACTGTGGACGATACGACCACGTGGCCGGGGCCTTCGTCGAACAGGGGGCTGCGGTCTATGCCTATGATCAGCGCGGACACGGCCGATCCGAGGGGTCCCGCGCCTACGTGGATCGGTTCGAGCAGTATCTTACGGACCTCTATCAGGTTCTTCAGCAGGTCCAAGGCCGCACTCCTGAGGTGCCGGTGTTCCTCTTCGGGCACAGCATGGGCGGGCTCGCCTCCCTCCTCTACGGATTGAACCGTCCCATGGACATGCGGGGGCTGCTCCTCAGTGCCCCGGCGATCGAAATCAACCCTGACCTCGCGCCGATCCTCCGAAAGTTCGCCCAGGGATTGGATCGGCTCTTTCCCACGCTGCCCACCGTGCGCTCGCCCCACGGCGCGATCTCGCGCGATCCGGCGGTCGTGGAGGAGGCCCAAAACGATCCGCTGAACTACCACGGACGCACCAAAGCCCGGATGGGGGCCGAGCTGCTCCGTGCCGGCAATAAGGCCCAGTCCCGTTTGGACGAACTCAGGGTCCCCTTCCTCGTCATCCATGGAACCGCCGATCCCCTCGCCACGCCGACCTGGAGCGAGCGCCTCTACGAACGGGCGAGGGCCGAGGACAAGACGCTAAAGCTCTACAAGGGCCTCTACCACGAAACGTTCAACGAGCCGGAGCAGGACGAGGTGCTCGACGATTTGAGCACCTGGCTCGCCGAACGCCTGCCTACCGGTCCGAGTTCGTGACGAGATCGAATACCACCTGAACCTGCGCCGACACTTCGATTTCGCCGGCCGCATACGCTTCGGGCTCCGCCTGCGCGGCGTCGGCGCTCTTCGCCACCTCCATTCTGGCCGTCTGGGGCCGAGGCCGGACAAAATCGAAGCTCTGCTCATTGATGGTGCGCACGGAACCGAGCGATGTCCCCAGCGTCTCGGCCAGCAACTGGGCCTTCTGCTGGGCGGTCCGGGCCGCCTCGCGCAGCGCCTCGTTGCGATACTGCTCCCGATCCCTGAGTTGATAGTCGATGTTGCTGACCTCGTTCGCCCCGCCCTCTACCACGTCGGCCACGAGTTGCGGGAGCACGTCGAGCCGATCGAGCTCGACCACGACCTGACGCGAGGCCTCGTAGCCGACGAGCTCGCGCTGCTTCTTTTCGTCGTTGTACTCGTAGCGCGGCTGCAGGCGGAGGCGCTCCATTCGCATCTTTTCCTCAGGCACGTCGAGAGCGCGGACCGCGTTCATGGCCGTTTTGGCCGCGGTGGCGTTGTCGCTGCGGGCCTGCTGGGCGGTCCCGGCGTGCGTCGTGACCCCAAAGCGAACGACGGCCCGGTCGGGTTGGGCGGTAACGCTGCCCTTGCCTGACACGGTCACCGTAGACCGATCGTCGTCCTGCGCGGCGGCGGGGCCGACGGCGAAGAGAGGCACCAGCACAGTGAGAGCGGCCAGGGACACGAAGAAGACAAATCGGAACATGGCCCAGTGCGTGTGGGTGTTACGAATGACGATGTGCCGGGACGGGACGCTCAACAAACGCAGGCCACGCGACAATTCGTATCGGCTGCTCGGATTCAGTCTTCCCCCCGGAGTAGGGCCGGCCAGAAGTTTCGGGGGCTTTCCGAAAGGGGGATGCGAGCCGTAAGTCGCCAGAATGAGTTACGGAGGGTGTCATCTTTTCTAGACCAGGAATGCTGAAGCGCCACAAAGTGCAAATCTACCCCGAAACCATAAGCTGTATACTGTCGTGGACCGGCATCGGGATTCTCATGAAAGCGTCCCAGACGTAGGGAAAAGATGTCAAAGAGACTGACTTCAACACCCACATGC
The DNA here is from genome assembly GCA_964426195.1 of uncultured Salinivenus sp. Lineage (GTDB taxonomy): Bacteria > Bacteroidota > Rhodothermia > Rhodothermales > Salinibacteraceae > Salinibacter. The sequence continues at coordinate 6,035 of CAYRPX010000008.1, forward strand.
TTGATCACCTGCTCCCAGACAGACAACTGAGTAACGTCGCCTTCCACAACCTGCCCACGTCTGCTTGTCCACCCACTGTTAAATAGCGTCCTGAGTGGCCCGTCCGCGACCCGTATCGTGTCTCCGCTTGCGTTGGACTTCAGACTGTAACTGACAAGAGGCTTCGATAGAGCACTTGAAAGCAATACTCTGACGAATGGACGGTTCTGCCAAGTCCGAGCACTCACCATATTAGCAGCTATCCCAGCCCGCATCCTCATTGGAAGTGCTTCATCCCCTACAAGCTGTGGGAAGTCGACATTGGGGCCGAAATTCGTGAGCGACCAGCCGAAGCTCGGGTGTACAGTCACATATTCATTTCCCAGGGTCCAGTCGTAATGAAGTCCTAAGTCAATAGCAGGTGTGGTTTCAGTAAACTCTCCAAAATCATTGGAGCTCCTTCCACTACCTGGCCTATAAGACAGAAGCACTTTTTGCTGTCGAATTCGACGAAATGCAATTCCCCCCGTAAGGTTTGAAGTGAATTCGTAGGCACCGGCAATTGTGATAGATTTCCCAAATCCTTCTCCTCTGGCTAAGCCGAGTCTATTCCCCTGACTATCCCGAACTTCAAACTCAGTTTTACCCCGAGAGAAGTATGTGAATCGTGCGGCTCCGGAAATACGACCAATCTGCATCGAAACAGAAGGAGAAGCAACCCACCAATCACGTGTGTACTCAGTAGACGGAAGCCATTCAGAGGCAAGAAGATGATCCGAGGACACGTTCGTTCCGAATCGAAGGACTCCAGATTCTGAAATACTTGCTGGGTTCACCCCAATAGCTCCCTGATATGCCTCAAGCGCAACAGTGGCATTCCCCAAAGCATGTATCTGAGGCTGAGGGTGAAAATTCAGAAACGAAGCCGTCTGTCCGTGAACGGGAAATTTCGGAATTAAAACGGCGACGAGGAAGAAATAAAACAATACAGAATTCGTCGCACTAATCATAAAAACATGTCCACGTAAAGCATAAAAATATAAACTCTATTGCACATTTACGGATGCAGGCGCGCAATCGTCCGCGGGAAAGGAATAGTTTCGCGCACGTGGTCCCGGCCGCAAATCCATGAGATGGTTCGTTCGAGGCCAAGCCCAAAGCCACTGTGGGGGACCGAACCAAACGTTCGGAGATCGAGGTACCAGTCGAACACCTCCTCCGGCAGGTCGTGCTTTTCGATCTGTTCCTTCAAGAAATCGAGATCGGTGGCCCGCTCCCCCCCCCCGATGATTTCGCCATACCCCTCCGGCGCGAGCACATCGATCCCCATCGCCAACCGATCGTCCTCCGGGTCCCGCTTCATGTAGAACGCTTTGATCTCGGCAGGGAAGCGGTGGACAATGACGGGCCGATCGAAATGCCAGGTGAGCACAGTCTCGTCGTCGCCCCCAAAGTCGGATCCCCACTCGAACGTCTGCGCTGATTTCTTCCAGTCCGGCAGGTTGCGAAGCGCCTCCTCGATCTCGTCAACGCGCTTGTTAATCTCGATCTCGCGGGCGTCGATCTTCCGCTTCACGTGCTTCTTCGCCTGCCCCCGTCGCTTCTGGTTTTCCTCTTTTTCCTGCTCCAGTTCGGCCTTTTCCTCCCTCAGTGCCTCGATCCGTTCATCAATCATCGCGGCCGTCTCCTCGCTCCGAAGCAGCTCTACCGCCTCATCGTAGCTGATGCGAGGGAACGGTGTCTTCACCGCTTCGAGGACCGACGTGTCTCGCTCCAGCGCCTCCAGTTCGTCCTCACAGTCTTCGAGGACCGCTTGGACGATGTAGCTAACGAAGTCCTCGGCCAGCTGCGCGTTCATCTCCAGGTCGTAAAACGCCATCTCCGGCTCGATCATCCAAAACTCGGTGAGGTGACGCCGGGTGGCCGACTTCTCGGCCCGGAAGGTGGGGCCGAACGTGTAGATCTTGCCGTAGGCCATCGCCATGGCCTCTCCGTGCAGCTGTCCGCTCTGGGTGAGGTACGCGCTCTCGTCGTCGAAATAGTCCAAATCGAAGAGCGTCGACGTACCCTCCACGGCATTCCCCGTTAAAATCGGCGCATCGGTCTGCAGAAATCCCCGCTCCTGAAAGAAGTCGTGGATTGCCGTGACAATACGATTTCGGATCCGCATGACCGCCCACTGGCTTTCACTGCGGAGCCACAGATGCCGATGCTCCATCAAAAAATCGATCCCGTGCTCCTTCGGAGTCACGGGATAATCGCCCGAGTTGCCAATCTCCGCGATGGCGTCCACCTGCAATTCGTATCCCCCCGGCGCCCGCTCGTCGGCGCTGACCGTGCCGGTAATTTCGAGGGCGGCTTCCTGCCGCGCGTCGTCGGCCACGTCCCAGCTCTCCTCATCCACCGCGTCCTGCGGGACGACGCACTGGACAAACCCCGATCCGTCGCGAAGGATGAGGAAGAAGATCCCCCCGGAGCCTCGTTTGTTATGGAGCCATCCTTTCAAGGTAACGATCTCGTCGACGTGGTCGGCAAGATCCTCGATTCGGGTAAAGTCTTCGATGGTGCCCCCTTCGCGCTCGGAACTGAGCGAGGGGGTAGACGGATCGGCGTCGGACATGCGGCACGAAGAAGACTGTGACTGGGATCGAAAATGGCTCGGCCCGGTGGGTCGACCCGGATCGTCAAATTGATACATTGGCGCGACGTGAGGTTCCTCTTCCGAACGACCTTCGTCAGACGATCATCCACGCCACCAACGCCGGGATCAAGGGCCACGCTACGGCCAGATCAGCCAGAAACGCGTCGCGGGGTCGAGCAGGACTGAGCTTCCACACCCCCCCAATCATGAGCAGCGGCCCAAGAGCATCGATCGCGATCAGGACGGGCATAGTGCCAACGAGGGCCCAAACCGCCCCTCCCGTCGCGGCCACTAGGAGAAAGGCCGTGGCCGTTCCTCGCATCCGATGGGCCGTCCAGCCTGTAGCCCAGGGAGCGAGTCCCACCGCGGCATCTCCGACCTGATCGGCCCAGTCGGCGAGCAAGAGATTTGGCAGAATAAAGCACAGCCGGTATCCCACAAACAACAGGGCTCCAATTCCCAGCGGATGCCCCGCCTCAATGAGGGGAAGCAACGCTCCCCCGGCAGCCCACACCGCCGCGATGGCCATCGGCTTGTAGATGCCGCTTGGGCCCCTCACCCATCCGCGGGGCAGAGCGTGCAGGACTGCGACGCTCCCCAGTGCCCCGGCCCAGAGAAGCGTATTCCACGCCAGATAGGGCAGTGCGGCCCCCGCTCCTGCAACCAGGACGCCCGTCTCGATGGCCAGCCAGCCCTCGTGGGCCCGGATCCAACGTAGACGCTCGGGACGATTGACCCGATCCTCGGGGGACTCTACCCAGACACGATCGGCCGCGTATACCAGTGTCGTTCCACAAAATCCAACAGTTAAAAGTGGAACGTTTATGGGCAGATCGAAGAGTCCGCAGGTGCCCAATAACAGGGCTACGGCCACGCCGCCGAGGAGGGCCGGATCGTGGTACAGCACTGCCAGGAATCCGGAAGGGGACGAATCGGGGAAGAGCGTTGAATTCATGAAGGAAAGCACTCCGCGAAATGACTTCGCATTCGTTCTCGGCGGCTTTTCCACGTGTAGAAACGTACACGCCTTTACCGAGAACTTCGAGAGTGCTAGGCTCGTATCGTCGTAACGACAGTATCAATTTTGACTCTCAGGAAGCTCTGAGGAAAATGAGTGGATGCCCCGTTCATTCTCCCGATGACTCCGGCGAGGATTGGGACTGGCCAACCGTCCGGTGGGATTTGGTCTTTTTGGGCCTGGCCCTGAGCATGCTGGCGGCCGTTCTCGTGGTGGCCACCCAGATTCTGTAGAACTGCCTGCCCTGTCCCCCAACTGCGAATCCAATCCCTCGCCAAAGACGGCTTCTGGAAGCGGCGAGGTTTCGACTGTTCGCCGCAGCGAGTTTGCTCGCTCCTTATCGGATGCGAATTCTCCTTTCCACAGTCCTCTTCGCTCTTCTCCTTGCCGGCTGCGCTCCAACGCCCCACATCGCCTACCACTCGACCGCGGAGGCTTCGTACCAGACGGAGGACACCCGTACCCAGATGGAGCTCGTCGGAGAGAAGACCAAAAGGTCCGGCACCCGAGACGTGGCCGTGCTGATTGGGACGGACGAGGATGCACTTTCATATGCCCTCCTGGCGCCGGTGGAGTCTGGTGCGACCACGTACGCGCTAGAAAACGTCATGCTCGAACGGTGGGTGCCATTTCGGCAGAAGAAAGTCCAGGAGCTCCTCGACGGGCTGAACAGAACTCTCAGCGAGTGGGGAGAAGGTGAAAGTGACGAGGGCACCTTCTACGAGTTTCTCCACGCCACGGAGCAGGATGTCCAGTGGGTAAGTGAGGACATCGTTCTTTGGGAGCCGGGCGTTCGGCTTACGGCGTCCCACGTCGGAGCTGGATCCAAAGGCAAACTAGTTCTGGGCCCGTCCTCGGCCCTCAACTACACCGTCGAACTGGAGGGGCGGGAGGAGGTTATTGATCTTCGCAATCCGCTCCGAGACGCTCAGGCCCAGCTGGAGAGCATGTAGTCTCTTCCTGCTGGCGGACGACGAAGTAGTGCAGATGCCAGAAACCCTGCAGCTTCTCGATCGACCGACACCAGGCTCCACCACTCGTACCAATAGACCTGACAGGCTGATACTGCATTTGAGAGCGATGCGCCGTTTTCTGGCTCTTCTTCCGCTTGTATTTCTTCTATTTGCTGGGTGTGATACGCTGGGTCTGTCAAGTGACGAGGACCCCGGGCCTGTAGATCTCCGAGGAGAGATCTTTGAACTTGGCATTCGGCTTTGGACGTACCGCATCGGGGAGGACGAGAGCTACGATCATGAGAACATCCGCAGCACTCGCTACCAGCTGATGGTCGAACCGCCGACCCTGGACGTTACACTTTCTTCTGACAGTTCGGTTGTCTTTGCAGCCGTCAATGAGGCCGAAGAGCCCGGGCGGGTCCAGGTACGGAAGAAAGACGACAGAACTGTCTTGGCGGACGTTCGTCTCGAGGCAGCGGCAAATGGGACCGTAGAATATGCCTGGATCGTTTGTAATCGCACCGCCGGCACGGTAGAGACCACCGTCCATCGAGAGTTTCGGTAGGAAGAGGACCAGGGCCAGAAATTGCGGCTGAGTACGGGCAACTGGTGGCCAAGAACAGACGGGAGCCGTCGATGGACGCGCACAAGTGGAACGCGGGGAAGAGGCCGTCCGGCCAGCATTCCTTCGGCACGGCTAGGCAAGACCGAAATCCTGAGGCAAAGAAAAGGCCCCGATTCCAAGTAGAAATCGGGGCTCAGCGTCGTCTAAAGCCGAAAGAAGTGGAGCGGGTGATGGGATTCGAACCCACGACCTTCTGCATGGCAAGCAGATGCTCTAGCCCCTGAGCTACACCCGCACGGGATTTTCTTCTTCGTATCTCAACCTATTCGGCAAAATTAGACGAGACGTGCGAGGATGCGTTCCCGTCAAAAGCCGATCTTTTCCGATCCTTCGTCGTCTCCCTCCTCTTTGGAGCCGGTCTGTTCGATGGTGAAGGTCAGGGTGAGCGGATTGGCATCTTGAGCAACCCAGAAGTCTCGGGCGGCCTCGTTGGCGGCCAGTACGTTGAACCGCAGACGCCGGGCCCCAATCCGATCCGTCCAGGCACGCACCGCATTCACGAGTTGCGTCCCCAGTCCCTCGCGGCGATCGTCCGGGCGGACGAACAACTCGTCCAGGTATACCTCCGAACTCTCCTCGTAGATGGGCGGTGGTCCCCACTGGTGCGCAGTGGCAAATCCGACGATCTCTCCTTCAGGCTTCGCCACGTAGACCCGATACGTCTCATCATCGAGCCACAGTGGAAAGTCATTCTCCCATCGAGCCCGGGCATCCTCGGCCACGCCGAAGCGATCTTCGAGCCGGTCTTGCTCCTCCAGTAACTGAAGCCACAGGTCACCCACCGTGGTCTGGTCGGCCGGCTGCGCCTGTCGCACATCGGGATACTGCATGGACGAAGAACTTCACGGAAAAGACCGGAGCGGGAAAGGCTCGTCCTTAGGTCGCGGCGGGCTCCGCCACAGCATCGGCCCGTGCACGCTCCAGGTACCCCTCCGACGCCAGCAACTCGGCGTTGAGGAGGGCCCCTCCAGCTGCCCCCCGCACGGTGTTGTGCGAGAGCAGGACAAATTTTACATCGTTTACCGGACAATCTTGGACGCGTCCGATGGAGACGGTCATGCCCTCGCCCGCCTTCACATGACGCTGGGGCTGCGGGGCATCAGGGGCTTCCAGCACCTGCACAAAGGGATCGGGGCGGCTCGGAAGGGATTCAGTGGCAGAAGGCGCCTGAAAGGTGCGCAGCGCTTCCTTCACCGCGTCGGCCCCAACGTCCTCTCGAAAACGAACAGACGTACAGGCAAGATGGCCGTTGCGGACAGGTACCCGCGTGCACTGGGCACTGAGCGCGAGGTCCGCCGGTTCGACCCGTTCTCCATTCAGCCGACCGAGAATCTTCCGCGGTTCCGTTGCTAGCTTTTCTTCTTCTCCCCCGATGTACGGGATGACGTTTCCCACCGCGTCGAGCGAGGGGACCCCCGGATAGCCCGCCCCGGACAGGGCCTGCAACATCGTCACCTGCACGGCCTCTACGTCGAAGGTGTCCATCAGAGGATGGAGGCCGCAGATGAGTCCCGTGGTGGAACAGTTTGGATTGGTGACGATGAAGCCGCTCGACCCCCAGGTCTGCGCGTCAATCAGCGAGACGTGATCAGGATTGACTTCCGGGATGAGGAGCGGCACATTGTCGTGAAGCCGGTAGTTTTTCGCGTTCGACACGACCGGGACGCCCGCCTCCGCAAACTTCTTTTCGATCTCGCCCGCGACCGAGGAACTGAGTGCCGAAAAGACAAAATCGCAGTCCAGGGCGCCCGGTTCGGTTCGCTGCACCTCGAGCGAAGCCACGTGCGAGGGAATGGGTGCGCCGCTCAGCCAGTTTGTCGCCTGGCGGTACGACTGGCCCGCAGAACGCTCGGAGGCCGCCACCGCCGTCACAGTGAACCATGGGTGATCATCCAACAACCGAATAAATGTCTGCCCGACGGCTCCGGTCGCACCGAGAATACCAACTCGATAGTTGTATGCGTCCATCGTTTTGAAAAAGAAACGTGCAAATCACAGAGCGCGGACCCTGCAACTGCGCAGTTTTCCGGTGTGTTCCCCCCTCTTGCCCCCCGACCCCGAATCGTCCCAGAGTCTTCGTCCGAGACCGTTTGTGACGGTCCGGCGATTTTGTAGATTACAGTCGCTCGTCGTATCGAGAACCCTTTCAATCACCACTTAATGGATTTCTCAATCGCCCATGACCGATAATTCCGAAGCCGACCTTCTCGATGGTCGTGCGTTGGCGCAGGCTGTACGCAACGAGGTGCACTCCGACATCCAGGAGTGGACCGATTCAGGCCACCGTCCGCCGTTCTTGGCGGCCGTCTTGGTCGGGGACAACCCGGCGTCGAAGGCATATGTGCGGGGAAAAGAAAAGGACGCGGCGGAGGTGGGCATCGAGACCGAGACGCATCACCTCGACGCTGACACGTCGCAGTCCGATCTCCTGGATTTGATCTACGACTTGAACGCCGATCCGTCCGTGGATGGCCTCCTGGTCCAACTTCCCCTTCCCGATCACGTAGACGAACGGGCGATTATCGATGCCGTCGATCCCTCGAAGGACGCAGACGGGTTCCACCCCGAAAATCTCGGACGATTGATGCGAGGCACACCCCGCTTCATTCCGGCCACCCCGTACGGCATCATGGAGATGCTCTCGCGATCCAATATCGATCCTGAAGGCATGGACGCCGTCATCGTGGGGCGATCCAACATCGTGGGCAAACCCCTCGCAAATCTACTTCTTCGGCGCACGGCCAACGCCACCGTAACCGTGTGTCACAGCCGAACGCGCGATTTAGCCGCCCACACCCGCCGGGCCGATCTCCTCGTGGCGGCCGCTGGCCAGGCAGCCTTTATCGATGGTGAGATGGTCAAAGACGGAGCCGTCGTGATCGACGTCGGGATTAACCGGGTCGAAGACGCTTCAGCCGACCGCGGCTATCGACTCGTCGGGGACGTAGATTTTGACGACGTTCGGCCCAAAGCGTCCCACATTACGCCGGTGCCGGGAGGCGTGGGCCTCATGACGCGAGCGATGCTATTGAAAAACACGCTGGCAGCGGCCAAACGGCGCACCGACTCGTAACTTGATCTACTCCCGCGAATTCTCCTGGTGAGCAGCATGCCCACCCAGCAATACCTGTCCCAAGCACAATCTCAGGCCCAGCCCGACACCCTGTCCGATGATCCGACATTTGCGGGCGAGGCCGTGAATCAGTTCGGAAACCACTTTGCCGAAGGATTTCGTCTCCTGAGAATCGGCGACTGGGAAGGCCTCTACAACCATCTGGTCGAAGGAGGCCTCCAACTCTTCGGGATTTTGACCCAGCAGGGGCTGCAGGCCCTTGCCGCTCTGCTTCTTCTGCTCGTCATCTATCGGCTTCTCTATCTCACGCTGGAGCGGACCCTCGACCGAAGCGAAAGCATCGAGCCGGGACTACAGAGTCTTCTGCTAAAGACCTTCCGAGTGGTGGCATTCTTCTTTATTGGCACCGTCGTACTCGACCAGCTGGGTGTGAACGTGACAGTGCTTATTGGGGGACTGAGCATTGCCGGTGTGATTGCTGGATTCGCCGCCCGCGACTCACTGGAAAACTTCATCTCCGGCGTCACGATTCTCGTCGACAAGCCCTTTCGCGTCGGAGACTACATCGAAATCGAGGACCAGTACGGGCAGGTGGACGAGATCACCCTCCGCTCCACACGTCTCCGCACCGTGCGGAACCGGATCATGGTGCTGCCGAATTCGCAGATGATTACGCAGCGCCTGATGAACCACACAAAGCGCAACGTCCTGCGGATCGACATTCCCTTCGGGATCGCCTACAAGGAACGACCAGACGAAGCCCGACAGGTCCTGCTCCCCCTCGTCGAGGACGACGAGCGGATCCTTCCCGAACCGTCTCCGAGCGTGGTGGTCACAGACATGTCGGATTCAAGTGTAGACATGACCTTCCGCTTCTACATCCGGACCCCAAGCGAAGAGGTGCCCACTCGCTGGGAATATACGGAAAAGGTCCGCGAGGCGCTCCGCGACGCCGACATCGAGATTCCTTTTCCCCACCGCCAACTCTTCCTCGACGAGGCGAAGGCCTTCGAGAATACGCCGTTGCTGGGAGACTCCCGTTCCCCTTCCCGTCCACCCTCCTCGTCCGAAACAGCGTAGCGGGGCCCCTACTCCCCTCGAATCGTCACGACCACGGTCCGATCACGCGGCTTGACGTCGCACTCGAGATGGAAAATCTGCTGCCACGTGCCGAGAATTGGGGTGCCGTCTCCCACCGGTACAGTAATTGAAGGACTCAGCGTCGTCGCCTGCAGGTGCGAATGGCCGTTGCCGTCGTGCCAGCGCTGCTCATGCGCGTAGTCGCGGTCCGGCGGAAAGAGCTCATCGAACACCTCCGGTAAATCCCGCTGGAGGCCGGGCTCAAACTCGATGGTCCCCACTGCGCCGGTACTCCCGACGTTGTGGACGTGCACGAGCCCTGTCTCGATGTCCGACTCTCGAACGATGGCCGTCACCCGATCGGTGAGATCGTGCATGTCCCGGTGCCCGGCGGTCGAGAGCTCGATGCGGTCCTGATAGGTCGGCATGCGAACGGAACGGGCTCGTGAAAAGATTGCAGAGGCGAATCTGTCCCACCGGAAGGCTAGCCCGACTCCTCCTGAACGGACTCGTCCCAATCCCAGTCCTGAAGCGCCCCCAAAGCGTCGTAGGCCGTCATGTCGTGCTGAATAGGGGTCACCGAGACGTAGCCCCGATCGATGGCCGAGAGGTCTGTCTCGCGCCCATCGTCGAGATTTACAAACGTGCCGGCGAGCCAGTAGTAAGGACGGTCGGCCGGATCGGTACGCTCCTCGAAGCCTTCCTCCCACCGGGAACGAGCCTGACGCGTGAGGGCGACCCCTTCGATCTCATCCTCGGACAGCGCCGGGACGTTGACATTCAGCAACACACCCCGTGGCAATCCTTGACTCAACACCCATTGCACGATTCGACGCGCCCAGCGCCCCGCCTCTTCAAACTGCGGCTCCGACCAGTTACAAAGCGAGATCGCAATGGCGTCGAGCCCCAGAATGGACGCCTCGGTGGCGGCACTGACGGTGCCCGAGTACAGGACGTTCACCGCCGTATTCGGGCCCTGGTTGATACCACTCACCACCAGATCGGGGGGCTCCTCGAGAAGTTCGTGACAGGCCAGCTTCACGCTATCGGCGGGGGTGCCCGTCACCCCCCAGGCAGGGATCGGCCCCGACGGCACCTCGAACTCGACTCTATGGGCCCGCACGGGATCCCGTACGGTAATCGCGTGTCCAACGGCACTCTGCTCTGTCGTGGGTGCCACGACAGAGAGCGCCCCCAGTCCGTCAAGGGCTGCCGCGAGGGACTGGATGCCGGGCGCGTGGACGCCGTCGTCGTTGCACAGCAAAATGCGGGGGCGGTCGTCCGACGGGGAAGCGTTCATGGAACCAATTCGGAGCTTTGAGGCAGGGAAGGGGACCTAGCGGTGGGACTGGTTCGCGATAGGCCGGATCCGGAAGATATGAATCAGTAGCTTTCGTCCTCGGACGGAAACGAACGGCTCCGCACGTCCGACACGTACTCGCCAATCGCGTCGGTAATGGTTTCGTCCAAACGAGCGTACCGCCGGACGAACCGAGGATTGAAGTCGGTCGAGAGTCCGAGGGCGTCATGTGAAACTAGCACCTGCCCGTCCGTCTGATCGCCCGCCCCGATTCCGATGGTTGGAATCGAGAGAGACGCGGTCACTTCTTTCGCCAACTCGGCTGGAATTTTTTCGAGCACGAGGGCAAAGCACCCGGCCGCCTCCAGCCGCTTGGCGTCCGTGCGCAACTGCTCAGCTTCTTCCTCCTCCCGGGCCCGCACCTGGTAGGTCCCAAAGTCATAAATGCTCTGCGGCGTGAGTCCCAGGTGTCCCATTACGGGAATGCCTGCCGTCACCATTCGGTCAACGCTTTCGATTACAGAACTCCCCCCCTCCAGTTTCACCCCGTGGGCGCCCGTCTCTTTCATGACCCGAATGGCGGACCGGAGCGCTTCCTTCGAATCGCCCTGGAAAGACCCAAACGGAAGATCTACGACCACCAGCGCCCGATCGATGCCCTGTACCACGCACTGAGCGTGATAGATCATCTGGTCGAGGGTCATCGGCAGCGTCGTCTCGTTGCCCGCCATCACGTTCGAGGCCGAATCGCCCACAAGCAAGACATCAACACCCGCCTGATCAAAGAGCCGGGCTGAGGTATAGTCGTACGCGGTGAGGACTGCAATCGGGACTCCGGCGTCCTTCATCTCTTGAACCGTTTTCGTCGTCACGCGCGGCACGTCTGCGGCGTCCGGCGGAGAAGAATCGGCACCCATGAGTTCGAATGGTCAAATGGCGGAGAACCTCTCCCGAAACCTGACGAGGTCCCTTCGGAGAAAAGAGGACTGCGCCTGGCGACGTTCGCCCCCTCTCGAATTTCTGCTTGGCCACACAAGGGACCTTTCGGCGACGCGGCCTCGCCTACTGGCCGCCTCCTCCCGGCGGCGGAGCATTTTGATTTAGGGTGGGGGCTGGTTCGCCGGGAGTCTGAGAGAGCGAAATGCCGAGTTCTCCCGCCACGTCGCGGGTAATGTCCGTGACCCGGGTACTCGTCTCATCCTCGTAGAGAAGCACCTCCCTGCGCAGTACCATATCGAGCTCTTGCTGGGCCGCTACCTTGTCGATCGCTCCCTGAAGCTTTTCGAGCAAGGGCTGCATCAGCTGGCGCTGCCGCTGCTGCATTTTCTGCTGACGCTTTTGGCTGGCCTGCTGAAGCTCCCGTTGCCGTCGTTGAAGCTTCCGCTTCCGCTCTGCCCGTGCGGAGTCGTCCAGAAGGGATTGCTGCTGCTGAAACTGCTGCACCTGCTTCTGAAACTCCTGCTGTCTCTGTTGGAGTTGCCGTTGCTGCTCCTTCATCTCCTTCTGTAGCTTCTGCTGAACGTCCTGCATGCCCGGCATGCTCGACAAGACAGCCCGCTGATCGACGTAGCCGATCTTCTGGGCCTGGACCGGCATCACCACCAGTGCGGCGAGGAGCCCAAGAAAAAACAGCGATTTCAATGCTTGATTCGTTGACATGGCAATAATACCTGTTCTAAAAGCTAACTTTTTCTGATAAAAGCAGTGTGTGATCTGTACTGTGCTCTCCGCTACTTCCCTTCGGCCTGCTGAGGAGTGCTGACGCCAAGTTCCTGAAGGACCGCATCATTCAGGTTGTGCTCTTCCCGTGCATAGAGAAAGAGAACCTGCTCCCCCTTGTCAAACACGTAATCGTATCCCTCATTCGTGGCGACCTCCTCGGCGGCACTCAAAATCCGTTCCTGGATGGGGCGCATGAGCTCCTTCTGGCGGGCGTAGAGCTGTCCCTCGGGCCCAAAATACCGTTGTCGGAGTTCCTCCACGTTCTTCTGGGCCTTGTCAATGGCATTCCGCTTTTGACGACGTTCCTCCTCGGTGTAGAGGAGCTCCCACGCCCGATATTCTTCTTTCAGCTGTTGAACCTTCTCTTCCTGACGCTGAATTTCGGCGCGCCACTCCTTCTCCAGCTGGTCGAGTTTCTGCTGGACGGTCGCGTATTCCGGAAGCTCCTGCAAAATAGACTGGGAATCGACGTACCCAATCTTTTGCTGTGCACAGGCCTCCCTCGCCGGTCCAATGAGGCCGAACACGACCGTCAAAGCCAGCACCAGGATCCCCTCCCCCTGAACGCCCCAATCCCTCCCGCTGCGGGATGTAGGCTTCACACGACTCATCTGTTCCTGCATACAGTCCGGTTTAATGCATGCGGCCTCGTCAGAAGGCGACGGGAACCTCTATCGTCCGCCGCCACCGCCCCCGACTCCCTGTCCCAGCGAGAACTGGAACGTCCAGCTCGGATCCACTATTCCTCCGGTTTCGAGGGACACGTGCTCGTCGAAGTTGTATCCGTAATTAAACTCGATCATGCCGACGATGGGCAAGAAGAGCTTCACCCCAATCCCCGCCGAACGATAGAGATCAGCGGGGTTGTATGCCTCCAAGCTGCTCCAGGCGTTCGCTCCATCAAGGAAGAGGTAAGGGCGAGCCTGCAATTGCTGGGACTCGACTGCCTTCCACCGAAACTCGGATGTGTACTTGTTAAGGACCCGTCCTCCCTGCGGTTGCAGATTGCCGCCTCGGACTCGAGTCAAGGGCCCGATGACCCCTCGCGGATATCCGCGCATGTAGACCGGATCCGTGCCGTAATTTACTCCATTATAGTCAAATGGCGTTCCTCCTACCTCGAAAGTTTCGAATCGAACCCGTTCGCCAGTGATGGACCCGATGTATCCAAAGTCGGACCCGACTCCGATAGAGAAGTTTTCTCCCAGAGGCACGTTCCAGCTGGTCTTAAACCGCCACTTGTGGTACTGAACGAGATCTCCCAACGGAGGGGCCAACTCCACGGAGAGCTCCGCTTTCGACCCAGTGCGGGGAAAGGTCGGATTGTCAACCGAGTTTCGACCCAGAGACTGTCGAAGGGTGACGGACTGATTCGTGCCAAAAGGAACGCTGGAGAACAGCGGGCTTGGTCGACCGGTCTCGGCGTTTCGTCCCCGATTATTGTAGAGCTGATATCCGATTCGCGTCCCCACATTGAACTTATCGTCGGGCCAGCTAAGCCGTTGTCGGACGAAAAGGTTTACGGAGGCATTCTCGAACTTCCCGCCCTGAATGCCCCGCGTTTGTCTCCCATAGATGGAACGAGTGTACTTCGAGTAGGACACCGATCCGCCAACGGGAGTCGGGCTTCCTCCAAACCAGGGCTCCGTGAAGGAGAGCGAATAGTTTTGATAGAAGGTTCCGTTGGTCCGAACGTTTACGCTTAGCTTCTGCCCGTCACCAGAGGGCAACGGCCGCCACGCCCCGGCATCAAAGAAATTTTGGGCGGAGAAATTGTTGAACTGGAATCCAAGCTGGAGAACGAGACCAAATCGGCCAAACGTACCCGAAAGCTGGAGCTGATCGCTCCCCACCTCCTCTACGCTGTAGTTCAGCTCGGCTTTCTTTTCCTCCTCATTGACACTAATGTCGGGACCTCCGGAGAGCGACTCTTGACTAAAGTAGTCCAGTTGGTTCAACCGACGGATCGATTCCTGAATGGCACTGCGGCTAAACCGCTCTCCCGGCACAGTGTACAACTCGCGCCGAATCACGTAGTCTTTGGTCTTCGTGTTGCCGGTGATTTCGATGTCGCCGAAGTCGTACACGTCCCCCTCCCGCACGTCCATCGTAATGTCGAGCGAGTCGTCCCCGACCACCCGCACGGTGGGCTGCACGTTTGCTCGCATGTAGCCACGATCCATGTAGAGGCCGAGCACCCCGCTCTCCCGCTGTCCCCCGTATAGGTTTTCATCAAGAGCTTTTCCGTTGTACACCTCTCCTGCCGACAATCCCAGTTTTTCGGAGAGAACACGGTCCGGATAGACTGTATTTCCCTCCCAGGAAATGTTGCTTACGTAATAGCGATTTCCTTCTTGAACCTGTATATCAATGCCGAGCCCATTTTCCCCCATGTAATACACCGAGTCCCGAACGATCTGGGCGTCGTAGTAGCCGTGCTCACGGTAGTGATCAACGACCCGGTCAAGATCTTTCTCGAAGGTGTCCCGGTCAAAATTTTCTCCCTGCCAAATTCTCCACCACCGGTTTTCTCGGGTCTCCTCCATCACTCCCCGGAGATCCCCATCGTCGAACTTCTCGTTTCCGGTGAAACGGATCTTGTGAACCTCAATTTCCTCTTTCCGATCGACGTTGAACGTGAGACTAATCCGATTGTCGTCCGACACCGTGCGCTCGACGCCGATCTCCGTTCGAAGGTAGCCCTCTTCCTTGTAGAAGTTTTTGATGATCTGCTTGGACCGCTCTACGTCGGATGGACGGACGGGACTACCCTTGAGGAGGGGAATTTCTTTCTCAAGATCTTCCTGGTCTCCGTCATCAATTCCTTTCAGCGTATAGGTGGCGAGGATCGGCTCTGGTGTAACCTCGATCGTCAACGTAATACTGTTGCCCGATTGGCTCGACCGATAGACGGTCACGTCGGAAAACATCCGAAGATCGTAGATGGAGCGGATGGCCTGTGCCACGGCATCGCCAGCCGGAAGGGTAATCTCCTGCCCTGGGGTCAGCCCACTTGTCTGGACGACGAACTGCCGGGTTTGCTGATCATCAACTCCTTTCACTTGAATGTCCTGAACGACATACGTCGGTTGCGGGGCGGCCACCGAACTGCTGGTTCGAGATGACTGGGCAGGCGTCTGCGCCAGGACAGACATCGCGCTGCCAAGTAAAAAAGCAAGGAAAATGACTGGCAGCCGTAGACGCATACCAATGGAGCACTCGTTCGAGAATTACGAGGAGGCCAATCAGCCGGATCAAACTGCAATTCCCCCGGGCAGTTTCGGGACGAACTGCTCTTTCCCTCTCTTCAACGCACCTTCCCCTGGAATTATTCTCCCCAAGGTACACGGACAGGGGCAGTAAGCGCACGAAGCACATGCTCAAGCAAACGGGAGTAGAAGAGCACCGTCACGTTCCATTGGCCTTGGCCTCGGTGGTGCTTCGCTCGACGCGGCCAAATCGGCGATCCCGATCCTGGTAGCTGCGGATAGCACCGTACAACTGCTCCCGTCGGAAGTCCGGCCAAAACTCGTCGGTGATGTACAGTTCCGTGTAGGCACACTGCCAGAGCAGGAAGTTAGAGAGCCGGTGCTCACCGCCGGTTCGGACCAGAAGATCGGGATCGGGCATCCCCGCCGTGGCGAGATGGTCTTCGAAAAGGGACGCATCAATCTCCTCTGGGGTGATCTCACCCTCGGCAATCTTGGTGGCAAGATTCTGGACGGCGTGGAGAATCTCCCATCGGCCACTGTAGGATAGGGCGAGAGTGAGCCTCATCCGATCATTATCGGCCGTGTCTTTTTTGGTCTGAACGAGTGCCTCTTTGCAGGCATCGGGAAGCTGGGAGAGGTCGCCAATGATTTGAAGCTGCACCCCATTTTCCATGAGGGTTGATCGCTCTTTATGCACGGTGCGCACCAGGAGCTCCATTAGGGCTTCGACCTCGGCGTCCGGGCGCTCCCAATTTTCGGTGCTAAAGGTGTAGAGCGTGAGGTACTCCACCCCAAGCTCCGCACAAGCTTCCGTTACGTCTCGCACGGAGGTAACTCCTTCGTGGTGCCCCACAACCCGCGACTCCCCCCGTTTCTGTGCCCATCGACCGTTTCCGTCCATGATGCAGGCGATGTGTGACGGCAACTCTCCTCGCTCCCGAAGGACCCGTTGTCGGCGTTCGTCGCTGGCCGCGGAAGACTCCCCTCGGGCCGAAGAATTCGTCGTGTGGTGGGTCGATTCCATATGCCTACTTGACTCCGACCAGTGTGGGCGTGACAGGGAAAAACCCCCAACCTTCAAGAAGTGGAACGTCAGCATAACCTACAAGCCGCCAGTCCAAAAGTTAACGGGACCCGTGCACATTTTGTGTCAACCTCTCCCTCCCCCGGCTCTGTCCACCCGGACCAAGTCTCTCTCGAGGGTACTCACAACCGCAGAATGTCATTGAAGATGAGAAACGCCATGAATCCAATCAGAAGGATCATTCCCACCTGCTGGGCCACGAGTCGAACCCGCACGGAGGGACGTCGGCGCGTGATGGCCTCGTAAAGGAGAAACACCAGCTGGCCCCCGTCCAGGGCTGGGATGGGAAGAATGTTCATAATGGCAAGCGTAATCGAAAGCGCTGCGATAAGCCGCCAGTACGGGATCGATCCAGCAGAAGCGGCCTCGCTCGTCACCTCCGCGATCATGACCGGTCCCCCTAGGCTGTCCCGCAGGCTGTCTCGCCCCGTGATGATGCGCTTCAGGGTCACGACGATGTTTCGTCCGTAGGTCCAGGTCTCACTGATTCCGGCCTGCACGGCATCAATGGGTCCGTACGACGTAGAACGGATCCCAAATTTCTCAAAGAGCATCGACTGCGTAACTGGGCTGGCTCCCGGTCCTCGAACCCCGAGAAGATACCGCTCGCGCTCTTCGTCGTACTCGGCGGCCACCTCGGCAGCCAACACCTGCCCCTCGCCAGAATTCCGAACCACAGTTGCCTCCCCGGGATTGGATCGACTCCCAACGAGGGAATCAGGGCGGAACCAGCGCACTGTGACAGGCCTCCCTTCTGCCTGCTGCAACTGGGCGCTCATTTCCATCCAAAATCGCACCGTGTCGGGACCGATGGTGCGGATGCGGTCCCCCGTCTGCAATCCGGCCGAGTCAGCGGGACTTCCCTTCTGCACCCCTCCGATGAGGGGCGGACGAAAGCCGAGCCCAAATCCTTGATCGTTGTTTCGAGCCCGACTGAGACGGGAAATGATGTCGGACGGCCCGTCCAATCGTTTCCGCTCTCCGTCGCGCACTACCGTCACCGTCAGCGAGTCCGCCGCGACGAGGGCGGGCGGGCTCATTTGATCGAAGCGTTCGAGCGGTTCGCCATTGAGCTTCACAATCCGATCGCCGGTTCGAAGACCAAGGTCATGCGCCACCGACCCCTCTTCGACGTAGACCTGTTTCACGTTCTCGGCCGGGATGTACGTGTCTCCTTCACTCCAGCGAATGCCCCCAAAGATGAGGATTGCAAGAAAGGCATTAAAGACGACCCCCGCGCTGATGACGACGATGCGTTGCCAGACCGGTTTGGCCCGAAACTCCCAGGGCTCAGGGTCTGTCTCGGTATGATCGGTGTCGAGACTCTCGTCGATCATGCCACTAATTTTCACGTATCCGCCCAGGGGCGTTGCCCCCACCACATATTCGGTGTCTCCATACCTGCGACCGAGCAAGGTGGGCGGAAATCCAATCGAGAACCGCTCTACCCGCATCCCAAAGTGCTTGGCCGTCAGGAAGTGCCCCAACTCATGGACGAACACCAGAATGGTGAGCGCCAGGAGAAACCACAGGGTCGAGGATAGAAGGCTGAGCAAGATCTCCATGCCGAGGAAAGAATAACTAAACTACAGCTACAGACGTCCACGAGAGGTGGGGGCCGAAGCGTCAAGATACGCCTGATTCAATTTGATGCGGGCAAGGCGAGTTCCTCGACGTACCGCCGAGCTTCTTCGTCCACCGCAACGAGATCATCGAGAGAGGGGTCGGCCACCTGGGGTACGCCTTTGAGCGCCTGTTCGACGGCGCGGGGAATGTCCGTGAATCCGATCTGTTCATCGAGAAATCGCTCCACGGCCACCTCATTTGCCGCGTTAAGGATGGCCGGGGCCGTGCCGCCCGCCTCGATCGCCTCGTACGCAAGCCGCAGGCACGGAAATTTGTCGGTGTCGGGCCGCTCAAAGTCGAGGCGGGAGAGCCGACCCCAGTCCAGCCGGTCGTGAGGGGCGGGCCACCGCGTGGGAAAGCTCAACGCATACTGGATGGGCACCTTCATGTCGGGGACGCCGAGCTGGGCCTTCACGGCACCATCGGCAAACGCCACCATCGAGTGGACAATCGACTGAGGATGGACCAGAACCTGAATTTGATCGAGGGTTAAATCAAACAGCCATTTCGCCTCAATGACCTCCAGTCCCTTATTCATCATAGTGGCCGAATCAATCGTAATCTTCGCCCCCATCGACCAATTTGGATGATCGAGAGCCTGGCTTACGGTGATGTCTCCGAACGTTTCGGCCGCCCGTTCCCGGAACGGCCCCCCGGAAGCGGTCAGGACCACCTCTTCCACGGAGCGCTCTTCTTCGCCCACCAGACACTGAAAGATGGCCGAATGCTCGCTGTCTACGGGCAGTAGCTGTCCCGATCCGTCGTTCAGGGCCTGAGTTACTAAGCCCCCTCCGACTACGAGAGTCTCTTTGTTAGCAAGGGCAACCTGTTTCCCGGCGCGCAGGGCCTGAAGCACTGGCCGGAGCCCGGCAAATCCGACAACTGCCCCCATGACGACGTCGACATCCAACCGCGTGGCCGCTTCGCAGAGTCCCTCCTCCCCCACGAGGACACGAACATCGGGGTCGCCACCGGGAAGCGCCCTCTGAAACGCCTCGGCCCGCTCGGGCGACCCGACCGCCACACACTCGGGCCGGAACTCTCGTACCTGCTCGGCGAGGAGTTCGACGTTCTGTCCGCACGTGAGTGACCGAACGTCGAACTGGTTCGGAAACAGCCGGACGACATCGAGCGTCTGGGTCCCAATCGAGCCAGTGGCTCCCAAGATGGCAAGCCCCCGAGACTCTGCACCCAATTTTCTGTCCAATTGTCCATTCTGATCGAACTGACCCATGTGATACACTGTCCGGTCATAAGAAAGTAGAATGTCGAACGCGAATCTCCTCGTCACTCCCCTCTCTGGCCCCTACATGCCGACACAGGGAAACGTCCGTCTCGAACGCAACGTTGCATTCTACTCCTGACTGCCAACATTGCTTCGAGCCCCCTTGTCTACCCGATCGGCACCGCTCTCTGCCTGGCGTTTTTCTAAATCCATCGTGATCCCTTTCCTTCTTCGGCGGCGTGTTGTGAGACCACCGCTGATCCTCCAAACTGGCGCCCTGGCTCTGGTGCTCCTCCTCGGGGGAGCCGTCGGCCCGACGTCCGCACAACAGGCCGATAGTACCCAGCTCCGACAGTTTCAACGGGCCAATGCGTACGTCCGGGCCGGCCAGACCGAACGCGCGATCCAATTGCTCGAGGACCTCTACGCCAAGGCGCCCGACAACACGGCGTTCTATCGAAAACTGAAGGAGGCCTACGAAAGCGTCAAACGCTATGACGAGGCACTCGGTCTCGTCGACGAGCGCATTGGCGACACTCCAACGGTGGCCCTACTCTCCGAAAAGGCGCGCTTGCTGTACCAGAAAGGGGAGGTGGAAAAGGCTAATGAAGTGTGGGGGCGAGCGGTTGGTCTTGCACCAGAGAAGAGTCAAACGTACCGGACGATCTACAAGACCCTGGTCGACCTTCGCCACTTCCAGAAAGCCATTGAGGTCTTGACCGATGGGCGCACGGCCCTCGACCGCCCCGATGCGTTTCGAACCGAACTGGCCCATCTCTACGGCTTGGATGGACAGTTCGAGAAGGCCATGCAAGAATATACCCAGCTTCTCGCCGAGGCACCCCAGCGGGTGGGCTTCGTCCAAAATCGGTTCCAGACCTTTGTCGAGCAGGGACAAGGCATTGAGGCAAGCATTGAGGTCCTCAAAGAAACCGTCCGAGAGTCTCCCCTGAACCCTGCGTACCGTCAGCTTTTGGCCTGGCTTCACATGGAGGAAAACAATTACGAGGCTGCGTTCGAGGTGTATCGGGCCCTCGATCGACTTCGCGAGAATAAGGGTCGCGTGCTCTTCAATTTTGCTCAAAAGGCAGCGGACGCCCAGAAATACGACGTGGCCACCCGAGCGTGTGAAGCAGTGCTGGATCGCTATCCTGAATCAGAGATCGCTCCCACTGCCCAGAAGATCCTCGGCGACTTCTACCGACGGTGGGCCGAGGGGGACACGGACGCATCCCCGGCGCAGGATTCTACCCGCTACGATCGGGCCCGAGCGGCCTACAAGACGTTTCTGCAGTCGTATCCGGGGCACCCGGACTATCCCGCGGGACTCTTGCACCTTGGCACGCTTCAGCTCAACGCCTTCCACGCCCTAAACGCGGCCGAGGCTACCCTGGACCAGCTCGTCTCGAATCATCCGCAGACCGCGACCGCCGATCAGGGACAGTATCACCTTGCCCGAATTGCACTCTTCCGCGGCTCATTCGAGCGCGCTCGACTGCTCTTCTCGCGCCTGGCCAACAAAGCGCAGGCGAGCGATCTCGCTGATCGTGCCCGGTACGAATTGGGGCTCCTGCATTTCTACCAGGGCGAGTTCGACGCGGCGTTGGCCCGCGCGAAGGCAACTAGTGAAAACCCCGCTGCCGACGTGGCCAACGACGCCATTGAACTAAAAACCCTGCTCCAGGAAAACCAGGGCCCCGATTCGCTCGACACGGCCCTCCAAACATTCGCTCGGGCTCGCCGCTACAATCGGCAACGAGCGTTCACGAAGGCGCTATCGACGCTGGACTCTCTCCTGCAGAACCATCCCCAGCATTCCCTCGCCGATAACGCCCGGTTCCAACAGGCAAAGATCCACCTCGCCCGCAGCGACACCTCGGCGGCCCTCACAGCGTTTCGGACGCTTCCGGAACGCCATCCCCGCAGCCCCTACGCCGCCCAGTGTCTGTTCCGGGTCGGCTCTCTCCTCGAATCGAGCGGACGGCCTGCAGCGGCCGTTGAGATCTACAACCGGCTCTTGACGGAGTATCCCAAATCTCTTCTCGCGGGCGATGCGCGAGGACGGCTCCGCGCCCTCCAACAGGCACAAGGCTAGCAGGCTCTTTGCCGTGGTTTTTCGCTTCCCCCTTTCACTTTTACACCGACCGGTTGCAATGCACCTCCGGCACCTCCTCGTCACCGCTCTTGCCCTCCTTGTTCTCGCCACCGTCGCGCCGCCGTCCGCTCCGGCACAGGATCTACTGATTCCGATGGATGAGCAACAGGAGAATCACCTCAAGGCGTACGGGGCCGTGTACGCGGCCCTTCAGGAAGACCAGACAGTCGATTGGCTCCTGAACTACCGCGGCGGGGCGTTCCTGACCGACGCCACCGATGCCGTCCAGCGTGAACTCCGGGTGCGAGGGGTCTCCTTTACTCCTGTCGGGGGTGGACAGGCGGCGAAGATCATTTCGGAGGTCGAGGCCGACGGCAGCAACAAGTCCGTCGTCCCCCTCGAAAAAGCCCCGAAGATCGCCGTGTACGCCCCCGAGGGAGCCGTTCCGTGGGACGATGCCGTGCGACTGGCGCTGGAGTACGCCGAGGTCCCCCACGACATCATTTACGACGAAGAGGTGCTCAACGGCGACCTCTCTTCCTACGATTGGCTCCACCTTCACCACGAGGACTTTACCGGCCAGTTTGGCAAGTTCATCCGGTACCGAAACGAGCCGTGGTACATTCAGAAGCAGAAGAAGGCCGAGGCAGCAGCTAAAAAGTTTGGCTTCCGAAAGGTCAGTCAACTCAAATTAGCTGTGGCCGAACAGATCCAGCAGTACGTCTCGCAGGGCGGCTTCCTATTTTCGATGTGCTCCGGCACCGAAACCCTCGACATTGCCCTCGCCGCCCACCAGACCGACATCGTGCCAAAGGAGTACGACGGAGATCCGGTCGATCCGAACGCTCTCCAGCAGCTCGACTTCAGAAATACGCTCGCCTTTCGCGACTTTACCCCGAACCTGAACGCCCACGAATACGAGCACTCCAACATCGACGTCGGGCCGCCCCCAGCCAAGATGCGGGATCCCTCCCTGGACTATTTCACGCTGTTTGAGTTTAGCGCGAAGTGGGACCCGGTCCCAACAATGCTCACGCAGAACCACGTCGCAACGGTCAAGGGCTTTGTCGGACAGACCACTGCCTACAACGAAAACACTCTCAAAGAAGACGTGGTCGTGCTCGCCGAGGCTCCCGACCGACCTCAGGTCCGGTACATTCACGGGACCGAGGGCCAGGGGACGTTCACTTTCTACAGTGGACACGACCCGGAAGACTATCAACACTTCGTCGGAGACCCGCCGACCGACATGTCGCTCCATCCCAACTCGCCCGGCTACCGGCTTATCCTGAACAACATTCTCTTTCCGGCCGCCAAGAAGAAAAAGCAAAAGACCTGACTCCCCCACGCCCAAACGAGTGAGCGCTTTTTCCTCCATCGTTCTATTACCAACTCCGTCCGTTCATGGCTGCTTCACCGTCTGCCAAACCGGTCTCGAACTCACGCTGCAAAATGACCGAGATCGTTCTTCCCAACGACACCAACGGCCTCGGCAACATGATGGGCGGGCGGCTGCTCCATCTCATGGACAAATGTGCCGCCATCTCAGCCCAGCGACACGCCAACCGAGTGTGCGTAACTGCCTCCGTAGACAACGTGGAGTTTCAATCGCCCATCGAGGAAGGGGAGGTTGTGGTGATCGAGAGCCACGTCAACCGGGCCTTTCGGAGCTCGATGGAAGTGGAGCTGAACGTATGGGCCGAAAACCCGCTCCGGGAAACACGCCGAAAGTGCAACCGGGCCTTCTACACGTACGTGGCACTGGACGAAGAGGGCTCGACGGTCCCTGCCCCGAACGTGGCTCCCCAGACGGAGCGCGAGCGCGAACGGTACGAAGCCGCCGCGAAGCGCCGCGACATTCGCCTCGTGCTGGCCGGACGGAAAGGGCTCGAAGACGCATCCAGCCTTAAGGCAGACATGCTGACGGCTCTACAGCACCCGACGGATGAAGAAGAGTGAACGAAACCGTCCGACTTTACGAGGACGAGTGGCCCACCTCCGCCCCTATCTTCTCCTTTTTGGTCTAATCCTCGTCGCCAGGCTGCTTCTTCCACCCTCCTCCGTGGCCCAGCGACAGTCTGGTGCCGCTGGAGTGGGGGGACAGGTTGGGCACCCCGGGGGACTGGCCCTGAAGCTGTATCGGCCTGATCCGGTCGTTTACGACGGTGTGCTCAGCACCGACGGCAACGATTTCGTCGTCGGGCACTTTCATCGGCTATGGGAACAGCCCCTGCCGAATTCCCCTCTGCACCTGTACGTCGGTCCCGGAGTAATTCTCGGCCTCGATCATCTCACCCAGTCTCCCCACCTCCGCCTCGGCGTCAGTGGTGAGGCTGGACTCAATTTTTACGCCGAACGGTTTGAGGTTTTCTTGCATGTGACACCTGCCCTCCGCTTCTTACCTGATGCCCGGATGGGCCTCGACGGAAACGTCGGCCTCCGCTACTACTTTCGGCTTCCTTAATTCTCGCCTCGGCGCATTCTCGGATCCGGTCCCCCGCCATGCTGTTCAATCGCGTTCTCATTACCGGAGCCAACGGCCTGCTCGGTCAGGCGCTAACCCGTCGTGTGAGTCAAAACCGTGAGTACGACGTACTGGCGACGGCCCGGGACGACACGCCGCGTTTCCAGAACGCCTCCTGCGGCTATGCGCCCCTCGACGTGACCCAGCCCGACGACGTGGCCAACATCTTTCAGGACTTCACGCCCAACGTCGTGATCAACTGTGCCGCAATGTCGGACGTGGCCGAGTGCGACGAGAACCGCAACGAAGCCTGGGCCGTGAACGCACGGGCCGTCAAAACTCTAGCCAAGCAGTGCCAGGCCACTGGCGCCCGCCTGGTGCAGGTGTCCACCGATTTTGTGTTCAATGGCAAGCGCGGCCCGTACGACGAGACCGCTCGCCCCGATCCCGTCAATTATTACGGACGGACCAAGCTTGCGGGTGAAAATGCCGTCCGGGAGGCCGGACGCTCGAACTGGGCCATCGTTCGCACCGTGCTGCTCTACGGCACGGGGCAACGCCTAAAGCGCCAGAACGTAGTCCTCTGGATGATTGACCAGCTCTCCCAGAACGAGTCCCTCCACATCGTCGACGACCAGTACCGCACCCCCACCCACGTCGACGATCTCGCGAGGGGCATCGAACGCCTCGTGCATTTCGAGAAGACAGGCATTTACCACATCTCCGGCCGCGAATTCGTATCCGTCTACGAGCTGGCCTGCACCGTGGCCGAGGTACTTGACTTCGACAAATCGCTCATCGAACCTGTGTCGAGCGACTTCTTCGAGGACGACGTCGATCGCCCCCTCCGCACCGGCTTCATTATCTCGAAGGCGGAAACGGAGCTCGACTACAACCCTCGCCCTCTCGACGACGGCCTGCGGGACGTAAACGAGCGCCTCGACGCGCTTCCCTAGCGCGTGCCGTCCGATCTCGCAACCCCTCCTCTTCTCGATTAACCCCGGTTCCGATGCTCGACCTCGATACTGTACGCAACAATCCCCGCCGCGTAAAGGAGGCCATCCGGGCAAAAGGCACAGGCCCTCCTGACCTTGTGGACACCCTCCTGGAAATCGACGAGGACCGCCGGGCCGCCATAACCGAACTGCAGGAGGCCCAGGCCCGTCAGAACGACCTTTCCCAGCAAATTGGGACGCTGAAGCGGGAAGGCAAGGATGACGAGGCAGAGGCCATTATCGAGGAGACGAGTCGGCTGAAAGAGGACATTCAACGCCTAAAGGAGAAGGTGCAGGAGACCGAAGCGCAACAGGAGAAGTACGTGCTGGAGCTCCCGAATCTCCCGCACCCCAGCGTGCCCGTCGGGGAAGAGGAAGACGGCAACGAGGTCGTGGAGACCTTCGGAGAGCCCTCTTCGCTCGACTTCGATTCGCTCCCCCACTGGGAGTTGGCCGAGCGGCACGAACTTGTGGATCTGGAACGGGGCGCGAAGGTAACGGGGAGCGGCTTTCCCTTTTACCTGGGCCGAGGGGCGCGTCTGCAACGGGCCCTCCTCAACTTTTTTCTGGACCGGGCCCGCGAGCGCGGGTACACGGAGATGCAGGCACCTCTCTTCGTAAATTCCGAAAGCGCCGAGGGCACCGGCCAGCTGCCGGACAAAGACGATCTAATGTACGAGATTCCGAGGGACGACTTCTATCCCATCCCCACCGCCGAGGTGCCGGTCACGAACTTCCACCGCGATGAGATTCTGGACCCGGACGCCCTTCCCCGCAAGTATTGCACCTATTCCCCCTGCTGGCGCCGCGAGGCCGGGAGCTACGGGGCCGACGTGCGCGGCCTGAATCGACTGCACCAGTTCGACAAGGTGGAGCTCGTGCGCATCGTCCATCCCGACGAGAGCT
>CAYRPX010000009.1:0-31746 GCA_964426195.1 uncultured Salinivenus sp.
CGTGTGGGATTTTCAAGTCTCTCCGCCCTTGTGATACGAACCTCGAATGCGAACTCATCGAACGGGAGTCCTAAAAGAGCACGTCCGCTCCCCTCGTTCACGAGGATGGATCGAGCATGAGGGCTACGTCTCGAAGTCGTGGTGGAAGGAAGATATAAAAATCCCCGTCCATCCCTATTCGTTCGATATATTTTCCGGCTCGTTGAAGATTTCCTAGGCGAGAAGCGCGGGACGATTGCCGAGGGCTTCCACCATGGGCACGAGGGCATAGTCGATGTAGGATTGGAGGTGGACGTCCTGCGTCAGGAGGGTGTGTGTGCGATTGGTCCCCTCCGGGTCGTATGACTCGCAAAGCATGTCGAAGGACCAGAGGCCCAGGGTCAGGTTTCGTTGTTGCGCCGCGTTGAGGAGGCACCGCAGGTCCTCGATGGGGTCCTCGTCGGGACCGGTGACCGTCGAATCGTCCCAGGTCGGAGTGTTGGCCCCGTTGATGTGCACTCAGAATCGCAAGGCGTTGCCTTGCTGATTGCTGGTCTGCCGGAAAATGTCCTCGAACGTAGCCGGGTCTGTGAGGTCTAGTCTCACGTCCCGCGCAAAGTCGTTCCACGCGATGGTGCCCACCGTTAAAGAACAGCCTCTCGTCTGGGTACGTTACGAGCGGCGAGCTGCCGGAGGGTGGAGGACCGGTTCGTCGGGCTCCCCTGAATCGTCGTCTCCCCCGATTCCTAGAAAGCCGCAGGCGCTAATAGTGAGCGAGAGGATGAATGCGAGAACGGTTGCAGTGAGTGGGGGTGTCCAGCCCGTGGATGGAGCACTGGATGAATCGGAATTTCGTGTATGCGACGAGATGCCGTTCCTCAACCAGACCGGGTGCCACTGTAGACCTCCGCGTCGGATCCTGTCGGTCTCGGGAAAGGACGAAAGAACAATGCTTTTGTTTGTTTCTTCGGTTTTATTTCAAAGTATCAGTATCATACCAAGTTGGATTTGCTTTTCTTCTCTCAGTCCCTCAAAATATATGAACAGTTTGGCCGATAAAGATCATATCTTCATCCTGCTACTTCTGCATTGGAGTGAGTGGCCTCCTCTTCCCAATCCTTGCGACACTCACATCACGACCATCCAACGATCACCTATGAAACGTTTTGCCTTACTCACCGCAGCCGCATTTCTTCTCGCCGTCGCGTTTCCGCTCACCTCTCAGGCTCAGATGGAATCTGGATCTGACTTCAAAATCGGTCCTCGGGCGACGATCGCCCTGAGTGACCTTTCCGATGCGGGAGCGGATTTTGCCATTGGAGGGGACGTTCGGTACGACCTCTCCAAAAACGTAGACGCGCCGATCCAGTTGAGCGGAGCGTTCGACTTCTACTTCGCCGACGATGCTCAATTCCAGGATGAGGAGGTCAGTCAGACGATCTTCACGGTCGACTTGAATGGTCACTACATGATCCCGAATGAGGGTGCATTTTCTCCCTATGCTGGAGCAGGAGTGGGGATTACGAGCATCAATCAAGATGAAGTGGATACCTCCCTCGGAACGTATGGGGGGTCCGACACCGACACAGGCATCAATCTTGTCGCCGGAGCAGAGTTTGACACTGAATCATTCCGTCCCTTTTTGCAGGGACAGCTTACGGTCGGGGGAGATCTCGACCGCTTCGGCATTACGGGGGGCCTACTCTTTGGACTATAACGGGCCGCACTGCTGCTAGGGCTGTATTCCCTCGCGTGCCCCGCCCGTCGTCCGTCTGGACGGCGGGCGTTTTTACGTTGGGACAGACGATCCCACTCGTTTGGTCTGAGTGGAGAGAAGGCCCTTGCACAGTTCTTTCGGGGGCTCCGCGGACGGCTTCGCTCGCTGTGTGCTCGGCATCGTCTCATCAGCAGGACTAGCCGTTGACCCTTGCTACCCGCGTGTCGCTCGCAAATTTCCTTCTCGAACAGCTTCTGAAACGCTCATTCGAGAACAGTCGGACTCAGTCTTTCTCCAGCACGAACACCCGTGGATAGAACCCCCCCGATCTCGATGGCTCGCACGTGGCACGTCGTGAACAGGTCGGCTTCCCGGATTGTAATCCGGTTGGTGAGGCCCGCCCGCTCCACGTTCTCGCGGACCCCTGCCACGGCCTCTTCGTCCCAGTCGTTGCCGTAGCAGCGGGTGTCCGGCCACAGATCGGCCGCCTTCAGCAGAATGGTGCCGGAGCCGCAGAGCGGATCGAGGAGCGTGTCCGCCTTTCCATCGCCTCGACGTCGAGGGTGGCATCCAGATCCGCATTTCCCTCCACAAGGCGTAGCTCTGCAGGACGAACGGCGCGTCGCCGGTGTCGGTAACCGGCAAGGCCAGCTGCCGCGGACGTTGAGGTGAGCGGAGACGGAGCCACCACCGTCGACATCCAATTTGAGCGGAGAGAGTGTGAGGTTGATAATGGATGCATCCTAGTGCCGTCGTCTTCCGACTGAGGTCGGTGGGAAGCGGCGTTTCTTTTTTTGCCCTCGTTTCGAGGCCCGGATGTAGCATCCCCAGCGCTGTGGGCAGTGCCGACCTTTCAACACGCAGGAAACGTCGCGCCATCCCGCTGGTGGACGCTCACCGTGCATCCCCCGTGACCGAAGTTTGTGCCTCTTGCGCCGGTCTGGAATCAAACCGTACAGGAGGGACAAGACACCGATCGTCCTACTGCTGGACTGTTACACGATATTTTGTGCGTGAAGGCGATCTGCTACAATCGCAGGCACGGGCAGAAGTGGGAAGCGGCCCGATGGCTATCATCTTCGGAGCTTGGCAGTGACTGCGGTCTATCGATCCAGACAACTCATGGTGCAGTTCGTGGAGGATCGCAGATGGGTGAACGAAACGGTAGAGGTGAGACTCAAGCCGAAGCTTCTGAACCGAAGGATTCGACTGGGTATGCCCGAAATGAGGAAAACGGCCGCCTAAACGACGACCTTCGGCGTAGCCTCTCTCCAACCGCACCGGAGATTTTTATCCAACAACGCTACTTGCTTATAAGAAGAAAACGCCCGCCCCCCCGAAAGGACCGGGCGTCGACGCTTCGTGGTACCGCCTAGAGAAGTGAGGCATGTCGAGCCCTCAGAGGAAACCCGAAGTGCACCCGGAAGACACACTCGGGGTCGGAAGTCTAACGCGATCTGGCCCATGGTACCACCTTGTATCCCCCGCAGGTGTGCTCCAGCGCCCGGGAGAGGAATACCGTCTTCTTTGCCCCGAGGGCATTCTGAAAAGCGTGACTGGAGGCCCTCCGCTCCCCCGCACAAAGAGAAAGGTTGCACGGTCAACCCCTCTCACGACACCTTGGGGCCGCGAGCGCTACCAAAAGATCACGTACAGGGCAGCGGTAATTCCCAGAATGCCGAAGGCCGCCACGTTGAAAATGGGGTCCCGCTCGTGCTCGACGTCCCCAATGTCGATGGCCTTCGGATGGTCCTCTCCTTTGTTCTCGACAAGAGAGATCGCTACAATCAGCACCACCGAGACGAAGAACACGATCAGCATCCGGTTCAAAAACGCGATGCCGGGCGTCCAGAATTTGAAAGCAGCCGACAAGGGAATGCTGAGCACTGCCGAGACGAGCGCCGCGTTCGGCGTGGCCTTCTTCCAGAACAACCCCAGCATGAAGATGGCCAGCACCCCCGGACTCACGAAACCGGTGTACTCCTGAATGTACTGGAACACTTGATCGAGCGTCGCCAGCTGGGGCGCCAGTACGGTGGCCACCACGATGCACACCAGAGCCACGCCCCGCCCAATGCGGACCAGACGCTGTTCCGAGAGGGTTTCCTGATCGACGTAGTTTCGATAGAGGTCCATCGTAAAAATGGTCGAGGCGCTGTTCATCATCGAGGCCAGCGACGAGACGATGGCCGCGACGAGAGCGGCGAAGGCCAGCCCTCGGAAGCCCGACCCCACATACTCCCCGAGCAGCCAGGGATACGCCTCATCGCCCCGCTGGATGGGCGCGTCGAGCGCAAACGCCACGATGCCCGGCACCACCACGATGAGAGGCAGGAGCAGCTTCAGGTAGCCAGCAAAGGCGAGGCCTCGCTGCGCCTCCTTGAGGCTCTCCGCCGCCAGGGCGCGCTGGATGATGTACTGGTTGCAGCCCCAGTAGAAGAGATTGGCGACCCAAAGCCCGCCGATAATTACACTCAGCCCCGGGAGCAGCTGGTAGGCATCCTTCAGTTCTCCGGCATCGTTGCGGTACATAAGCTCCCCCTCAAAGAGAATCATGTTAAAGCGGTTTCCCGCGTCGCCAACCAGTTGCGCAAAGCCGCCGATCGGGCCCGCGGCATCGCCGCCGTAGGCGTCGAGCGCCACCCAGGTGGTGAGTAGCCCGCCGCCAATCAGCACTACCACCTGTACCACGTCGGTCCAGGCGACTGCCTTGAGGCCTCCGTACAAACTGTAGGTGGTGGCGATGAGGGCCAACCCCACGACCGATCCCCAGAGCGGAAGGCCCATAATCACGTTCATCGAGAGGCCCCCCATGTAGAGCACGGACGTGAGGTTTACGAAGACGTACACCAGCAGCCAGAAGATGGCCAGCAGCATCCGCACCCGTCCGTCGTAGCGCTCCTCCAGAAACTGCGGCATCGTGTAGATCTCCTTCTCCAGGTAGATGGGCAGAAAAAAGTAGGCAATCACCAGAAGGGTGACCGCCGCCATCCATTCGTAGGACGCAATCGCTAGCCCCACGCGAAAGCCCGAGCCGGACATGCCGATAAACTGCTCAGCGGAGATGTTGGCCGCGATGAGCGAGGAGCCGATGGCCCAAAACGGAAGCGCTTTGCTCGCCAAAAAATAGTCGGCACTGTCTTTCTTCTCTCCCTCCTCCTCCCGTGAGACCCAGAGGCCAAGCCCCACAATGACAAAGAGGTAGACGCCGAAGATAATGTAGTCCAACAGCGTGAACGATACGGCAGCCTCCATTTCCATAGCGGACGGGCACAGCTAATAAGAAAAGAGTCTTCGAAAGAGAATACAGGTCCGTCCCAACGCACCTGACCCCCAATGCCTCTCCGGCAAATCA
This sequence comes from uncultured Salinivenus sp., assembly GCA_964426195.1. Taxonomy (GTDB): domain Bacteria; phylum Bacteroidota; class Rhodothermia; order Rhodothermales; family Salinibacteraceae; genus Salinibacter. The sequence goes on from CAYRPX010000009.1 coordinate 5,052, forward strand.
GGGGGGAGAATATAAGGTAGGAAAACGAGACGCAACCATCCGTGCCCTAGCCTGTGGATCGGTCGAGCCCACTCGGGGCATACCGACTACGTGCGGAGGTGGTCAAAAATCACGTCCCGGACCTCCGTGGCGTGAACTTGATCCTCGGAGACGGAATCGGGCTGCTGCGTAATGAGGAGCGGCCCGCTTTTGGGATCCGCGGGCAGCCGTCCATGCGATCCTCCTATCAGGTCACCATGGGTTGGGATCACGTCCATCAGGTAGCGGAAGCCCATCTTTTTCTGGAGGAGGCGTCCCGCCGCCCGTAGCTTAGGCGCCCAGAGATCAGGATCCATGAAGAGCTCAACAGGATCGAAGCCGGGCTTCTGGTGAATATCGACGGTCGGCGCGAAGTCCGGTGCGCGGTCCTCGTCGAGCCAGTAGTAGTAGGTAAACCACGCGTCCGGCTCGGCGACGGCCACGAACTCGCCGGCCCGGGAATGGTCGAGCCCGACCTCGGCCTTCTCCTTGGGGCCGAGCACTCGGCCCACACCGGGCGTGCTGGCGACGATGTCGCGCACCTCCTCGCGGCGCGAGGCGTTCTGCACGTAGACGTGGGCAATCTGGTGGTCGGCCACGGCAAAGGCGTCGGAGGCGCCGGGCACCAGCAGCTCCCGGCCCAGCTCTTCGCGGAGCCGGAGCAGCCCCTCCCGGCGGAGCCGTCGGTTAAGCGAGACCGGCCGGTCGACCGGCCCGATTCCGTACTCCGACACCACGATCACCTGTGCTCCTCGCTCCTCGTAAAAGGGAATCAGGTCCTCGCAGACGGCGTCGATGGCCTGCAGGTCCTCCGAGAGCTCCGGATCGTCCGGTCCGAGGCGCTGGAGGTTGTAATCGAGATGGGGCAGGTAGACGAGCGACAGGGTGGGATCGTACTTCTGGTCGGTCAGCTTGGCCGACTCGGCGATCCACTGGCTCGACTCAATCGACGCCGTTGGGCCCCAGAAGTTAAAGAGTGGAAACTGGCCCAGCTCGTCCTGAAGCTCGAAGCGGAAGTCCGAAGGCGTCGTGTAGAGGTCCGGAATCTTACGGCCGTCGGATGGATACATTGGGCGCTCCACGACCACGTAGTCGGCCCCGGAGTAGGTAGCATAGCGCCAGAACAGGTTCGCGCACGTAAAGTCGTCGTCCTCTTTCCGGGCGTCGTCCCAGATCTTGGGACCCTGAATGAGCCGTCCCGACCGCATCCAGAAGCGTACGCGGGACAGGTCGCGCAGGTACCATCCGTTCGCCACGATGCCGTGCTCGCGCGGCGGGGTCCCCGTGAGGTATGTGGCCTGTACGGACGAGGTAAGGGCCGGCAGGATGGGCTCCACGGGCACTTGCCGCCCGCGGGAAGCCCAATCGGCGAGGAAGGGGGTGTCCACCCCGAGGTGTTCAGGTGCCAATCCGACGACGTTTAAAACGACGGTCTTCTTCATAATTCGGGCTCGGTGTTTGTACTTTCAGCGAGAACCCACTCGTACTCCCGCTGGAGGGAGGTCGTGAGGTCGGTTTTCAGCGCCGGGGGGAGCACGCTCCAGGTGTAAGTTTCCATCTCCAGATGGATGCAGACCGGATCTTCGGACAGTAGGTCAAGCGTACGGGGGATGTGGTCGCGGGTCGTCTCCAGCCCGTCGTAGGCGTCGGTGAAGAGCGGCACATGGTAGTGCACGCGCCACTCCCGGGCCGTCTTGCGGTCGACATGGGGCAGCGCGTCCGGGAGGTCGGGATAGGCGCGGAGCGAATCGTCGGCCTGCCGTTCCACAACCTGATGGAGGTAGGTCGCTTCTGCAAAGGGCCGGAGGCGCTCCCGAACGGCCTCCCGATTGTTCGGCGTCAGGGGCACCCGAAGCGCGGCACTCAGCTGGATCTTCCCGACAGGAATGCCCACCTCTTGAAACTTCTCGAACGCCGTTTCCGGCGCCTCGTACTCGACGGCAAAGTGACAGGTGTCGTAGCAGAGCTGCACGTGGCGGCGCAGCAGCGCCTGCGCCTCTTCTCGCGAGCATCCGATCTGGCCGGAGAGATGATCGCTCCCCACCGGCCAGAGCCAGTCTTCAAAAAAGGCCACCGACTCGGCGATGTTTGCGAGGAGGGCGTCTGGCTCCGGTTCGAGGTCGACGTGAAGATGGCGGCCCGTCTCTTCCTCAATTTGGGCGAGTGTGGCGGCCACCTCGGCAAGATGGCGACTGCTCGTGCGCAGCACCTCTGTCCGTTCGCCTGCACCGAGCCACGGCTCGTAGGAGAGCGGCGAGGTCGAGATGCTGCCCGTCAGGCCCTCGGGCACGAGCGCAGCGAGGATATGGGCGAGGCGGCGGGTGTACGCGACCCGCTCGGTCGAGCGCCAGTCGGGAGCGTGCACCTGATCTTTCACCGTCTCTCCGTGGAAGCGCCCGTACGGAAAGCCGTTCATCGTAAAGACGTAGAGGCCTTGGTCGTCGAGCCACGACTGGAACCGGTCGAGACGATCGCCGTCGAGCAGCTCGCGACTGGCCTGGTCCGAAAGGCGCAGCCCCACACCAAAAGGGGCAGACGGGGACAGCGCCGCCTTCAGGGGGGGCAGATGCTGCTTCAGGCTCGATGCCACCTCCGTCCACGTCCCTCCGGGGTGGACGTTGGTGCAATACGTGAGGTGAAAAGAGGGGCCCGAGCCGACACGCACGATTCTGGGGAGGGGTTATGTCGTGTTACTGTCCTGATGTAGTGATGCCAAATTCCGCTGCGGTCCGCGATGGTTGTTGAGGCGCCCAGAGTTTCGTCCCACAGGGCCTGAAGAAAACATAGCCGCCCCCCTGCGTCCCGCATTGCTTGTTTAATTGAAATCGCTCGATTCAGGCTGCCCTCCCGCCAGCGCGAGCACACCGGTCCATCCGGCCGCGAGGAAAAGCCCCACCATCTCCCGACCCGGCTCGGTGACGCCGATCATTTCCTGCCCAGTCGGGTCGAGAAAGCCTGCCGTGCCGTATACGCGAGCCAGAAGATAGAGGGCCCCCAGCGCGTAGGCCCCGCCCAAAACCGCCGCGAGGATGCGGGCTCTCCATCCAACCAAAAAGAGGGCACAGCAGACGGCCGCCGCCCCGTAGGTGGTCATCCAGAGCGCCGGGTCGGGATCGTTGTACTGCGCCGCGGCCGCCGCCGCAAAGAGGACCATCATGGTTCCGTTCAGGATGCGGAGGACAGTGTGTTTCATGGCACCGGTCGATGCAGGGGTCGATTGCAAGGTCCATCTATTGCAAGGTCTGCATGGCTTCCCCCTCCCCGTGCCGGGCGCGGAGGAGGGCCACGGCCTCCCGGTACAGGGCTCGGTCCACCTCGTGGACCTCGACGCTCTGTCCGATGTCATCGACGAGCATAATCGTCAGCTCTCCGCCCAGATGCTCCCGAAACGCGTCGAGTCCTTCGAACAGGGAGCCAGGGTGTTCGGGCTCATCGAGACGGGTGTCCATCTCCGGAACGTAGAGCGCAAACCCGAGCGTCTCCATCAAAGAAAGAATCTCACCGAGGGGCCCAGCTTTGAGGCGCCCGGTGAGGTGCGCGTACACGCAGTCCAGCGCGATGCCAAGCGCCACTGCTTCGCCATGGCGCAGCTCGTAGTTGGTCAGCTCCTCCAGCTTGTGGGCGGCCCAGTGTCCAAAGTCGAGCGGGCGCGAGCTCCCCATCTCGAAGGGATCCCCGGAGGTCGCGATGTGCTCAGCGTGAAGCGCGGCGCAGCGGTACACGACCTGTGTCATCGCACCCAGGTCCCGCGTGGGCGGCGCAAGGTCCGGGGCCTGGTCCTGGAGGGTCTCGAAGAAGTCTGCGTCTTTGATGAGGGCCACCTTGATCGCCTCAGCGACACCGGCCCGCCAGTCCCGGTCATCGAGCGTCCGCAGGAAGGAGATGTCGTTCAGGACGGCAAAGGGCGGCGCGAAGGTCCCCAGAAAGTTTTTTGTGCCGAAGGCGTTGACGCCATTTTTGACCCCGACCCCCGAGTCGTTCTGCGAGAGGACCGTCGTGGGCACCCGAATCAGGCGAATGCCCCGGTGGGCCGTGCCGGCGGCGTAGCCCGCAAGGTCGAGCACCGCGCCGCCGCCAACGGCCAGCACGAACGCGTGCCGGTCCAGGCGCGCCTCGTAGATTGCTTCGTGGAGCTCCTCGACGAGGGACGGGTCGTTTTTCGCCGCTTCCCCCCCCGGAACCGTAAGGGGATCAGCTTCGAGCGTGAGCCTCTCCGAATACGAGCGGGCGTACGCCTCGATCCGGTCGAGCAGATCCGGGTAGTGGGGCAATAGGCCCTCGTCCACCACGGCAATCACCTTCTTCGGCCCCGGCTCGTCGTGCCGGTCAATGGCGTCGGCAAGCAACGGGTTGTCGGGGTCGAAGAGGCCTTCCGTAAAGTGCACCTCGTAGGAGAACTGAACCGAAAAGTCCTGCTGAATCGGCTCCATGCTCGATGGATACTACGTGATGGTACAGTCTGGTGTCTAATGCTTCACGTGACGGCGAACAGACGGGCGAGGCCCATCGAAACCGGCAGAAGAGCGAGAACGCCGAGCCCGTACACCCAGCCTCCGAAGCCAGCTGCCAGCGTGGCGTTGAGCGGAATGAGGCTCGTCACTCCCGCTTTCACGGCCTGTTGAATGAGGTCTGGCTCCGGGGTGCGGGCCGCCCGCCCAAACGGGGGGAGGACCCGGATGGCAAAAAAGAGCGCGAACGGCGCCGCGTAAAAGAGGACGTAGTCTCCCCGCGCGGCCAGTCCCAGTAGTCCGGCAATGACCGCGCTCACTAGTGTCACCGCCGCGGCCCCCGTGCGGGTCGTCCCGCCGTGGACCTCCCCTTGGCTGATGGCCGTGATCGCCCCAACATACGCTACGGGAAGACCCAGCAGGTACCAGGCCGACGCCATCATTTCCGGCACGAGACTCACCCCTAGAAGTAGGTTGCCCCCCCGGCAGAGTCCCATCGTGAGCGGACCGAGAACGACGTGGGCCTTGGCCCACCTGTCGTACAGCACGGCGGCGCCGGCGATCCCCGCGGCCAAAAAGGCACTGCCAACTCCTACCAGCCATGCCGCCGCGACTCCACCCAAAAGCAACGTACCGCCGAACAGGGCGCCCCCGCGCCGGGAAGCCCGTCCGCTCGGAATGGGCCGCTCCGGCCGCTCGTCGGCGTCCACGTCGGCGTCGAACACGTCATTGAGCACGACACCACCGCCGTACAGTCCCGTGGTCGCCACGAGGAGCCAGCCCACAGGTCCGACCTCTGGCCCTGTCGTTCCGCCCGCAAGGGATACCGAGACCCCGGCGACGGCCGCACCGGCGAGCACGTCCGCCCAGGCCGTCACCACGTTGGCGGGCCGCAGCAGTTGCAGGTACGCCCGAACGTCTACCATTCGAGTTGTTGAGGCAAAGATGGGGAAGGAGGGCAGAGGCCGCGGACGTGATTACTCGATAATCAGGCTGTCCGTTTTCCGTTCGGATGGGTCCTCGACCACCGGATCGCGTCCGCCGCGGAGCACTGAATTGCCCTGATAGTGCTGACGCTGGTCGATGGGTGGGGGATCGAGCCAGTCCTCTTCGTTCATCTGCCCGCTCTGGCCGTAGGCCGCCAGCGGGTTCTCGTAGCAGACGGCCCGCACGTCGGCGGCGGGAATGCCGCGTTGAAGCATCAGCTTTGCCGTCTTCGGCACTCCCAGCGGGTCGCTCACGCCCCAGTCGGCGGCGCTGTCGATGAAGATGCGCTCCGACCCGTACTCGCGGACGATCTCGACCATGCGCTCGTTGCCCATTTTGGTCTCCGGGTAGATCGTAAACGCCGCCCAGAAGCCGCGGTCGAGCACTTCCTCGACGGTTTCCTCGTTGTTGTGGTCGATGACGACGCGCGAGGGATCGAGGTTGTGCTCCTCGCAAAGGTCCATCGACCGGCTTGTGCCCTCCTTCTTGTTGCGGTGGGGCGTATGGACCATCACGGGCATGTCCAGCTCCTTCGCTAACGCCAACTGTTCGTGGAAGAAGCGCTCCTCGGCCTCGGTCATGTCGTCGTATCCAATCTCGCCGATTGCCACTACCCCTTCCTTGCACGCGTAGAGCGGAAGAAGCTCCATCACCTCCTCGGCGAGGGGCTCGTTGTTGGCCTCTTTGGCGTTGAGGCCGATGGTGCAGTAGTGCCGGATGCCAAACTGCCCTGCCCGAAATCGCTCCCAGCCCACGAGCATGCTGAAGTAGTGCTCGAATGCCCCGATGCTGGTGCGCGGCTGGCCCAGCCAGAACGCCGGTTCGATGAGGGCCACGACGCCCGCGTCGCGCATCGCCTCGTAGTCGTCGGTGGTGCGCGACACCATGTGCACGTGCGGATCGATGAACATCATGTCCTGAAACGTCGAGTCCGACATAGGAGTGGATGCGTCGGGTGCAATAGGTCAATGGCGAGGCAAGAGGAGGAAGTTACGTCGACGGGCCTGAGTGTTCGTCGGCAAACGAGTCCCAGGTAAGGGTCTCTTCCCTTACGGCCCGGCGAAGCTCCGGATCTTCAGCCAGAAGTTCGTCGGCCCGCTCGTCGGGGCTCTGGTGGAGGGCCAGGGCCGCGGCCTTGCGCTCGGCGCCCTCCCCCTCGGCGAGCACGCGCTCCAGGTCGTCCAGCACCGCCCCGGTGGCAAACGGCCCCACAGGCCGCCACAGATCGGGCGACACCGACCGGTCGGCGGCCCACCGTTCGTGGGCGTAGTCGACCAGCATGCGAGCGAGCTCTTCGTTGGCCCGGTCGTCGAGCCCGTAAATCTCGTGGAGCGGAAGGCCCTCGAAGGAGGCCTTGAGAACCATCTGATTCCAAGCCGTGTCGCCGAACTGCTCGGCAGGGTACGGGTTGCGCAAGGCCACGGCCGCCAGCACGGCGGTCATGTTGCTGCGCACCCCCTCGGCCGCCCGCTCCCGATGCACGTCCGGACGTGGAAGCAACGGCAGGGCCAGGCACAGCGCCACCGACTCGCCCACGTCGGCGTGCTCGAACACGCGATCGAGGACCGCGCGGTACTCGTCCGCGTCCTCGTGGGGAAGGCTCAAGGCGAGCAAGACGCGCCCCGCTTGGTCGACGCTCCAGCCGGTCGGCTGCCAGCCGGCCCGCGCGGCGTGGGCCGCCTCCCGGTCGGCCGCGGACAGATCCAGGTCCGCCTTCCCGACGTAGCGCGGCACGGCGCTAAAGGAGGTGTAGAAGACGCGGCGGGGCGCCCCGCCGGCAATCTCCTCGCGCTTCTCCTTCAGCCACTGTTCCCCTTCTTGCGGCGCTGTGCGTGCGGTCCAGCGGTCCAGAAGATCGAGGATGCGCGAATGGGCCATATCTGTAACCTCGAAGGCTGAATAATAATTTGCAGCGTCTCCCCCCTCGAAGAAGGCAGTCGGGCACGAATTGGGCGGGCCGGACAACCCGCTCCATCAACGTCAGGCGGCCACCGGGGCGCGGTAGTGTCGATAGAGTACCGTCGCCGCGGTAAAGAGGGCCACGACCACGAGCAGGAGCAGGTCGAGCCGAACCGGTCCAATCTCTTCGGGCACCACTCCGATGAGGGACCCGAGAAACAATGCCAGCGCCCCACCCGCCGCGAAAATATTTTCTGATCCCGGTCGGCGCGTGGAAAACACGCCCGCAATCACGAGCGGGGCAAGCAGGGCCGTCCCGTTGAAGCTCACACGGGCCAGAAGGACGAGCCGGTCGCTGCTAAAAATCGAAAAGAGGAGGGCAAGAATCCCAAACACGGTGATGGCCAGCTTCGTCCGGCGAAGAACTACCTCCTCATCACCGGACAGCATCGAGCGCAGTTCCGTGCCCAGCGCAAAGAGCTGGGAGTCGGCCGTGGACATGGCCGCTGTGAGCAAGCCGACGACGGCGGCCGCCCCCACGATGCCTGTCTGTTCGAAGAGCAGCACGTTGGAAAGAAACGCCCGGGTGCTTGCTTCTCCGTACTCCACCGCCCCGTACATCCCAATTGCCACCACGGGCAGGAGAATCGCGATGGCAAACCCTCCGATTGAGACCGCCATACGGTTCATCTTTTCCGTTGAACGCATCACCATGAGTCGCGTGGTGAGCTGCGGCTGTGTGACCGGAAGAAGGACGACCCCGAAGAACGAGGCCACCAACCACTGCCGGCTGAAGAGTCCCTCCGGCCCCGGCGTCGAGAGGAGGGCCTCATCCGTCTGCCCGACCTGCTCGAACATCGCCCCTACGCCGCCGAAGTGATTCACGCAACCGACGCCGACAATCCAGATAACCGTCAGGAGCGTGAGGCCCTGGAGCACGTCACTGTAAATGATGGCCCGAAGCCCTCCCACCTCACTGTACACGAGCATCGCAACCACGATGCTCGTGGACCAGGCCCAGGCGGGCAGCGCCTCCGGGAAGACTGCCTCCAGGAAGATGGCCAACCCGCGCACCTGAATGGCCACGTATGGAACGAGAAACAGAAAAACGCCCCCGAAGAATACGTATCCGGCCCACGGGTTGTCGTAGGCTGCGCTCAGGAGTCCCGCTGTCCCCCGATACCCGAGTCGCTGGGCCCGTTTGCGCAGGTGGTACCCGAACCAGACCACCAGAAAGACCTGCACGGCGTCGGACACCGCCAGAAAGACCCACGCGCCCACGCCATGATTCCGAAAGAAATCCGGCATCCCCATCAGCGTAAACGTGCTGAACAGGGTGGCCGAATAGGTGAGCAGGCCGATGAGTACTCCAATGTTCGATCCCGCCGTAATGTAGTCGTCGGGATCCTCGGCGAACTGCCATCCCTGAAAGGCAAAGACCGCAAGGCCGGCGGCGTAGAGGCCTCCCAGTATCCAGAGCCAAAAAGTCACGAGTCGATGGGGGCGTTTGTCTCAGTCGATTGTTCATCGGACGGTTCGCGGACGGGATAGACCTGCGTGGCTCCGTAGGTAAGTCCCACCGCGAGCACTGTGAGGAGAATGCCGACCCAGAGGGTGTATGGCATGCCCATCAGCATCGGGCGGTACGTCCCACTCGGAATGACGAGGGGCGTAAACGCGATCACGGAAAGGACGATGATCCCTCCGTAACACAATCTCCAGTACAGGCGCCGTCGGTTCGGCTCCATGAGCCTTGGGGGATCGGGTTACTCTACAAGCGGAGGCACCTCCAACCAGGCGCGTTGTGTAGACGACTCGTAGCCCTTTTCGGCGAGCTGCACCCCCTTGGCCCCTTCGAGGAGATCCCAGGGAAAGGGCTCCTCCGCGGCCACGTGCTTCAGAAACAGCTCCCACTCCGTCTTAAAGGCGTTCTCGTGCTCCTGCTGCGTGGCGACGGGCACCCAATCGTCGTAGAAGCTGTGGGGGGTATCTTCGTCGGGGTTCCACACCGGCTTGGGCGTGGCGTCCAGTGGCTGCATTACGCAGTCCCGAAGCCCCGCCACGGCCGAACCTTTCGTACCATCGACCTGCAGGGTGAGCAGATCGTCGCGCCGAACGCGCGTGGCCCACGACGAGTTGAGCTGCACCACAATGTCGTTCTCGAGCTCAAACGTGGCGTAGGCGGCGTCCTCGGCGGTACATTCGTAGGGCTCACCCGCTTCGTCCCAGCGCTTGTCGATGTGCTTCATCCCCAGGCACGAAACCGACCGCACCTTCCCAAACAGATTGTCCAGAATGTATCGATAGTGGCACAGCATGTCCAGAATGATCCCCCCACCGTCCTCCGCGCGGTAGTTCCAGGACGGGCGCTGAGCGGGGACGTGATTTCCCCGAAAGACCCAGTACCCAAATTCGCCGCGAATCGACAGAATCTCTCCGAAAAACCCTGTGTCTACGAGCCGCTTGAGCTTCCGGAGCCCCGGCAGCCAGAGTTTGTCCTGTACTACGCCGTGGACGACGCCTGCCTCCTCGGCTTGATGATAGAGGTCGAGCGCCTCGTCGGTGCTGACTCCCGAAGGCTTCTCGCAATAAACGTGCTTTCCGGCCTCCAGAGCGCGCGAGACGCTCTCGTGCCGGAGCTCCGTAACCTTCGCGTCGAAGTACACCTCGTTGTGCTCGTCCGAGAGCGCGCTGTCCACGTCGGTCGTCCACTTCTCGACCCCGGCCTCCTCGGAGAGGCGCCGCAACTTGTCCGGGTTTCGGCCGACCAAAATTGGATCGGGAAGGAGGTGTTGCCCCTCTCCCAGAACCACGCCCCCCTGCTCCAGGATCGGCAAAATCGAGCGCTTCAGGTGCTGGTTCGTCCCCATCCGGCCGGTCACTCCGTCCAGGATGATCCCAATCTCGCGGGTCTTCTGGTCGTCCATGCTCCTTGAAAGGTTTTTGACTGTCGAAAAACGATCGTGTGCAGCAATCGGCAGGTAGGACCTCAGACCGGCACTGTCCCTTCTACCGTCTACAAAGAATTTGCGAGTGGGCGGACGCGTACGTGCGTCGCTACTCAGCTATTTCCCACCGAAATCGATGTTACTCCGGTCGGACGGGCTGTGTCCACGCGACTTCCGGATCTCCCTCGGCAAAGGGATTCGGATGGGGCTTCGACGAGATGACCTTCGCCCGCACGTAGAGCTCTTCTCCCGTCAGGGCGTAATGGGCCTCCGGGCCCTCAACCTCCTTGAGAACCGCCCCAATCTCATCCGTATACTGGCGGGTGGTCCGCAGCGGTTCCCCGGCTTCGTCGGTGACGGGCCGACTCGTCGTGTCGACCGTGGCCGGCGTGCCAATAAACTGGATCGTATAGTCGACGTCCGGCTCGGTGTCGACGTTCACGGACAACCGGTTGTCTTCGCGCCGAACCGCCTCGAAATCGACCCCCGTCGTCGCGTAGAAGTCGCCCGCTTCCATCGACGCGATGATCGACTCTGGTGTAAGCTCGGCCGCCCGCACCATGACCCACCCTCGGCCCGGCTGCGCCACCTCCTCGGAACTGTGCTCATAATCATGGGCATCGTCGACAGCGAGCCCGTAGAGCATGTCGTATCCCCGCAACAGCCGAAGCGTCAGCGTAATGTCCCAGAGACGGTCGAGGCCCACGGGGGGCGCGCCTTCCCCATAGTTGTTCACGCCCCGATGTCCATTGAAGACCTCGAAAAACTGGAGCTCCTCCACCTTGGCCAGATCCTCAGCGGTGACCGCATAGTGAAAGTTCGGATGGTTCAGATGCGGAAACATCGGACGGTCGGTTTCGCGGCGCTGCTCCAGCACGGCATCGACGTTGCGCTGGATGACATCCCGCACCGTTTCTCCGCCCTGTGGAGCAATGTGGTGCTCCAGGTTCGTGGCGTTCACGTGAACCACTTTTTCATCGGTGATCTCTTCTCCGCGGACCAGCAAAAACTCACCTGGCTCCTCGAATAGCCCACGGTATTCCTCAAACGGCTTCAGACGCACGAATAAAGTATCGCCCCGCTCTTTCGTCTCGACCCAGTCGTCGCCAAGGGCCTCCCGGTAGTGCTCGTAAACGTCGCGGCCACTGGCACGCTGTACATCAATCCAGCGATCTCCGTCGTTCTGAATCTCGTTGTGGTCGCTCCACATGAGAAAGTCGTATCCCTCCTCTTTGTACCACTGGGTGATCATCTCCGGAAAATCATCCCCATCACTCCAGAGCGAGTGGGTGTGCATATTGCCACGCCACCACGTGGCGTCCCGGTCGGCAGCCCCATCCTTGGTGGCGGACTGCCCGCAGGCGCCAAAAAGCACGGCGGCGGCGAGGATGCGAATAAAACTGGTGAGCACACGCGTAGAGGTCGGCATCGGTCAAATGCGCGGGGGGAGGAATCTGGAGCGTATGTCGCGAACGTGGCCCCAGCATACGGAAGCAATACCGCAAATCTGGACCGAGCGGGGACTATGGTGCAACAAGGACTCGTTGCAACAGAAACTCACAGCTGATCGTTTTAGTCTTTGTGGGTCATTGTCAACGGATCGTCAAACTCGAGGCCCGTTCGGCACAGGAAGACATTCTCAGGGGGCGCCGGTGTGCTGGGGGTGTGCCCCGTCGGGCAGTGGCGGAGCGTCCTCGCCGGCCTCAGGCAACGTGCCGTTCAGCTCGTGCTTCCAATGGTCTACGTCACCGGCCGGGGCATAACAGTACAGCATCTCCAGCGGCTCGGTCCCAACGTTCGTAAGCTGGTGGTATTCGTTCGAGGGAATGTAGACCGCCTGTCCCGCCGTCACCTCTTCCCGCTCGTCGCCTATACACATCTCTCCAGTGCCTTCGAGAACGATGTAGACCTCCTCCTGAGGATGGTTGTGCCAGGGGACCTGCCCGCCTTCGGGAGCAAGCGTGGCAACGCCCATGCAAAAGCCGTCAGCCTCGATCGGAGAGGAGCCCCCGACGAGGTTCTTTGTGACTCGACGGGCAGGGTAACTGCGCCCGTTCGTGTCGGCTAAGTCTACGGTCTCCATCGGTGCAATTAGAAGTCAAATTGAGAAAGGGTTGCGAACAAGGGAGCCCTCTCCACCTGAGGATACTCGGGCTCGGAGACTACGGCGTCCAGGTGCTGAGACGCTCGGCGATGTTGCGAAGAATAGGCTCGTCGCTCTCGGGCCGGCGCTCCCCCTCTGGATGGGGCGAGGAATCGTCGAGCCAGCCCCGCACTGTCAAAAATTGGGCTGCACTATGTTTGTAGGCGGGCACCGGCTCGCGGAAGGCAAAAAAGCCCAGATACTGAAGAAGGTCGTTCAGGGCGTAAAAGGAATCATCCTCCTCTGCCCAGAACTGATCGCGACGGGCAAAAAGATCCGGAGCAAACGTGCTCAGGCCCAGCAGATAGTCGCTGCCGTATTTGACCATGTCGATCGCAAGGTCGTTGCCCGTAAACACTTTAAAGTCGGGCGCTCGTTCATCGCGCAGGGCCAGCCGTTCCCACTCGAGCTCGCGGTCTAGCGACGAATGCTTCGCCCCAATGCACTCGGGAATCTCCATGAGCCCAGCGTAGGTGTCCAGGTCGTAGATCGAGCCGAACGGTGCGAACATGGTTCCCAGCTCAAAGGCGATGTACGCCGGGCAATCCCGCCCAAGAGCCCGGTACGCCTCCAGAATGTCGCCTGGATTCTGCTGAGTCAGACCGTAGGACTGAAAGATGATGGGCGTACCGCCGTGCTGTTGAATCTCGTCGATCCGGCGACGATAGACATCGAGGTCGAGGTCATCCCCGGGCGCGTCGTCCACGAACGCCCCGGCGACGAAGGACCGGTCCCCCAGCGTGCGCTCCGTGCGCTCCAGCACCCGACGTCGCGTCTCGTCGTCCAGCAGGTTCACGTAACCCGTGTCCATGTTCACCGCCGGAACGAGTCCCGCGTCCGCGGTGCGAACCAGATGGGTCTCGAACCCTTCCCAGTCGACCGTTCCCTCCTCGGTAAACGGGAGAAGCGTCGCCGAGATGCCCGTGATCGAGCGCCCGGGGCGAATCATTTCGTGGGGATGGGACGACGCAGCGACGGAAGAGGCTCCGGAGTCTGTCACGACGATGTGGGAGGAACGATCAGCGGTTTACAAAAAAACGAGTCTTTCTCACGATTTTCCCGAATTCTGGTCCCAAAAGTCTGCGGGATCGCTTGACGACAGAATCAGACTTTGCAAGAGGCTCCTCCCCAAATGATGAAGACTGAGCAGCTTGGCTTCTGGCCGGGGTCGCCCCCTTCCAGTTTATTACCTCTTGACATTTTTCGGCACATTCGCTTGATTCACGGGCCGTCCGTGATTCCATCTCCGTGTCCCCTGTTCTCCCGAGCACAGCTCCTTGCGCCCCTCCGATGCCTCTCCCGCACCCCCATTCAGGACTCCGATTTGCCGCCGAGGAGGCAGCGCTCGCTTGCACTCGACGCAGCGTCGCCACAGCCATGGGGCTCTGGGCTCCCTTTTCGTGTGACAGAAGCCGCTGACTCCGCCGTTTAATGGTACGGAATGGTTTCCCAAATATAAAATGAGTGCGCGTGTCGTGATCGATCGCCTCCGTCAAAACGCCTTCCTTCTCCTCCTGCTCTTCGGGACCGGCGCCGCGACAAGCGGGTGCACCCCGGAAGACCAGACCGTGATTAAGCTCGGCCACGGCCTGGACGTGACGCACCCGGTCCACAAGGCCATGGAGCGCATGGCGACCCGCGTCGCCGAAAAGTCCGACGGCCAGATGCGCATCGACATCTATCCGAGTGAGCAGCTCGGTACCGAGCGCCAGTGTCTAGAACTGCTCCAGATTGGGGTGCTGGACATGACAAAGGTCTCGGCGTCGGTCATGGAGAGCTTCGCCGATCCGTATAAGGTGTTCGGACTGCCATACACTTTCACCGACGATGAGCACCGATTTGCGGTGATGGAGGGGGAGATTGGTCGCGAGATTCTTCGGTCCGGCGAGTCGGTGTGGCTTCGGGGCCTCACGTTCTACGACGCCGGTTGGCGGAGCTTCTACACGGTCGACACGCCCATTCGCACGCCGGACGACCTGAAGGGCCTGAAGATCCGCACGCAGGAGAGTCCGGTCGCGATCGAGATGGTCAATCGGCTCGGCGGGTCCGCCACGCCCATTTCTTTTGGAGAACTCTACACGGCCCTGCAGCAGGGAGTCGTCGACGGGGCGGAGAACAACCCTCCCAGCTTTCACACGACCCGCCACTACGAGCTGTGCAACTACTACTCGCTGGATCGCCACTCTGCGCCCGCCGACGTTCTTCTGGCCAGCACCCACCTCTGGGAGCGCCTCTCGCCGCAGGAGCGGGAGTGGCTGCAAGAGGCGGCCGACGCGTCCGCGCAGTACCAGAAGAAACTCTGGGACGAGGCCACGGCGGAGGCCATGAAGACAGTGAAGGAGGCGGGAGTGGAAATCATAGAGCCGGAACTGGCGCCGTTCCGGGAGGCCGTATCGCCACTCTATGAGAACTATCGGCAAAACCAGCCGAAGGTCTACGAGCTCTTCCAACGGATTCGCAACATGGACGAAGCGACCAACGACACCTCCGCCACGGCAGCCACAAACTAATCCGTACACTTTCATGCCGCAGACGCCTTCGTTCTGGACGCGCTTCAAGAAGGGCCTTGATCGCATTCTCGGAACCGTGCTCGTCGTGATGATGGCGGTGGCGGTCCTGAACGTGCTCTGGCAAGTCACTAGCCGGTTTCTCCTTGGAGACCCCAGCACGGTCACCCAGGAACTGGCCCGGTATCTCCTGATTTGGCTGAGCATCCTGGGGGCGAGCTACGTGGTAGGCCAGCGCGGCCACCTCGCCCTCGAGCTTCTCCTTGAAAAGCTGAGTGGACGGGCCCTGCGCGTCGTGCAGTTCCTCATCCTCGGCTGCGTGGGCACATTTGCGCTGTTCGTGATGTTGGTGGGCGGGGGTCGATTCGTCTACATTCAAGCGACGCTCGGCCAGACCTCCCCCTCGCTAGGGTGGCCCCTCTGGGCAGTCTACACGGTTATCCCGCTCAGTGGACTCGTTATGCTCGTGTACCTCGGGCTGCACGCCCTCCAGCTCTACCGAGGGGCGGGCCCCTCGGGCGAAGACACGCCGATGGCCGCGTAAGGAACTGCCCGACACAACCGCCTTCTTCCGACCCACCCGATCCGACACATGAGTTGGCTCGCCGTCGTCGTTTTGGTGATTAGTTTCGTGGCGCTCCTCGCAATCGGGGTGCCGATTGCGTTTTGCCTCGGGATCTCCACGACGCTCACCATGCTCTTGTCCGCCGAGAGCCTGCCGGCGGTCACCGCCGTGGCCCAACGCATGGCCACGGGGGTGGACTCCTTCACCCTGTTGGCGATTCCGTTCTTCGTCCTTGCGGGACAGCTCATGAATCAAGGGGGAATCGCCCGGCGACTCGTTGACTTTGCGAAGGCGCTTCTGGGAATGCTCCCCGGCGCGCTTGCGTACGTCAACATCCTCGCAGCCATGCTCTTTGGAGCGGTGAGTGGCTCGGCCGTGGCGGCCGCCTCTGCCGTCGGTGGCTTCATGGGGCCACAGATGAAGAAAGAGGGCTACGACAAAAACTTCAGTGCGGCCGTCAACATCACGTCAGCGTCGACGGGACTCATCATTCCGCCCAGCAACGTGCTCATCGTCTACTCGCTCGCGGCGGGGGGCGTCTCCATCGGGGCCCTCTTCCTCGCCGGGTACCTGCCCGGCCTCCTTGTTGGCCTCACCCTGATGGTGGTGGCCGCAATCTGGGCGTACCGCTACGACTATCCGACCTCCGACCGCGTTTCTCCGACGACCGCGCTCTGGCGCTTCGTCGAGGCCATTCCCAGCCTGTTTATGCTCGTGGTGGTCATCGGCGGCATCGTCGCCGGCATCTTCACGGCCACCGAGGCCGCGGCGGTGGCGGTCCTGTACGCCCTTTTGCTCGCTCTCGTCTACCGGGAAATCGGATGGGGGGACTTGCACGACGTGCTGCTCGACACGGTCAACACTTCGGCCATCGTCCTGCTGCTCGTGGGGGCCTCCATCGCAATGTCCTGGGTCCTGTCGTACGAGCAGATTCCGCAGGGCGTGGCCGCCTCTCTCGTGGCCCTCACGGACAGCACGTGGGGCCTGCTCCTCATCATCAACATTCTGCTGCTGGCGGTAGGCACCTTCATGGACATCACGCCTGCCGTGCTGATCTTTACCCCCATCTTTCTGCCCATCGTGACCGAGCTGGGCATCGACCCGATCCACTTCGGCATCATTATCGTGTTGAACCTGTGCGTCGGCATTTGCACCCCGCCCGTCGGGACCTTACTCTTCGTGGGGGCGGCTGTGGGCGACACGACGATCACCCGCCTGGTGCGTCCCCTGCTCCCCCTGTACGCGGCCATGGTCGTGTCCCTGCTCCTCGTCACGTACCTGCCGTTCCTCAGCACGTGGCTGCCGTACGTGTTCGGCTATTAAATCTTCCCCACCCGCACCCCGGATCAACTGGACACCCACATGGACGAGTCAGAGGAGGACCTTCGGGCCATCGTAGAGCACGTGTCGGCCTACACCGGAGAAGCAGTCCATCTCTATGAGCGTTCCGTGCACCGGCGAGAGGGGAGCACTTATCTCCTCGTTCGAATCGGCCAGACGGACCGAAAGCTCATTATCCTTGGGAGCACGGTCTCTCCATTTACGACGGAGGTCACAATCGACTCTTTTAGGGATCCCCTCCACGTGTGCCCCTGCACTCCGGAAAATGCCGACGCCCTGCGAGCAACCTTCGACTGGACGGCACCAGACCCACTGGGGACGACCCCCGCACTTGGATGTGGGGATCGGCTGGGACTCGCCACCCCAGGCCACATCCGGGCCTGTCGATCGGCAGGCGTGTCCCCCGTTCTGGCGCAGCAATCCATTCGGGAAATGGAGCGCACCGCCCGGACGCCCCAGGAGGTGCTGGACGACGTCACCTGGGCCGTCTTCCAGGAAGGCTATCACGAGGGGTTCGGGGCCGACGCGGATCACCTAAAAACCACGGAGTCTGTGGACCGCTGCGTTGCTGCTGGATACACGATGTACACGATTGACCCGTCCGACCACGTGGACCTAGAGGCCGATGAGCTGGCGGGGGATGCGCTGGACAAGCGGTTCGAGGCCCTGCCGTGGGACGAGCTCGACACGACCCCTGCAGAGTGCGTGACCCGCTACGTCGACGCTCCGATTGAGATCGGAGAAGGGGAATCACGCGTCCACATCCCATTCGATGAATCGACGCTCAAGCGAACAGCCGTAAAGTACGCAGCCGCCCTCGCCCACACGAGCAGGATGGCCGACCACCTGGCCGCCCGGTACCGCGAGGCACGTCCGGAGGCGTCCTACGACCTTGAGATGTCCATCGACGAGACCACCTCCCCAACTCGCCCCTACGAACACGCGTTCGTCGCGAGCGAACTCCAGCGTCTCGACCTTGACGTCACGAGCCTTGCCCCGCGTTTCGTGGGGGACTTTCAGAAAGGCATTGATTACATTGGGGAGCTGAATGCATTTGAGGAGGACTTTGCAAAGCACGCCCAAATTGCGGCGTCCCTGGGGGACTACAAGCTCAGCATCCACTCCGGGAGCGACAAGTTTTCGGTCTATCCCATCATGGGCCGCCACGCAGGGGACCGGCTCCACCTGAAAACGGCCGGCACGAGTTATCTGGAGGCGCTTCGGGTCGCAGCGCGGCACGCCCCCTCCCTCTTCCGAGAAATTGTTGACTTTGCCTTTGAGCGGTTTGAGAGCGACCGAGCGACGTACCACGTTACCACCGACCTGGAGACCATCCCCAATCCGGAGACCGTCCCCGATCCGGCCCTGGAACCGGCCTACCTCGATGATGACGACGGCCGTCAGCTGCTCCACTTGACGTATGGCTCCCTCCTCACCGCACAGGCGAATGGCTCCCCGCGGTTCAGAGACGCACTCTTCGCCGTGTTGAACGAGCACGAGGAGGAACACTACGAGACTCTCCAGCAGCACCTCGGTGACCATATCCGTGGTGTTCAGGAAGGAGAGGAGACACACTCTGATACCTCGCAAACTTGAACCTCCACTAATCTACATGAGCGATTACCTCGAAACGCAGTTCGGACTCGACGGCCAAACGGCCGTCGTCATCGGGGCAACGGGTGAAATTGGCGGAGCCCTCGCCGAGGGCCTGTGCCGCGCCGGGGCCAACACGGTCGTTGTGGGTCGCAACGAAGCGATCGGCACGGACCGGGCCGCCGCCCTGGCCGACATGTCGGAAGGAGGCAACGCCACCTTCGTCCGGTGCGACACGACGTCCAAGTCTGACCTGCAGGCCCTCGTCGACACGGTCGACGACCAGTTTGGGCAAATCGACGTGTGGGTGAACTCCGCCGGCGTCAATGCCGACACACCCTTCCTCGACATCGACGAGGAGGAATGGGACCACATCATGGACGTCAACCTGAAGGGCGTCTTTCTTGCGTGCCAAGTGGCCGGTGCGTATCTGATCGACCAGGGCGAGGGCGGAAGCATCATCAACGTCAGCTCGATGGCCGCCCTCACCCCCCTGTCGAAGGTGTTCACCTACGGGGCCTCGAAGGCGGGACTGAAGAACCTCTCGGAAAACCTGGCGCGGGAGTGGGCGCCGGAGGACATTCGGGTCAACTGCATCGCCCCCGGCTTCTTTCCCGCCGAACAGAACCGCGAGATTCTGTCTGAGGAGCGCGTCAACGACATCATGCGCCAAACGCCTGCCAACCGGTTCGGGGAGGCCGAGGAGCTGATCGGTACGGCGCTCCTGCTGGCGTCCGAGGAGGCCGGGTCCTTCATCACCGGGGCCCACATTGCCGTCGACGGGGGCTTCTCATCAAAGACGCTCTGACGCGTTCCTGCGTTATGCGTTGGAACGGCATACGTCCTACTGCGCCCTTGAAACGTCGCTGAGGGGACTTCGAACGGGTCAGGCTCGCGCTTTCCCTCGTTCAACGATCCCAACCTTTAACGCGCTAACGCCCAACCCGCAAACGCATCCGATGGAGATCACCGACACTGACGTTCTCATCACGTGCCCCGGGCGTAACTTCGTCACGCTCAAGGTCTACACGGACGAAGGCCTGTACGGCCTCGGCGACGCGACGCTGAACGGGCGCGAGAAGGCAGTGGCGAGTTGCCTCGAGGATCACGTCTGCCCCACGCTCATCGGCCGGGATCCCCGCCAGATCGAAGACATCTGGCAGTACCTTTACAAAGGAGCCTACTGGCGGCGCGGCCCCGTGATGATGACGGCGGTATCGGCCGTGGACATGGCGCTCTGGGACCTTAAGGGCAAGGCGCTCGACGTGCCCGTGTACGAGCTGCTCGGCGGGGCCAGCCGGACGGGCGTCAAAGTCTACGGCCACGCCTCGGGGGAGACGATTGGGGAGACGGTCGACGAGGTGGGCCGCTACCTCGACATGGGCTACGAGGCCGTTCGCGCCCAGTGCGGCGTGCCGGGGCTCGATGCGACCTACGGGGTGGGACACGGCGACCTCTTCTATGAGCCTGCGGGGAAGGGCCTCCCCACCGAAAACGTCTGGGACACGGACAAATACCTCAGTCACGTTCCGGATCTCTTCCGACGGCTGCGGGACGAATACGGGGACGACGTGGACTTCCTCCACGACGCCCACCACCGCCTCACCCCCATCGAGGCCGCGCGCCTCGGCAAAGATCTGGAACCCTACAACCTGTTCTGGCTCGAGGATCCGATCTCCGAGGAGCTCCAGAAAGGCTTCCGCCGCATCCGCGAGCACACGACCACGCCCCTCGCCGTGGGGGAGGTGTTCAACACCGTCTACGACGCGCAGCTCCTCATCACCGAGCAGCTCATCGATTACCTGCGCACGTCGGTGCTCCGCGGCGGGGGCATCAGTCACATGCGCAAGGTCGCGGGCATGTGTGAGTTTCATCAGGTAAAGACGGGCTTCCACGGCGCCACGGACCTCTCGCCCGTCACGATGGCCGCGGCGTTGCACTTTGACCTCTGGGTTCCGAACTTTGGCATCCAGGAGTACATGCGACACACCGAGGCGACGAATGAGGTCTTCCCGCACGCCTACGAGTTCGAGGATGGGTACCTGCATCCAGGGGACGCGCCCGGCCTCGGGGTGGACTACGACGAAGAATTGGCCGACGAGTACCCGTACGAGCGTGCCTACCTGCCCGTCAATCGACTCGAAGACGGCACGATGTTCCACTGGTAAGCGATCCCGGCGAAGCCTCGGGACCACTTCCGAGTTGGATCGGATGTCCTTGGGGGAAGACACTGCTTCTTGACACAGCACGGTTGCAATGACGGTTCTCACCCTCGGCGAAATTCTCCTCCGGCTCACGCCGCCCGACCACCAACGCCTCGTGCAGACCGAACGATTTGAGATCGAGTACGCCGGCAGCGAGTCCAACGTGGCGGTTGACCTCTCGGCGTACGGGATGGACAGCGTCTTCGTTACGAAGCTCCCCGAGCACGGCGTGGCCCAGGCCGCTCTCAACCACCTGCGCCGCTACGGGGTCGACACGTCCGCCATCGTTCGGGGCGGGCCCCGATTCGGCAAGTTCTTTATCGAAAAAGGCACCTCCCAGCGTGGCTCCTCGGTGACGTACGACCGGGCGGAATCTTCCATCACCACCCTCACCCCGGACGAGTTGAATCTGAAAGCCCTCTTCAAGGAGGTCGGGTGGTTCCACTGGTCCGGCATCACTCCAGCGCTCGGGGAGGCCCCGCATCAGACGGTAAAGGCGGCGTGTCGAGCCGCCCAGGACGCCAATGTTACGGTCAGCTGCGACCTCAACTTTCGGGGCAAACTCTGGAGCGAGGCCGAAGCGCAGCGCACGATGGTTCCGCTCATGGAGCACGTAGACGTGTGCATCGCCGGCCGGGGTGATCCCTTTTCCGTGCTCGGCATGGACGATCCTCAGAAGGGACCATCCACCATCGAGGTGAATGAGGCGGCCTACGCCGAGGTGGTCCGCCGGATGAAGGACCAGTTTGGGTTCGAGCGCGTGGCCCTTGCGCTCCGCGAGAGCTGGTCCGCCTCGATGAACGGTTTGAGCGCAATGCTCCTCGACGAGGCGGACTGCTCCCCTCCCTATCGGTCGCAGCGCTACGAGATGGACCTCGTCGACCGGGTGGGAGCCGGCGACGCATTCGCGGCCGGACTCATTTACGGCCTCTTCCATAAGGACGACTCCCGCGAGGCGCTCGAATTCGCCGTGGCCGCCTCGTGCCTAAAGCACAGCATCCCCGGAGACCTAAACCTGACGGCCCGCAACGAACTGAAGGCACTGATCGCGCGGGCGTGCGAGGGATCGGTCTCGTGTTGACGTTCGACGTTCTCCCTCTGATTCTCTATAAACAGTCTCTCTGCTCTCTATGTCCCGCTCGTTCCTGCCTCTCGCCCCCCCGATCCGGCGCGGCCTCGCCGCACTGAGCGTTGCAATCCTCCTTCTCCCACTTGCCTGTACATCGGACCAGGACGCCGACACTGACACGTCTTCGGCTTCAAACGCCCTCACGCAGGCCGAGGAGGAAGCAGGGTGGACTCTCCTCTTCGACGGCACAAGCTTTGACGGCTGGACGGGGCTGGGACGGGACGAAATCCCGGAAGGCCACTGGTCGATCGAGGACGGCGCGATCCGCAAAATCGACAGCGGAGAGGTGCCCAAGGCCCCCGACGGCCAGCCCCTGGAGGGCGGCGACATTATGACTGAGAACACGTACCGCAACTTCGAACTCAAGCTGGAGTGGAAGGCCAGCAAGGGGGGCAACAGCGGCATTAAGTACAACGTGTCCGACTCGCTCTCCACCGCCCACGAGCCGCAGTACGCCGCCCTCGGCTTCGAGTACCAGCTGCTCGACGACGAGCGTCATCCCGACAGCGAGGACCCCACCCACCGGGCCGCCGGGCTTTACGACCTAATTGCGCCCAATGACAAGAAGGCGCTTAAGCCGGTGGGCGAGTGGAACGAGACCCGGCTCGTGTTCCGGGGCCCGCACGGCGAGCACTGGCTCAACGGCGAGAAGGTCGTGGAATACGATCTGGAAAGCGCCCGCTTCGACTCCCTTTTTGCGGCGAGCAAGTACGCCGACATCGTCGGCTTCCGGACGCGGCGCGCTGGCCACATCGTGCTGCAGGACCACGGGGATGACTTCTGGTTTCGCAATGTTAAGGTCCGAACGCTTCCAGATAATCCGTAATCGGGATTTCGAACCTGTTCGTTCACTGCACCCCAACCGAACCCTATTTCCAAGACCATGAGTGACACAGATGGTGTTCACCGACGCGACTTTCTCAAAACCACGGCCGCGGCCGGGGTCGGCCTTGGCGTCGCTGGACAGCTCTCCACCGCCTTCGGCGCGGGCGCGCCCAGTAACCGCGTGGTCGTCGGCGTCATGGGCGTCAATAGCCGAGGACACTACCTGGCCCAAACGTTTGCTGGAACCGAAGGGGCGGAAGTGGGGGTCGTGTGTGACGTCGATGAGCACGCCGTAAAACGAACCGTCGAGGCGGTTAGCGAGGAGCAGAAGCGCGAGCCCACAGGTGAGTCCGACATCCGTCGCGTGCTGGAGACCGACGAGGTCGACGCCCTGGCCATCGCGGCCCCCGACCACTGGCACGCCCCCGCGACGATCAGGGCCCTCAACGCCGGGAAGCACGTCTACGTTGAGAAGCCGTGCAGCCACAATCCGCACGAGGGCGAGATGCTGATCGAAGCGCAGCGTAACAATCCCGGCCTCATGGTGCAGATGGGCAATCAGCAGCGGTCGTCGGCGCGCTCCATCCGGGCCGTCCAGCAAATTCGCGACGGCATCATCGGCACGCCCTACTACGGACGCGCCTGGTACGCCAACGACCGGGGACCCACGACTCTGAAGACACCCGCCCAGGTCCCCAATTGGCTCAATTACGAGCTTTGGCAGGGTCCTGCGCCGCGCCGTGACTATCAGGAAAATCTCATCCACTACAACTGGCACTGGCGCTGGCACTGGGGCACCGCGGAAATTTGCAACAACGGTACCCACGAAATTGACGTCTGCCGCTGGGCCCTTGACGTCGACCATCCGAAGCGCGTCACCTCCAGCGGCGGCCGCTACCACTACGACGATGACTGGGAGGCCTTTGACACCCAGGTCGCCAGCTTCGACTTTCCGGGGGAGAAGACAATTACGTGGGAAGGGCGCAGCTGCAACGCCAATCCGATGAAGGGAGACGACGGCATGCCGGGCGGCGGGCGCGGCGTCTCCATCCACGGCACGGAGGGCACTCTCATTATCGACCGCGGCGGCTACGTCGTCTACGACAACGACAACAACCTCATCGAGTACGCCAACGAGGCCGAGTCCGACCGAGAGGTCAGCGGTACGGGAACCGTGGGGGGCGGCTCGCTCACTGAGCAGCACATTGCCAACTTTCTGGCCGCGATCCGAGGACAGGAGGACCCTCGATCCCCCATCACGGAGGGCCGCAAGAGCGTGCTGCTCTGCCACCTTGGCAACATTGCCCAGCGAACCGGCGACACGCTCAACGTCAATCCCGAGACGGGCCGCATCATGGAAAACGATGACGCGATGCAACTCTGGGACCGCGACTACGAGCCCGGCTGGGAGCCGGAGGTCTAAACTCGATCCCTCGCGCCCGTGCGCCCGCGACTGCTCACCCGCGCCCCCCTACGTTCACCATTCTCCCCTGCACCATGCCCCTCGCCCGCATACTACCGCTTGCTCTCCTTGCCGGGCTGGTCCTCGCCTGCGGAAGTCCCGACCAAGAGTCGGCGAACGACCCCTCGACCTCCGAGTGGATCCGTCTCTTCGACGGGGAGACTCTCGACGGATGGACTAACCCGTACGACTGGGGCGAGGCCCGCGTGGAGAACGGCGAGATTCAACTCCAGGCCAGCGACAAGTTCTTCCTCGTCACCGACACGACTTACCGCGACTTCGTGTTCGAGGGGGAGGTCCAACTGCCCGACCGGGAGTCCAATTCGGGCTTTATGTTCCGCGCCAATGTTGATACGAACCGGGTCTACGGCTATCAGGCGGAGGTGGACCCCTCTGAGCGGGCCTGGTCGGGGGGGCTCTACGACGAGGGTCGTCGCGGCTGGATTCATCCACCTGAGGGCGACTCGGGCGCGGGCGCGAACTTTCGAAGCGAACACGGCGACGCGTTTACGCCGACCGAATGGAATCGGTATCGCATCCGTGCCGTCGGGGATAGCCTAAAAATCTGGGTGAACGGCGAGCAGACGACGGCCCTGCGGGACACGATGGACCGCGAGGGAGTCATCGCGATCCAGCACCACGGGGAAGACGGAAAGGTGTACCGGTTCCGCAACTTGCGTCTCCGTCCAATCGAGCAGTAGCCCTCAGGAAGCCTGTGCCTCCCGACGCCTTGTTTCAACCTCAAAACCTTTGCACCCGGGTCGCGACTCCTTCCCATGCATGACTCTCGTCCCGCCCGTCCGCTGGAACTGCACGACGATCGATACTTCGATCCGACCCCGGCCGTCCGTCGGATTGCACGCCAACTGTATGAGGAGACCAAAGATCTGCCCATCGTGGGCCCGCACGGGCACGTCGAGCCCCGCATCCTGGCTGAGGACACGCCCTTCCCCGAACCGGCCTCGCTCATCATCAAACCCGACCATTACATCTTCCGCCTCCTGTACTCCCAGGGTGTGGCAATGGAAGACCTCGGCATCCCGACTCGGGACGGCACCCCGGTCGAGACCGATCCGCGGGCTATCTGGCAACGGTTCGCTGAACACTACCACCTGTTTGAGGGCACGCCCACCGGCGCGTGGCTCGACTACCAGTTCTACCACGTCTTCGACGTGCGCGAGAAACTCACCGGGGAGTCGGCCTCGCGCATCTACGATCAGATCCACGAGAAGCTGCAGCAGTCCGACTTCCGCCCGCGGGCCCTCTTCGAGCGCTTCAACATTGAGGTGCTCACGACGACCGATCCCGCCCACTCGGAACTTGAGCACCACCAGACGCTCCGGGAAGACGGATGGGACGAGCGTGTGCGACCCTGCTTCCGCCCCGACGCGGTCTTCTCTATCTCCGACCCCGAATGGGACGAGCACCTCGAAGCCCTCGAAGAGACGACCGATCGGTCCATCCACGACTACACCACCTTCATCGAGGTCCTCGAAGAACGACGGGCCTTCTTCAAGGAAATGGGCGCGACGAGTACCGACCACGGGATCCGCTCTCCCCGAACGCACCGCCTCTCGGACCAGAAGGCTGATCGGCTCTTTCAGAAGGCCCTGCAGGGAACCGCCACCGAGGACGACGATCGATCCTTCCAGGCCCACATGCTGATGGAGATGGCCCGCATGTCCGTAGAGGACGGACTCGTCATGCAAATCCATCCCGGCTCCTTCCGGGACCACAATCGCCCAATTTACGAGCGCTTCGGGAGCGACGTGGGGGCCGACATTCCCGTGCAAACGGAGTACACGTACAACCTGGAGCCTCTCCTCAACACCTACGGCAACCACCCCGACTTCCAGCTGGTCGTCTTTACGCTCGACGAGTCGACCTACAGCCGGGAACTGGCCCCCTTGGCCGGCCACTACCCGGTGCTGCGCCTGGGCCCGCCCTGGTGGTTTCACGACTCGATCGAAGGGATGATGCGGTACCGGAAACGCGTGACCGAGACCGCTTCGATCTACAACACCGCCGGCTTTAACGACGACACGCGGGCCTTCTGCTCGATTCCCGCCCGGCACGACCTGTGCCGTCGCGTGGATGCGAACTATCTCGCTCAACTCGTGGCCCGTCACCAGGTCGACCTCGAGGAGGCGCACCGCATGGCGCACGCTCTGGCCTACGACCTCGTGAAGGACACGTACCGCCTGCCGTGACCCCCGACCCCTAGGACCTCCGTGCCGTCGCCCACAATCTGGGAGGAGGCCTCGCTCAACGGAGAACATGCCAGCCAATCAGCCACTGTACCTGCCTGAATTGAAGATCTGGCAGAACGCCAATTACACAACGTTTCGGGATTTGATGTCGACTACCTCCTACCTGCAGTCCCGGCCGAGGCCTACGTCCTCCACTCAGGATCATCCCTCCACCCCACTCGGCACCCGAAACTGATATGAGGCGAGCCGACGGTAGAGGCCGCCCTCCTGCATCAGCTCCGCGTGCGTGCCACGCTGCACGATGCGGCCGTCGTCGAGCACGAAGAGGCGGTCGGCGGTCTGCACCGTAGAGAGCCGGTGCGCGATGATGAAGGTGGTGCGCCCCTCCATGAGCCGCTCCAGCGCCTCTTGCACGA
>CAYRPX010000010.1:0-16418 GCA_964426195.1 uncultured Salinivenus sp.
AAAATCTGGAGAGCCAGCACCTGGAGGTGGGCGACGGCGAGACGGGCGAGGATCAAACCCGAGAGGTGTCGGGCGACGGCATGCGGGCCAAAAAGGGCGATCCGGACGCAGTGCCGGACCTGGAGGACAGTCAGGCCAACCAGATGCACCTCTTCGCCCAGCCGGATCCGGTGGCGGAGGAGATTAAGGAGATGCTAAGCGAGATCGATCCCAATCGGATTACTCCTGTCGAGGCGCTCATGAAGCTGTCGGAGATCAAAGAGAAGCTGGCGGACTGACGGAGCCGCAACAGACGGGCTCCGGACAGGTTCAACGGATGTGAAGGACGCGCAGTCTTGTCCGTTGTATCCGGTTTCGTGGCGTCATGAGTATCTACCATGACATTCTAGGAGTGAATCCCGGGGCGTCCCAAGAGGAAATCAAGCACGCCTTTCGCCGCCGCGCGCTAGAGTGTCATCCGGATCAGGCTGAGGAGGGGGAGAAGGAGGAGGCGCAGCGTGAGTTTCTACGGGTCCGAGAAGCCTTTGAGATTCTGACTGATTCGAAGGACGAGCGCTGGTCTCGGAGCGCCCGCAACGAAGACGAGTCGAAAGACGGGTCGTCGGGCGGGCGCGGCCGACGACGGTCCTTCGCGGAGCGGTGGCGAAGCGCGGAGAAGGTGCGCGTGAGCAAAGACATTGTCGACCGTGTTCAGGGGCTCTCGGGAGAATATCGGCTCATTCGTGAGAAAAACAAAATCACAATCCCGGTTTGTGCGGCCCTGACTGCCTCCGTGTTTCTATACGATCCCCTCACGATGCATGGGACCGGGCTCTACCTGCTCGATGTTCTCCTCGTTGGGCTCATTGGTAGTGCCTGCGGGTTCACGTTGGGAAGCATGTGGGCGTACGTGGAGATCCTTCTGGCCGGCCGATGAGGCGGCGCGAGCAGCGCCAACTGGCGATGTTCTGTCCTTCCTATTTTCTTCTCCTCGATGGTCTATCGGTGCGCCGCCCGGACACTCGCAGCACTTTTCCTCACCTGGGGACTGAATGGATGCTCCTCCACCTCGGCGCAGGACTCAGGGGGGGGGCTGCTGTCCGAGCAGGCGGCTTATGACGTGTTTCACTATGACCTAGACGTAGCGGTGAACCCGGCCCGTCAACGAATCGAGGGCGAAGTCGACGTGCGATCGGTCGTTGAGGACAGGCTGGAGGTCCTGGTGCTCAACCTCGATCGGCGCCTGTCGGTTCGGCGGGTGTGGGAGGGAAAGGAGGACTCTGCCGATCGCACCCTTGAGCGCCGCAACGGGAAAAATGAACTCTGGATTGAGCTCGGCGAGACCTACGTGCCGGGGGACACGCTCCGCGTGACGGTGGCGTACGAAGGAACGCCCCGCCTGGCCCCTCGGCCCCCGTGGGACGGCGGATTCACGTGGTCGACCACCCCGACGGGGGCGCCGTGGATTGCGACCTCGGGACAGACGGAAGGAGCCGACCTGTGGTGGCCCGTGAAGGATCATCCGTCCGACGAGCCGGACTCGATGAGCATGTCCTTTACGGTGCCGGATTCCCTGACGGCAGCTTCAAACGGAGTCCTCCGGGATGTGGAACGAGCGTCCGACAGCACCCGAACGTTCCACTGGCATGTCTCCACCCCCATCAACACCTACAACGTGGCTCTCAACGTGGCCCCGTACGTGCATCTCGACACCGTCTACGCGAGCACGACCGGGACGGACGTGCCGGTTTCGGCCTACGTCCTGCCGTCGGATTCGGCACGTGCCGCGAATGCCCTCCCGGGCTTCCTCAATCAGGTTCGATTTCTGGAAGAAAGGCTCGGTCCCTATCCGTTTCGGGATGACAAGTACGGGATTGTCCAGGCCCCTTTCTTGGGGATGGAGCACCAGTCGCTTATTGCGTACGGCCACGACTTTGCGCCGGGCGGATTGGCCTACGACGCCCCGTTCGATGCCCTCCACTTTCACGAACTGGCCCACGAGTGGTACGGCAATCTCGTCACCGTTCGGGACTGGAAAGACTTTTGGCTCCACGAGGGCCCGGCGACCTACCTGGAAGCGCTCTACGCGGAGCATTTGGAGGGCGACAGTGCCTACCACGCCCTCACCGATCATTTCCGGACCCAGGTGGAAGGGGGGACGTCCATCGCCCGCAGGACGCCCACTGCGGCCAACTCTATTTACCACCGCGACGTGTATTACCGGGGTGCCCTCACGCTACACACGCTTCGGTTCCTCGTCGGTGAATCGACGCTTCGCGAAATCCTACGACGCTTTGTAACGTCCGGCCGGGCAGATTCGGAGCCCGTTTTCCGGTCCGTAACGACCAGTGACTTCCGGCGGCTGGCGGAGACGGTGTCGGGGCGCTCGCTGAAGGCGTTCTTCGACGTGTATCTCTATCAGGAGAAGCTCCCGGTGCTCGACACGACGCGGGCGGACGGGGCCCTTTGTCTCCGGTGGACGAACGCCGGTGAGGCGGCCTTCTCAGTGCCCGTCCCCGTTCGGATGGACGGCGAGACGCACCGCGTGTCGATGGAGGGGGGGGAGGGGCGTCTCTCGGTGCCGGAGGGGGCAGACGTGACGATCGATCCGAAGGGGTGGATCTTGCGGTCGAAGTAGACGACCTTCACTCTGAAAGAAAGCGCCGGACAGCGGTCTGTCGACCGTGATCCACTGTCCTAAATGTTGATCGGCTGGCCGTACGCCTTGCGGCTTGCCTCCATCACCGCTTCCGAGAGGGTCGGGTGTGGGTGCATCGATTCCATGATTTCGAACCCGGTTGTCTCGAGCTTGCGGGCGGTCACCACCTCGGCGATGAGCTCCGTGGCGTCCTGGCCGATGATGTGGCACCCCAGAAATTCCCCGTACTTCTCGTCGTAGATGGTTTTGACGAAGCCCTCCTGATGGCCCAGTGCGGCGGCCTTGCCGTTGGCCTGGAAGGGGAATTTGCCCACTTTCACGTCGTAGCCCTCTTCTTTTGCCTCCTCCTCGGTGTAGCCCACGGACGCAATCTGTGGCTGGCAGTACGTACAGGCCGGAATGTCGGTTTTGTCCATGGGGCGCACGTCGTGCCCGGCGATCTTCTCGACGCAGAGGATGCCCTCGTGGCTGGCCTTGTGTGCGAGCCACGGTGCGCCCGTAACGTCGCCGATGGCATAGACGCCGTTCACATTGGTGCGATAGTAGTCATCGACTACGATGTCGTTGCCGTCCGTTTCAACCCCCACCTCCTCCAGGCCGATGTCTTCGACGTTGCCTACGACACCCACGGCTGAAAGCACCTGATCGCACTCAATGTGCTCGGTGCCATTATCCGTTTCGATCTCTACCTCCAGCGGCGTCTCGCTGTCGTCCACGCCCTGGACGTTGGCCCCTGTCATCACGTCGATGCCGGTCTTCTTGAAGGCGCTCGCGAGCTCCTTCGAGACATCCTTGTCTTCGTTGGGCACCATCCGGTCCATGACCTCGACAATCGTCACGTCCGTGCCCATGTGGTGGTAGAAGTAGCCGAATTCGACCCCAATGGCTCCCGCCCCCACGATCACCATCGAGTCGGGCTGTTCCGCCTGGAGCATGGCCTCCCTGTAGCTAATCACATTTTCGCCGTCGATGGGGAGGAAGGGGAGTTCGTTCGGGCGTGCCCCAGTGGCAAGGATGACGTGGTCGGCCGTGACAGTTTGCTCCTCGCCGACCTCTTCACCGTCCATGTTTACCGACGGTTCGATCTCTACGGTATCCGCGGCGGTGAGCCGCCCGCGGCCCCGTAGCACGTCGATGTCGTTCTTCTTCATTAGGAACTGGACCCCCTGATTCATCTGGTCGGCCGCGCCTCGGCTGCGCTCAATCACCTTTGGAAAATTGGGCGAGACCGATCCATCGAGTTCCAGGCCGAAGTCATCCAGATGGGTGGTCTCCGACATCACCTCTGCACTTTTGAGGAGGGCCTTCGTGGGGATGCAGCCGATGTTCAGACACACGCCGCCGAGCTTATCCTTCTCCACAATGGCAGTGTCCATGTCAAGTTGTGAGGCGCGGATGGCCGTTTCGTAGCCGCCAGGACCACTGCCGACAATGACGCAATCGTAGTGCGTAGCCATAAGAGGGAGGGGAGATTCAGTGGAAAATGCGAGGGGGCTGAGAACCAAATCCTAAGATACGTCCCACCCTTCGGCAACCCCAAATCGCCACCTCCATTGGGTCGAAAGATTTTCGTGAATCCGGCGGAGGGAGGGGAGTAGGAACGACAATCAGCGAGAGGCGAGCCACCGGATCGGGTCCACGAACTCGCTTGAAGAGCGATCAACCACCCCAAAAAAGAGACTGGCCCCACGCGGTTCGTTCTCGGTCCCCGACTGACCGATTTGCTCCCCAGCTTCGATTCGCTGATTTTCGGCGATGTCAAGGCTCGACAAATTGCTGTAGACGGAGAGGTATTCCCCGTGTCGGACAACGACATAGGTGCCGTACCCTGGCACAAAGTCGATGCCGCTCACCACACCGTTAAAGATGGCGCGGACGGGAGTTCCAGGGGGGGTCGCGATGAGAATGCCCGGGTGATACGTCGTGGTGCCGTGGACGGGATCCACTTGGTCCCCGAATTCGATGGTGACGGCCCCGTCCACCGGCCAAGGCAGCGACCCCCGATTCTTCTGAAATGAAGCAGCAAGGTTGGCGGAAATCTCTGGTTGCCGGCTGTCAGGAGAGGCCTCCTCTGCCTCCCGATCGGTTCGGGCGACCAGTTTTTGGATTCGCTGTTCAAGCTGCTTGGCCTGTTGTTGCTTCCGTTCAATTTCCGCTTTAAGCTCGGACCGCTGCGCACGGAGCTCATCAATTACTTCCCTCCGGTCCCGCTCGAGGGCACGAAGGTTTTGCCGTTCGGTCTGGGCCTCGGCGAGAAGCCGACGGGTCTCGGCTCGCTTCTCGGCCAACTGTTTGCGGGAACGTCGCACTTCGGCGGCGGCGTTCTGGATGGCGCTGCGCTGTTCGCGGCGGGCAGTGGAAAATTGCTGGAGGTACCGCGCTCGAATCAGCATCTGGTTGATGGAGCGTGACGAGAGAAGAAGGGCGAGGTCGTGCAGGCGACCGTATTTGTACGCGCGGGTAAGACGCTGTTGGTATTCTTCGCGGAGTGAGGCGAGGCGGCTTTGGAGGGTCTCAAGTGTGTCGCGAAGGTGGGATCGTTCCTGATCCAGTTCCTTGAGACGGGTTTGGTAGGTGGAGACGAGTTCCTCACGGAGCGCGATCTCGCGCTGCAGCGACTTCAATTTTTGTTGAGTGGTCTCCTGAGCCTCCCGTGTTTTCTGGAGACGTCCCTTCTCGCGCTGAATTTGCTTCTCGAGCTGCTTTAGTCTCCTCTCGGTCGAGGCCCGCTGGGCCTCTACGTCCTGCCCGTAGGCCGACGAGGCCAGGAGAGTCGCAAGTATGACTCCCTTCAACAGGAGTACGGGGCGGCGGGGGGGAACGACGAGTGCCATGTCGAGCAAAGTCCTCGGAATCCGCATGTGAAACGACTAGCGAAAGGGCTTCCGCGGCACCTGAGAGGGAACGCTAAAGTTGAAGGAAAGGCTTGATGGATTGAGGGTCATCTCTTGGTACGTCACCGCGGCGCGGAGGTCGTTCGCCGGACGCTGAAATATGACGCGGGAGGGAAGCAGAACGCCGTTGACGGATCGGAAGTCCGAAAAAAGCTGTTTCCGTACGACCGTCCCATTTGCGGATCGCTCTTCGTAGCGTACGACTCGCCAGCGCGTCGGGTCCACCGTGTAGCGCCTGCGATCGGTGGAGTTCGACACGTAGTACAGCGAGCTATCGGCCTGGAGCGACCAGGCGATCGATGGATTCGGAGCCACGAGCCCGAGCATGGTTCGGAAAAAGTCCGCCGACGATACCGGAACCGGGAAAAATTCCTGGACGTCCTCGAGGGGCCCGGCGCGCAGCACTGCCTTGCGGGTGTCGTAGAAAAATACGCTGTCGGGGGTTAAGAGGAGTCGGGCGCCCTCGATTCCAAATAAGCTCATCCGCATGAAGAGAGAATCAGCCCGTCGGTGGCGCACGACAGCATTGAAGGTCCGGCTCTCGTCGGGAGATTCGACGGTCACGCGCGCCTTCGCCGTGTACGAGTGCAGGGTGTCGGTTGTCCTCAGGATCTGCCCTCGGATTTGATTGGGGGAGTGGTTGGGGAACCGATCGGGCATCCCAGGGGCGTTTGTAGCTTGTTCGGAACCGCTGCAGCTTGCCATCAGGAGGACAGTGACACAAGCCAGGGCAAGGAGGTGCGAAGGAGAAAGGGAGGAGCCAGAAGGCAAAGCGTGAGCCGTCGAGTTTGGTGATAGAACGTCCAGAAAGGGAACGAACGAGAGCTACGAGCTGGGGAGATCGTCGAGTTTCTTTCGAAGTGATGCGCTGTCCGGGTTGTGATGCAGCGCCTTTTTCCAGTACTTTTTGGCCATTGTATCGTTGCCCACGGCGTGCTGCACGTCCGCAAAGTGTTCGAGAAGTCGGGAGGAGGAGGGCGCCGCATCCACCGCCGCTCGGAGATGCCGCCGGGCTGCTTTCGGATTGCCGCGTTGAAAGTAGACCCATCCCAGGGTGTCGAGACAGAACGGATCGCCAGACGAGCGATCAACGGCTTGGCGCGCCAGTTTGAGGGCCTTGTCCAGCTGCGTCCGGCGGAGGGCCAAGCTGTAGGCGTAAGTGCGGAGCACGGTAGGATGGGCGCTCAGTGTAAGGGCCTTCTCGAAGGCGGCCTCAGCGTCCTGGGAACGGTCGAGGAAGGTGTAGGTGAGTCCGAGTCCGGCGGTGAGCACGGCTGTTTCCTGAGGTGTAGAGGACGAGTCCTCGTGCAGATCGAGAGCCTGGCGGAAGTGGTCTCGTGCACGATTTGGGGCGCCTGATCGCAGACGGGCGAAGGCCGCGGTTTTCGTCAGGCGAGGGTGTCCGGGAAACAGGAGGAGACCTTCTTCGGCTACAGAGGCCGCACTGTCGTATACATGGGCCTTATTGTACGCGGCCGCTGCCCGGACCCAGCGGTCAGGGGTCCTTGGGTTTTCTTCAAGGGCTTGTTCCAAGAGCTGACCCACCTTTCGGGATTCATTTCTCTGCTCATGGATGCGAGCCTTCAGGGTCAGGGCAGGCACGTGACGCGGCGCGCGATCGAGGACCCGTTCCACGAGATGTTCTGCCGTATGAAGGGCGGTGGAGTCGGTCTCCTCAGCGTCAGAGGTGGCCCCGTCGTAGGCCACTTCGGCCCGCCGGACGAGTTGGTCTACCGGTGGGGTCGATTGAGCGATTGAATCGACGGGATCTGCCGCGGTCCGATCGGCGTTCGTTCGGCCGGTTTCGCGGGAGAGGTCACGGACCCGGCGCTGCAGTTCCGCGTCATCCGGATGCTGGGTGGCCAGTGGCGCCAGCAGGTCCAGGGCCGCCTCCGTTTGGTCCGTCTTCGCGTAGTGTTCGCCCAAGCGGCGGCGGTACTCTCGATTGTTCGGCCGACGGTCGAGGAGAGTGTGGAGCGTGTGCTCAATCCCTTCGGCATCCCCGATACGGTGGTAGAGGGAGAGCATTTTTCGGTACACGGACACCGGGGCTCGAGGGGTGCGTTCAAGATACGCACGGTACGTTCCGAGAGCGTCTTCGGGTCGATTCAGCGCATTCTGGAGCTCGGCCAGGGCTCGATAAGCAGCGCTGTTGTCTGGAAACCGGTTGAGCAGATCCCGATAGCTCTGGACCGCTGCCTCGGGCTGACCGGCCTTCCGTTGCAATTCGGCAAATCGGCGATGGTAGTAGGCCCGCTCGGGAGCGTGCGTTCGGGCTTTTCGGGCATAAAAGAGCGCGGTTGGGTAATCGCCAAACGCTTCGTGGGCGTCGGCGAGGGCCTGAAGGAGGGCGGGCTCGTGGGGAGCCCGGTTGAGTGCGGTTTCGAAGTAGAGGATGGCTTCCTCGTAGTCTCCAAGCTGGGCCTCTGTGGTGCCCTTCACCAGATATTTTTGAACAGCGGACTCTGCCGTGTCTCCCGTATCGGCCGCCGGGGGAAGGAGAGAAGCACGGCTAGGAGATGCTGCACCGGAAAGACATAAGAGCCCTCCAACGAATCCTACGTACAAAAGAGCACGTCCACGTCGTAACATCGATTCGGAGGATGTGGGGAGCACTGCAATCGGGAAGTAGTGGACTGTCAACACTCAATTTTCAATGCCAGGTACCCTTGGAGTGCGCTCGAAGCCGCCTGCCAGAGAGTTTTGAACACGGGCTTTTCGACCCCTGTCAATCACGATTGACGCTGTTGTAGCGAATC
The DNA here is from genome assembly GCA_964426195.1 of uncultured Salinivenus sp. GTDB lineage: Bacteria > Bacteroidota > Rhodothermia > Rhodothermales > Salinibacteraceae > Salinibacter. The sequence goes on from CAYRPX010000010.1 coordinate 8,292, forward strand.
CTACGACACGCGATAACAACAATCCCCGTCCGGAGAGTCTATCCCAGGCCTTCAGCATACACGTTCCTTTGACGTGCAGACGACCGGCGTGGTTCACTTTGATTTGATAATGAGAGTGAACCGTTTCTACATTGCTTTCAGTGTCCGATTCCCTGCGGGTACGTTTCAGACCTCGGACTGGCGAATGGCGCTGGCCCGCAGCAAATCCCACTGAATTCATTTAGCAAGGTACTTCGTACTCATGGGTGAACACAACGTACATCGGGATGCGGAGCCGTCGCTGCTTCGCGAATTTACGAATCATCTGATGCTTGATGTTCGCGCGTTAGAGCTGATGCTCCACGAAGACATGTTCGAAACGGGGGTGCGCCGTATTGGGGCGGAGCAAGAGTTGTTTATGGTCGATGAGCGCGGAGAGCCGGCGCCGGTCATTGAGCAGGTGCTTGAGCGAAATACGGACGATCGCATCGTCACGGAGTTGACGAAATTCAATGTGGAGTTCAACATGGACCCGCTCCAATATGGGGGAGACTGCTTCACGGAGATGGAGCAGGAGACAACTGAACTTATCGAAAAGGTGCGGGCCCTGACCCAGCAGGTCGACAGTGAAGTCGCGATGACGGGCATTCTGCCGACGGCCCACCTCTCCGATTTTGCGCTCGACTACATGACGCCACGGCCCCGTTACTACGCCCTCAACGACGCTATTTCACGCTTACGGGGTGGAGCGGGACAGTATCAGATTCGGGGCATCGACGAGTTGTTCGTGAAGCATGACTCCATCATGCTGGAGGGGTGCAATACAAGTTTCCAGACGCATTTCCAGGTGTCGCCCGACGAGTTTCCTCGCTTTTACAACATTGCTCAGGTGGTGGCCGCACCGTGTCTGGCGGCCGCCACGAACTCACCGCTCCTCTTTGGCAAGCGGCTCTGGCGCGAGACACGGATCGCTCTCTTCCAGCAGGCCGTCGACACGCGGTCGAGCAACCTCTACCTGCGGGAAATGAGTCCGCGGGTGCACTTTGGGACCAGCTGGGTAGACGAGTCTGTGATGGAGATTTTCAAGGAGGACATCTCCCGGTTCCGGGTACTCTTGACGACGGAGTTGGAGGAAGATCCACTGAAGACCCTCGAAGAGGGCGGTGTGCCCAATCTCATGGCCCTCCAGCTTCACAATGGCACCGTCTACCGATGGAACCGCGCCTGTTACGGCATCACCGACGGCAGGCCGCACCTGCGGATCGAAAACCGTGTGTTGCCCTCCGGCCCCACTGTTCTTGACGAGATCGCCAATGCCGTGTTTTGGTACGGCCTCGTCGCGGGATTGGCCCAGAAATACCGGGATGTGTCCGAGCACATCGAGTTCTACGAGGCGCGGTACAACTTCAATGCCGCCGCACGCAATGGACTAGCGTCTCAGTTTACATGGCTGGACGGCTCGAACCGACCGGCCCACGAACTCATCCTCGATACGCTTCTTCCCCTCGCCGAACAGGGGCTCGAGACCTCCGACATCAGCTCGTCGGACATCGACCGGTACCTCAGCATCATTCAGCGGCGTGTGGAAACCCGGCAGACCGGTTCAGAATGGCAACTTAGTTCGATGGCGCGCATGGCGGGCGTGGGCTCGCGGGCTGAACGACTGGAGGCCCTCACTCGCGCTATGGTCGAACGCCAAAGGGAAGGAGAACCGGTCCACGAATGGCCTCTGGCCACGCTGGAGGAGGGGTATACCCCAACGGGCATGAAAGACACGAACGTCGAAGACTACATGACGACGGATCTGTTTACCGTCCACGAAGAGGAATCCATCGAATTTGTGGCGCGGCTCATGGACTGGCAGAAGATCCGCCACGTGCTCGTGGAGGATGAGCAGCACCGGCTGGTGGGCCTCGTGAGTCACCGAACCCTCCTGCGGCACATGGCCGAGCGAACGGAGCGACCAGAGGGAGGGGTGCCGGTCAGGCACATCATGGTAGAAGAGCCGATTTCCGTTTCTCCGGATCGGCCCACCCTTGAAGCCGTGAAGCTCATGCGCGAGCACGAAATCGGGGCGCTGCCGGTCGTGCGCGAGGATCGCCTCGTTGGGATCGTCACCGAGCAGGATTTCATTCAGATTGCCGGGAATCTCCTCGACGAAACCCTTGGCATCGGCGACGGGGAAGAAGCGGGAGCGACGGCCCCAACACAGTCAGATCCCGACGGCGCGGAACCCTCTCCGTAAGGAAGCTCCTTCTGTGTGGGGGCTTGTCCTTGCCCAATGGGCCGTTTGAGGCAAGGCGTCTCGGGGCTGATGAAAGGGAACGTGTTGCCGCTCCGCTCGTGGCACGAGTCGTGGAATTGTTGCCCACTGAGTCTACTCATCTACACTTGGCCTTAAAGCATGGACGATGATACCCGCGAGCGCGAGATTAGCGGCAAGACGATGCGCATCGATCGGACCCTCTGTATTGGGTCCGGCAACTGCACGAACATTGCTCCTGAGATTTTTGTGATTCGGGAGGACAACATTGTCGACTTTCAGGAGGAAACACCAGACATCGATGAGGGACGGCTCGAGGAGGCCGCGTCCCTCTGTCCGGTCGATGCGCTGATCCTGGAGGATGAGAATGGGGAGCAGATTGTCCCGTAGTGGGAGTCACTCTTGGCGCCGGTACCAGGCGATCAACATGCCGGTGAGGAGGCCCGCTACCAGGCCGATCAGGAGGTAGGAAATCATAGCGGTATCGGTACAGGGAGAGGGGGGGCGGGGTAGGGAACTTTGGGCCGCGGAATGCGCGTCTGGCGCAGTATCAAACTCTTATGAGGAAAGGGAATGGGTCTCTTCCCAGGCTCGGAAGCGGTTTAGTTCCGTCCGCACGGCCTCCACGGCCGTTTCGATTACAGCGATATCGTCAATGAAACCCATAGCCCCGAGGGGATCGGGAATGACGTCAACGGGCGTGACGAAGTAGACGAGGGCTGCGACGAGAAGGAGGAGGGCTCCCCCCGACACCCGGCGGTACGATTGTTTGGTCCAGGCCACCAGGAGGCGAAGCACGGCTTGGATGTCGTCCCAGACGGCCGAAAGGGCGTCTGTATTTGCCTCTAGTCGATCATATGCGTCTCGGATAAGCAGAACCACCCGGAAGCGACGTTGAAGGACCCGTTTTGTGGCCTCTTTCAAAGTAGCGGTTAGTTCCGAACCGGTGGGGAGAGCCCCGAAGGTCTGGGAAAGATCCCCTGAACGGGAGGCGGGAGGAGGCGCTTCGGTATCCATGAGGAACGTTCTGGAGATAAAGGCCGGCTACGTTCTTTCGATCCTAAGTGACGACGGGGAGGAAAGTCAACTCGATCCCTTCGCCAGTCCATTGTTCGTGTCCGATTTGTGTCGACCACTTTGACGACATCTGCCTCCGAAGCCGCCGACCACATTCGGCGGGGCAAAGTGGTGGCCTTTCCTACGGAAACGGTGTATGGCCTCGGCGCGGATGCCTTTCAAACGGATGCCGTCCGCCGGATTTTCAAGGCAAAGGAGCGGCCCGCGGACAACCCACTGATCGTGCACGTATGTCGGCGCGAGCAGTTTGGGCAGGTGTCAGCCGCTCTTCCGGATCCGGCGGAGCAGTTGCTGGAGCGTTTTCTTCCAGGCCCGCTGACGCTGATCCTGCCGAAGCACCCCAATCTTCCGTCGGTGGTTACCGCCGGTCTGGACACGGTCGGAGTTCGCATGCCTCGCCTTCCGCTGACGCAGGCCTTTCTGGAAGCCTGCAACACCCCTGTTCCGGCGCCCTCTGCAAACCGGTCGGGAAGGCCAAGTCCTACGAGTTGGGAAGCGGTGCATGACGACCTCGGCGGCCGGATCGATTGTATTTTACAGGGTGGACGTACGGAGATGGGGGTGGAATCTACTGTCGTGGACTGTACCACGCGCCCCGTGACGGTGCTGCGCCCGGGTGCCATTTCCGTCGAGGCCCTGCGAGAGGTTCTCGGATCGATTCGGATGACCCCGATCGATCAGGCGTCTGCGTCTCGGAGTCCGGGAACGCGTCATCGCCATTACGCGCCCTCTGCTGAGGTTCGACTCGTGGAGACCCCTGAGGACGCCTCCCCCGGTTCGCAGCATGCGTACATCGGACTCGATTCGCCGGCTCGAGCCGATGCGTTTGGGGCTGTCTACGTAGAGGAAGATGTCGAAGCCTATGCACACGACCTCTTCCACGTCTTTCGGACGTGTGACGAGGCGGGATTCGTGGTTATCTACGCCCAAACGGTACCGCCAAGGGGACTAGGACGTGCCCTCAATGATCGTCTGCAGCGGGCCGCTGCTCGGTAGGACGTAGGTATGGAGATGTGGAAGTCTGTAGGGGTGGAGGAATTTTCGATTGCAATCTGTCAACCCTCATTTCTGCGATCTCCGTACTTCGTTCAGAGCGGCTCGACTTCGCTCGAAACGACCTGACGGGAGTTACGAGGTCGCACTCGCCGGACTGAAAAATTGGGGTTGACCCTGCACTACGTATCCGTAGAGAAGGAGGCGGGGTGCCCGCGGGTGGTGCGGATGAACCACTGGGCGAGGGGAGGGAGCAGTCGGCAGGTCCGCACCAGCACCCGTGCGGCCCCCGGACGAAACGCTGCGGTGTGGAGCCATCGTCCGAGACGCATGCGACGCCCAAATGTCTGGGTCCATCCCTCCTCGTATCCGGAGCGGAACGAAGCGGCCGACCGGTGGTCGTCGAGAAATTCGGAGGCGAGTGGACTGACGAGATCGGCGGTTTGAAGGGCCATTGCCATGCCGTCGCCGCAGAGGGGGGCAATCATGCCCGCCGCGTCGCCGATCATACACACACCGTCGGCAAAGCGGGACTTGGGCATTAGGGGCACTTGGCTCACTGCTTCGAACTGGTCGCTCACACGGGTGAGTCCCCGAAGACGGTCGTCCAGAGCAGGGTTCTGCCGGAGATTTTTCTCGAGCATCGCCAACGGGGTACCGCCGGCCGCCTGTAGCGCGTCGGTATGACCGATCCAGCAGACGTTGACCTGATCTTTCTCGACCGGCGAGAGTCCGCAGTATCCACCGGGGGCACTGTGGAGCTCGATTGTTCTTTGAAGATCGGGCGCGGAAGGCCCAGCGTAGTGAGCTTTGAAGGCGACGTAAGGCGTCGTTTGCTCTAAGAAGGGACGGCCCAGTCTCCGATCGAGCCGGGTCCGGCGACCGTAGGCGCCAAAGACGAGGCGGGCCTCGATGGTTTCCGTTCCCATCTTGACTGTATAGCCGTTGTCGAGAGAACCCTGTACGTCGGTCACTCGCGTTCCGGGTCGTCCCTCAGCCCCCGCTGCACAAGCTCGCTGAAAGAGTAGATGGTCGAGCTGGAAGCGGCTGAGTCCGAGCGCATCGTTAGGAAGGACATGTTCGGTTGAGGTGCCGTTCGGGGCCGTGAGGCGCGTTCGGTCGATTGAGGACGCCCCCACCTCGCGCACCGCATCCAGGAGCCCAAGCCGACGAAAAGAGGATTGCGCTTCTGGCGACAAAAACTCCCCGCATAGCTTCTGGCGCGGATACGTGGACTGTTCGGCCAGGAGCACTTCGTGCCCCCGTCGGGCCAATTGGAGGGCCGTACTGCACCCCGCGAGGCCACCACCGATTATGAGGGCGTCGTATCGCATGGGCGAGAGGGGGAAACGGAAAGAAGAGAGGGAGAAAAAGCGAAGGAGTCAAATTGACAGAACCGGCCTCAGTCCTCGAACCGGTCGCACGGGGGAAAGCTTCCTACGATCGGGAGACACTTCCATCGCAGAGACAAGCTGTGCACTCCTCGTTCGCAATTCGTCACTCCTAATTCGCAATCGTCGAGAGGGTCCACCGGAAGGGCCAGTGCCATCGAATCGATGGATCTGGTAGTTGCGCTTTTCGGGCCAGCGTTTCCAGCTCATTCTTCTGAAAGCCACGTCGAACGGACATCGGGCCGTCGTGCTGGACCATCGGAGCCATCTGGAGTCCACGGCTCAAGAGCCAGATGCCGAGATAGGCCACCGGGTGTCGGTGGAGGTCGTTGATGAGAACTCCTCGGCGGGCAACCCGCTGCATCTCTGCGAGCACTGTCACGGCCCTCTCGCCGTGAAAGTGGTGGAGGAAGAGAGCGGCGTGGACGATGTTGAACGCGTTGTCTTCGTACGAAAGAGAAAGGGCGTCTTCGACCTCAACGCGGACCTGGGGTCGGAGCGACGGAGAGAGGCAGTCGTCGAGGTGCGACCGGGCGTGACCCACCGTCACGGGATTGACATCTATTCCGACCAGCTCCACACGACAGTTGAAGCGACCCGCCAGACGTGCGAGGTGGACGAGGTAGTCGCCGCCTCCACAGCCCACGTCCAGCATTCGTAAAGAGGTGGACTGTCGGAACAAGGAATCCAGGATCGAGTCGGTCGCGCCGTAGGCTCCGGTCAATCGGTTGGTCCGGCGAAGATCCCAGAGGGCCCGCGTCAGGCGGGCATCCGCAATGGAAACGTCGTCCATCCACTCGTTTGCCTCTAGGCGGGTCGAGAGGTCCGGAAGGCCGAGGAGAGAGAAAGACACAGGTCATGTGTCCCGTGCCGACAAGCCGTCGAGGAAGAGTCGGGCCGGGGAGAAGGATAAGGCGTAGGCTACGTCACATCCACTTCCGCTTCAATGCCCTGCTCTTCGAGCTGGTCTCGCACCTCCGGGGCAAGATTTTGCTCCACCGTGCTCGGCATTACCTTGGCCACCAGCCACGCGATGTAGCCCTGTTGCCAGGCAGCCTCCGTCGCATCTTCAATCGTAATCTCCAGCCCCCGGGATCCTTTGGTTTCTACCGTCGCCTTGATGCCGCGCTCCCGGAATCCGTTCTCTAAATGACCGGCCATCTGGTTCCGGACCGCCGATTCGATGTCGGCCCCGGCGCGAGCAGCCTGCGCGGCACGAGGACCCATCTGTCGGCTCGCAAGTTCTTGAGCATTGAGAATGGTGACTTCAATCATGGACGCGAAGGAGGGAAAAGAGGAGCGAAGCGGTGAGAATGGGCGAGAGAATCCGCGGGGTGCCAGGACCAGAGGGTGGCACCGGTAAAATTAAATGCCTGATTCGAACGTTCGGACACTCTCCCTATTGCTGCTCCGGAGGTGGGGTTCCGGGCTGTACGTGTTCTTGGCACGAGGAAAGAATAATCCAACCTGTTGAGCAATGTGCATGACTCGAAACGTCCCGCATCCAAAATGGTATGGGGGGGTACCCTATCCAGGGCATCGATGCTGCTCCCATCAACGTTCAGGACAATCGTCGCATGACTCTTCCGTCCTCCCAGACAGCCGCAGGAGCCCCGGAGCATCCTGTTCAAGGGGGCAATTCTTCCACGACGGATGAGGATAGGTGTCACGTCCCGATAACTGAGGAGGAGTTCGAATCTGACGATCATCCGGCCCTAACGGGCACGGCACGCGCTACCTTGCCTGTGGAGGGCATGTCGTGCTCCTCCTGCGCCGGAAGCGTCGAAGAGGCCCTCAAGAGCCAGGACGGCGTTGTGTCGGCGAGCGTCAACCTAGCCCCCGACCGGGTCGATGTCTCCTTCGAAGCCGGTCAGGTGCACCTTTCCGAGCTCGTACGGGCCGTTGAAGACAGCGGGTACGAGGTTCGCACGACAGAAACGACGCTCACCGTTCAGGGAATGAGCTGTGCGTCGTGTGCGTCGAGAGTTGAAGACACCCTTCAGGCAACTCTCGGGGTCCTGGATGTCACCGTAAACTTCGCCAACAATCGGGCGACGGTCCGATCCGTGTCGGGTACGGTTGACCCAACCGACTTTGCCCAAGCGATTCGGGACGCGGGGTACGACGTCGTGGACACCACGGGAGCGGCTGACCGGTTGAATCCTGAGCGAGAGATCCGTGAGGAGGAAAAGCAGTCCCTGAAGCACCGCTTCCTCTGGGCCCTTGCCTTTGCGTTGCCTGTATTTATCCTGGAGATGGGCTTCATGCACGTGCAAAGCGTTGAGGCATGGGTCCAGCAGGTCGCGTCCACCCAGACGCTCTACCATGTGCTCTTCGTCCTCACGTCGGTCGTGCAATTCGGGCCCGGCCTTTACTTTTACAAGCACGGCTGGCCGGCGCTTAGAAACGGGCGTCCAGACATGA
>CAYRPX010000010.1:16518-31066 GCA_964426195.1 uncultured Salinivenus sp.
GTCGACGTCCGCGACGTGGTTCCCGATGATGTGATTCGCGTGCGTCCCGGCGAAAAGGTTCCCGTGGACGGGGAGGTCCTTAACGGATCGTCGTACGTGGACGAGTCGATGGTGACCGGCGAACCCGGGCCGGTCCGTAAGGAAGAGGGAGACGAGGTCATCGGTGGCACGATCAACGAGACCGGCAGCTTCACCTTTCGGGCGACGTGCGTCGGGGAGGAGACGGTCCTCTCCCAGATTGTGAAGATGGTGGAGGAGGCCCAGGGCTCGAAGCCGCCCATCCAATCGCTGGCCGACCGCGTGGTCCGCGTCTTTGTCCCCTTCGTCCTCGTCGTGGCGACTCTCACCTTCGGCGTCTGGATGGTATTTGGTCCAGATCCCGTGCTCACCTTCGCGCTTGTGAGTGCCGTTTCGGTGCTCATCATTGCCTGTCCCTGTGCCATGGGCATCGCGACACCGATCTCGGTGATGGTGGGCACCGGACGCGCCGCCGAGTTGGGCGTGTATGTGCGGGAGGGCGAGGCCTTGCAGGCCCTCCACAATGCGGACGTGGTGGCGCTCGACAAGACAGGCACCCTCACGAAGGGACGGCCCGAGGCGACGGACATACTCGTGCAGGACGGGTTCGACGAGGACGCTATTCTCGCCTGGGCCGCGGCCGTCGAGACCCCATCCGAACATCCGATAGGGGAGGCCCTTGTGGATCGGGCCAAGGACGGAAATCTGGACGTTCCCGAGGCCACGGACTTCGAGGCCGTACCGGGCCACGGCGTGCAGGCCACCGCCGACGGTCGGAGTTTCGCCATCGGGGCGGCCCGCCTCATGGAGCGCCTCGGCGTACCTCTCGCGGAATGCCGCGAGCGGGCCAACGAATTGGCCACCGACGCAAAGACGCCGCTCTACGTCGCCGTGGACGGCGAGGTCGCGGCAATTGTAGCGGTGGCCGATCCAATCAAAGACTCGACGCCCGAGGCGCTGGAGGCCCTGCACGAACTCGACACCGAAATCGCCATGATTACGGGCGACGACGAGCGGACGGCGCGGGCCATCGCCCGGCAGCTCGGCATCGACCGCGTGCAGGCCGAGGTGCTGCCCGACGACAAGGCTGAGGTCGTGAAGCGGCTCCAGGAGCAGGATCAGACCGTGGCGTTCGTGGGAGACGGCATCAACGACGCGCCCGCCCTCGCGAAAGCCGACGTGGGCATTGCCATCGGTACGGGGACCGACGTGGCCATCGAGAGCGGCGACATCGTGCTTATGGCCGGCGATCTGCGCGGTGTTCCCAGCGCAGTGGCCCTGTCAAAGGCCACGATGCGCAACATTAAGCAGAACCTGTTCTGGGCCTTTGCCTACAACGTGCTTCTCATACCGGTGGCCGCTGGGGTGCTCTATCCGGCATTGGGACTGCTTCTTTCCCCGACCCTTGCGGCCCTCGCGATGGTGTTCTCAGACCTCTTTGTCGTCGGAAACGCCTTGCGCCTCCGCCGCTGGTCCACCGGGTTGAGTGGAGAGACGGTGGTGCCGGACCCCGCGTCGGCTCCTACTGTCGCATGATATCGGTTGCTGGACGGTCACAGCTCAACTTTTCAATGCCAGTGCGCTCTCAACCCCCAAAGGACTGGACGTCACTTCAATCGCACTCTGAAAGCACTTCTTCGCTTGCGTCCAAAGCGCAGTCGAGACCCGATCGAAGCGACGGAATCTAGACCCCGCGGACTCTATCCTCGAATCTGCCTGGCCGATGGAACTCCTTCCCGAATGGGCGCCAAACCTTCACCCCCTCGTTGTCCACTTCCCGATTGCCTTCATTCTCGGGGCCATCGGGGCGGATCTTATCTCACTCCTCATTCCGCGGTGGGACTGGCTCCGGTCCTCGACGATAGTGCTTTACTTCATTGCCGGGGCGAGTGCGGTGGTTACCTATTTCACCGGCACTTGGGCGGCCGATACGGTGTCGGTGTCTGCCGAAGTCCAGTCCCTTTTGACCGATCATTCCGACCTAGGATGGTGGACAATGTGGTTTTTTGGCGTTTACGGGCTCGTCCGTCTCGGTCTCCACCTGTGGCCTGGACTACGCGATCGCGGTGGACTCCACACGTTTCTCTTCCTGATTGCCCTTGGGGGGGGATACCTGCTGTACGAGACTGGGGAGCATGGGGCGGAAATGGTGTACCGGTACGGTGTGGGGGTTCAGGAAATAGATGCCACGGTCGTCTCGGCGGAGCCTGGCATAACGATCGAATCAGGGGGCTGGCAGTGGCGTCCGCAGTCGGACACAGCTTGGGCGGCACGGATGACCTGGTGGGAAGGTCGTCCCACCGACGTGCAAACGGCGCTTGATACCACGGGTACGGGGGCGGTCGTCCTTCGGATTGAGCCCACGTCGCCGGTCACGTTTGTCGTGCCCGACACGCTGGAGGCCGTGCAGGTGACCGCCGAGCTCAACCTGGACGACTTTGAGGGCATGGTCTCGCTCCTTCATCACGGACAGGACGGCCAGAACTACGATTTCCTTGCGGTCGGGGACGGAACGGTTTGGCAAGGACGGGTCTCGGACGGTGAGAGAACTGTAAGTGAGGAGGCCGCCGTCGATTTCAAGGGATGGCAGACGATCAGGGCCGTGGGGGACGGTACCCACTTCCGTGGCTACGTGGGGAAGGATTTGGTGACCCATCCCCACGGCGAGGCCGCGAGTCCCGGTACGGTAGGCCTGCATCTAGAGGGAAAGGGATATGTTTTCCTGCGACGCCTCTCTGCGGAGACGCTTTAACGAAAGCATTCTTCTGTACTTTGAGCCAAAGACCCGTTTTCACGCCGTTCCTGGGGAGACCACTCGTCGGGCGCTGCCTGTCTATGGCATCACGTCCATCAAACGATTCCGTGTTCTCGGAGGGAGTGGCGAGTAGGAGGCCGGATGGGGGCATCATTCGGCGCCCCAATCTCTCAACGCTCTCTCCGAGTCCGAGGACCTCGCCCACTGGATTTTTACACGCTCGGCGCTGGGTCCCAAGTCGGCACTGACTAACCGTTCGTGCAGTCCGATGATTTCCTTTGCAGACGTAGTCGGACAGAGGTGGCAGTTGCAAGTTTCAGCTCTTGGTGTCGTTCGATTTTAAGTCCCACTCAACGAGTACGTTGGCAACCGGTTGGGGAGACAGTCGGTAGCTGCGAGTCTAGATTGTAGGAGTTCGCCCTACCCAACGATGAGGAATTTCCCTCACTCCCCACTAAGTGGTGCCCTCACACGGACGTGCATCACCCCGGTGGCTCGCCCGTGTGATGAAGGCCCTCATTGCCGGTGTCCACATCGCCCGAGAGACCATCGAGAACGTCCGTCGGGCCGGATGGAAAAACCGGGGGCCGAGGCGGTAAACTCTGCGGGCATCTTTCCATAGATCGTTGGGCATCATCGTGACAACCCCGCAGCCTTTGCTTTCACCTTTTCTCACCGTTCAACCCCTGAATTGCCATGGAAGCGACCAAAACGTACTACTATTCGACGACCGTTGACCTGTCTCCCGAGGAGGCCGAAGCCCGCGTCCGTGACGAGCTGGAGAAGGAGGGCTTTGGCGTGCTGACCGAGATTGACGTCGAGGCTACGCTCAAAAAGAAGCTGGACGTGGATTTCCGCCCATACAAGATCCTGGGTGCCTGCAATCCACCATACGCCCATAAGGCATTGGATGCTGAAGACAAGATCGGCACGATGCTTCCCTGCAACGTCATCGTGCAGGATGCGGGGGGAGGCCAGACGGAGATTGCCGCCGTAGACCCGGTCGCCTCAATGCAGTCCGTGAGCAATGAGGACCTGCGTCCCATTGCCGAAGAGATTCGGGACCGGCTCCGAACCGTGATCGATAACGTGTAGCCTGTCTGCATACCGTCTATACTGTCGACAAGGTGGAGCCCCTCTGGCGAACCGCTGGGGGTGACCTCGATGGCTGCGTCCGCTATCGGTTCGACCTTGTGTAGGGAATCGTGGAGGAGGCGATGAGCCTTGAATCTTCCCGAGAGTCGTTTCTCCTTTGTCGTTCGTTCCGCTTCACGATCCAGCGTCCCTGCAGGAGGCCTCAATGGCCATGACAGATTCTGAGAAAGCCTCTGCCAGCGATGCGTCCGCCTCTTCGTCCGGGGCGTCCAACGGTTCCAAGCACGAGGAGCACGACCACGGGGACGCGCACGATCACCACGCGGCGATGGTGGAGGACTTCCGCCGCCGGTTCTTCGTGAGTCTGGTGGCAACGATTCCGATTCTGGCGCTCAGCCCCATGATTCAGTCGTGGATGGGCGTGATGAAGGCGTGGTCGTTCGCCGGGGACGAGTCGGTGCTGCTGGGCCTGTCGACCTTCGTCTACGTCTACGGGGGCTGGCCCTTCCTCACGGGCCTGATCGACGAGTTGAGCGAGCGTACGCCGGGCATGATGACCCTCGTCGCGCTCGCCATCAGTGTGGCCTACGTTTACAGTGCCGCGGTCGTGCTTGGGGTATCCGGAGAGGTGTTTTTCTGGGAGACGGCCACCCTGATTGACTTGATGCTCGTGGGGCACTGGATCGAGATGCGCTCGGTGATGGGGGCGAGCCGCGCGCTGGAGGAACTGGCACGCCTCATGCCGAACACGGCACACCGCCTCACCGATACCGGAGACATTGAAGAGGTGCCGATCGCGGAGCTGGAGCCCGGCGACCGGGTCCGCGTCAAGTCAAGCGAGAAGATTCCGGCGGACGGCACGGTGGTCGAGGGCCAGTCCAGTGTGAACGAGAGCATGCTCACTGGCGAAAGCGTGCCCGTCGAGAAATCGGACGGCGACGAGGTGATTGCCGGATCGGTGAACGGCACCGGTTCGCTCGTCGTGGAAGTCGAGAAGACCGGCGAGTCCAGCTACCTGAATCAGGTCATCTCGCTCGTCCGCGAGGCCCAGGAATCGCAGAGCCGCACGCAAAACCTGGCCGACCGCGCCGCCTACTGGCTGACCCTCATTGCCCTGACGGTGGGGGCGGTGACCTTCGCCGCGTGGTACGGCGTGCTGGGGGAAACCTTCGTCTTCAGTCTGGAGCGGACCGTCACGGTGATGGTCATCACCTGCCCGCACGCCCTGGGGCTGGCCATTCCGCTCGTCGTTGCCGTGAGCACGGGGCTCGGCGCCCAGCGTGGGCTCTTGATTCGGAATCGGTCGGCCTTCGAACAGGCCCGGGATCTCGACACCATCGTCTTTGACAAGACCGGTACGCTTACCGAGGGGCGCTTCGGCGTCACCGACGTGCTCGTCTTCGACGGGGGAAAGGAAGAGGACGTGATCCGTCAGGCCGCGGCGGTCGAACAACACAGCGAGCACCCCATTGCCGCTGGCATCCTGCAGGCCGCTGAGGACCGGGGACTGGACGTGCCGGACGCTCCGAATTTTGAAGCGATCACGGGCAAGGGAGTTCGTGCGATCGTCAGTGGCACGGACGTGCACGTGCTGAGTCCGGGGGCGGTGGCGGACGAGGTAAGTCTTCCCGAACACGACGCTGCGACCCTCGGGACGCAGGGCAAGACCGTGGTCTACGTCGTGCGGGACGGCACGGCGCTGGGGGCGCTTGCCCTGGCCGACGTCATCCGCGAGGAGTCGCGCGAAGCCATCGATACGCTGCATGCTCTCGGGATCGACGTAGTGATGCTCACGGGGGACAATGAGCGCGTTGCGAACTGGGTGGCGGAGGAACTTGGGCTCGACCGCGTGATCGCCGAGGTGCTGCCCGACGAGAAGAGTCAGGTCATCAAGGAACTGCAGGCCGAAGGCCGCCTCGTGGCCATGACAGGCGATGGTGTGAATGACGCCCCCGCGCTCGCCACCGCCGACGTGGGCATTGCCATTGGGGCCGGCACGGACGTAGCCGTCGAGACGGCGGACATCGTCCTTGTGGAGAGCGATCCCCGCGACGCGGTCGACGTGATTCGCCTCGCGCAGGCCACCTACAGCAAAATGGTACAGAATCTGTGGTGGGCCACCGGCTACAACGTCGTGGCCATTCCGCTGGCGGCCGGCGTGCTCGTGACGGCGGGCATTGTCCTGAGTCCCGCTGTGGGAGCCATCCTGATGAGTATGAGCACGGTCATTGTGGCTGTCAATGCGCGGTTCCTGCGGCTCGACTGAGTGACGACGGTTGGTAGGGGAGCAGCGCCTGCAGACGGGCCCTACGAAAAAGGAGTGCTCCCAGCGTTGATTTTCGGTCGGAGGGGCTGGTATTATGGGGGTGACTTACAACGAGTGGCTCGCATTCTTCCTGCTCAACCCTGCCCCGACCCATGTCCCTTGTCAACTCCCGATCGCTGTGGACCCATGCAGTCTCGCTCCTCCTCGTTGTGCTTCTTTCCGGGGTGGTGGGGTTTCCCGTTGTTTTGGCCCAGTCGGCCGACGAGCCCCAGGATCGTCCCAACATCGTGTTCATCTTTAGTGACGATCACGCCGTCCAAGCCCTCGGGGCCTATGAGGGTCGGCTCGCTCCCCTCAATCCCTCACCGGAGATCGACCGTCTCGCGCAGGAGGGCATGCTCTTCCGAAACGCCTTCGTCGGCAACTCCATCTGTGCACCCAGCCGGGCCACGGTCCTCAGTGGTCAGCACAGCCACATGAACGGCGTCCGCACGAACCGGAGGTCTGACAGCCTCAAGGCGTCGGTGGTAACCTTTCCGGAGCAGTTACAGGACGCAGGGTACCGGACCTCCATGATCGGAAAGTGGCACCTGAAGAGCGAACCGCAGGGATTCGACTACTGGGAGGTGCTCCCGGGACAGGGGGTCTACTACAATCCGACCTTTCGCCGCCCTTCGGACACGACCCAGTACACCGGCTACGTCTCCGAAGTCATCACCGACCGGGCCATACGCTGGCTTCGGGACGGCCGGTCTGCAGAGGATCCCTTTCTGCTGATGTACCAGCACAAGGCCCCGCATCGAAACTGGCAGCCGGGACCCGACCATCTCACCACGTACGACGACGTGAAGGTCCCGGCCCCTCGGACGCTGTTTTACGATTATTCCGGTCTCACGACGCCCGCGACGATGCAGGAAATGGAGGTTGAAAACGACCTGCGCTGGGGCTGGGACCTGAAGCTTGAAGTCCGACCGGACGCGCCAACGGAGTTTACCAACTGGCATCAGCGTCTCACAAACCGATTCACGCCCGATCAGCGGGCCCGGTGGACGGAGGCCTATGGGCCGAAGAATGACGACTTTTACGAGGCCTACCGGAACGGCGACCTGCAGGGGCGAGACCTCACGCGGTGGAAGTACCAGCGGTATATCAAGGACTATCTGCGGACCATCCGGTCGATGGACGATCAAATCGGGCGCCTGCTGGATGAGCTTGACCGCCAGGGCGTGGCCGACGAGACGATCGTCGTATACGCCTCCGATCAGGGGTTCTTCCTGGGGGAGAAGGGATGGTTCGACAAGCGCTGGATGTACGAGGAGTCTATGCGGATGCCTCTCCTCGTCCGCTGGCCTGGGACGGTGGAGGCCGGGTCCGAAAGCACCGCGCTGGTTCAAAACCTGGATCTGGCGCAGACCTTTCTCGACGCCGCTGAGGTAGAGGCCCCCGGGACGATGCAGGGTCGAAGTCTCGTCCCGATTCTTCGGGGCAACGCGTCGGGGGAAGAGCGCGATGCGCTCTACTACCATTATTACGAGTACCCGGGCGCCCACAGCGTCATGCCCCACGAGGGAGTGCGGACGGATCGCTACAAGCTCATCCATCACTACTGGGTCGACCAGTGGTCGCTCTTCGACCTCAAGGCCGATCCTCATGAGCTCCGCAACGTCTATGGCCATCCCGACTATTCCGACGTGACGTCCCGCCTGAAACGAAGGCTGGAAACCCTTAAGACAAAGTACGAGGTGTCGGAGGAAGAGACCCAGGCCGGTCCCACCCGGCCGTAATGGGCGGGGGGGAAGGCACAATGGAGGTCGGACTTAGAACGCCTAAATCTGCTCCGGATGATTCAAGATATTAAACTCATTAATAAAGCTCTTTTCGCGGGGGCTTAATTGTAGTGGGGACCCGGGCACGGGGGAACGCTTTCAACGACGTGGCACGGACCTGCTTTCAGTTGCATTCAGAACCAACGTTTTTCTGCGATCATGAACACCGATCACGACGTATCGCGCCGCGACTTCCTTCAACGCCTCAGCCTGTTCGGCATTGCAGGCCTCGGCGCTGGCTCGCTACTCACCGCATGCGGAGGCTCCGGGAATGGAGATGGGTCCTCGTCTTCGGAGTCTAGCACCCAGTCAGCCGAGAGCAGTGGAGGGGGGGGGCAGACGGTGACGCTTCATCCCCAGGGCAATCAGATGAAGTACAAGGAGACGGAGTTTACGGTGCCTGCGGACACGGAGGTAGAACTCGTGTTCGAGAATACGGCGAGCAGCCCCTCGATGCAGCACAACGTCGTCCTGCTAAACGAGCCCCCGAGCGAGAGCATCTTTAAGGAGGTCGGCCAGGCGGGCGTGCAGGCGGGCTCGACCGAAGATTACGTTCCCGACCACTCTGCTGTCCTTGCGGCTACGCCGATTGCGAAGCCGGGCGAAACGGTGTCGATCTCCTTCACCACGCCGTCCGAGTCCGGGGATTACGGCTACGTGTGCACCTATCCGGGCCACTGGGCGACGATGCAGGGTACGATGCACGTGGGGTAGGGAGGAGGCGCTTAAGATTCTGACGAAGGGCTTGTTCGTAGCCGCTGGCGGAGTGGAAGGGAACGACGGATTGGGGCAGGGATTTCGGGCTTCCGTCGTCGAGCCCGCTTCCGCCCCACCCCACAGAACGACGGCTGAGACGATGGGCTCTTCGAACAAGTTTTTGTCAGTAGGTGCGGGATTGATCAACGCGTGAGTGACTCCCCAGCGATTCCTGTTCGCTCTGTTCTATGGGTACTCGCAGCCGTTCTCGCCTGCGAAGTTGTGGGCCTTCTGGCCGCGTGGCCCACGCAGATGTCGGTGGCCACGTGGTATCCCACC
Source organism: uncultured Salinivenus sp. (assembly GCA_964426195.1). Taxonomy (GTDB): domain Bacteria; phylum Bacteroidota; class Rhodothermia; order Rhodothermales; family Salinibacteraceae; genus Salinibacter. The sequence continues at coordinate 25,514 of CAYRPX010000010.1, forward strand.
CTGATCAAGCCTTCGTTCACTCCCCCAGACTGGCTCTTCGCACCGGTCTGGATTGTGTTGTACGCCATGATGGGGGTTGCTGCGTTTTTCGTGGGGCGGTCTGGGATGGATCGCTCCGCTGTCCGCAAGGCCCTGGCTCTGTTCGGGGGACAACTTGCCCTGAACGCTGGATGGTCCTTTGCTTTTTTTGGTGCCCGTTCCCCTAGCTTGGGGCTCGTCGTAATCGTGGCCTTGTGGGCTGTCCTGGTGTGGACAACGGAGCGCTTTTTCCGGATCCGCGCCGTGGCGGGCTGGCTCCTGGTCCCGTATCTCCTATGGGTGAGCTACGCCATGGCCCTCAATGTGGGCATCTGGCTCTTGAACTGATCGGCCCTCCTTCTATTGGGGGAGAACGATGATGCGGGGGGACTTCCTCATCGGATGAGACGTTTTTGGGAAGGTGCCGTGATCTACACCTCACCATTACGAAAACGTCGCATCACTTGAGAACGATTTCCCCCCTTTAATCTTTAAAATAAACGTCTGCAAGACAAGGTCTGCTCCTTGCAGGTGCACCTTTGAATTCTGTTTCCCAATTCCAGTTTCCACTATGGCCGAGACAAATGACGAAACCACGACGTGGCCGGAGCTTGCCATTGGTCTCTACGACAAGCTTACGGGTCGCGGCGCCGAGATTACGTATGACTTTGAGGATTTTGATCTCTACGTGCCGAGCAAAGTCGGTGAGAATCCGGACTATGCACACTGGAAGATGGATGGCGTTCTGAAGATTCGCACGGAAGAAGAGTGATTGCCATCCTGGTCCCCGGATTCCAAATTTTCAGAGAGGACTGTGCGTCGTCCAATGCCGGCGGTCGGCGTGCACGGACTTTGATTTGGAGTCCTTGAGTTTGATTTGGAGTTTTTGAGTCGGTTGTTGGACCGACGCCCAGCTTGGTACTGTCTTTTGACGGTGGAGAGACGTTTGACCGAGAACTTTTCGGATTGGGGACGGTCACAGAAGCGTTCTGTGGGCCGGCCGCTTTTAAATCTCTTTTCTGCCGATTGTCTTTGAGTGGTCCCTCTCACCTCAGTTCGTACCGCGATGGCCTTGCCGATTGACGTCCTCGCCGATTTGCGTCTTTCCGTGGACGGAGAGGACATCAACATTCGAGGGGAGGGGGACCACCTCATCGTGGATCTTCCAAGCCTCCGGGCGGGTCGACGACTTGTGACCACCGGTCCGTTTGCCCTGGGGAATCGGGAGAGGAAGATCAGATCTATCCACGAGATCCTGACGTTGGCCGACATCTCCGCGGAGGTTCGGCTCCAGGGCGACCAGATTGCCCGGTTTGGCGCAGGCGCTCAGCCGGGTGCGGTAAGTCGGTTTCTCAATCTCGGGCCCATTGAGGTCCGCCCAACTCAGCCCTTGCTACAGGCCATCCGACGTCGTCCACTTGTGGCCGTTGCCATCCTCGTAGGGCTTCTTCTGCTCGTTGCTTGGTTGGTCCGTGGGCAGGGCAACGAGTAGCCTTCCGACGAAGCGTCCCGTGGTTTGGGCGAGGCGTGATGCGGACTGCTCTCTTCTTCCGTCGATCCCCAAGTAGGAGTCCTTGACGAGGTGTTTTCAGGGCCCCCGGTCCGCTCTCCTGTCGAGACGGACTTGTTCGTGTGGGCCTGGCCCGGGTATGCTCGTACACTGTCTGTTCACGATCCAGGATGCCCGTGCCTTCTTCGTCCGACCGTCCGACCGTCGCCATCGCGGGAGCCACGGGATTTGTGGGCACGGCCTTGCGTGAGGCCCTGCGCGACGATTACAACGTCGTGGGCCTCACGCGCTCTCCCGTCCGCGCCCGGGCCTACTCGCACCGCCACAGCGCGGAGACGTGGCGCCACAGCGACACCTTCGACCCGCACGCAGTACGGGAAGATCTCGCCGGTGCCGACGTGGCAGTGTACCTTGTCCACTCGATGCATCCCTCCGCTCGCCTCACGCAGGCGCGGGTGGCCGACCTCGATCTGTTGCAGGCGGACAACTTCGCTCGTGCTGCGGAGGCGCAGGGGATCGACCAGATTCTGTATCTCGGTGCGCTTCTGCCTACCATGGACGCAGATCTTCCGGCGCCCCTGAAACGGCGAAAAGAAGTGGAGCAGGCCCTCGCTGGATCAGCCGTTCCCGTCACCACGCTCCGGACCGGCTTCATTGTGGGGCCCGGCGGAACGTGGCTGCGCCTCCTTCTAAATCTCGTGCGACGCCTGCCGGTGATGTTGCTTCCGGCCTGGACCCAGGCGACTACCCAGCCCATCGCCCTGAGAGACATCGTCCGTGGCCTCGTCCGCTGCCTCGGAGCGCCCGAAACCTATGGTCGCACCTACGACGTGGGGGGTACCGAGCGGATGACCTATCGCCAACTGCTGGCCCGAACGGCGGACGTGCTCGGATTGCAGCGGTACATGACCACCGTCCCCTTCGACGCCCCCGAACTTTCGAAGCTCTGGGTATACGCCTTTGGGGGCGTGCCATGGGCCCTCGTGAGTCCCATCGTGGACCGTTTGTGCTACCAGGCCCAGGTCCGCCCCAACGCGTTGCAGGGTTGGGTAGCGTCGGATGCCATCTCCTTCGAAGAGGCCCTTACGGCCTCGGTGGATGACCAGGGGCGTCCCCTCCCCAATCCACGAGCCGACCTTCGCCCCCGGGACGACGCTGCCATCCAGGCCCAGAGCGTCGTCCGCTCGGTCCAGCGGATGCCGTGTCCGTCCGGCTTCGACGCCCGCGACGTGGCCAACGAGTATCTTCGGTGGCTGCCCCGTTTTGGGCGACCACTCCTCCACGTTCGGGTCACAAATGATCGTGTGGCCCGGTTCGAACTGTGGCCAACCGGCACATCCCTCCTTACCCTACGGTTTGCCGAGGATCGGAGTCCCAAGGGAAAACAGGCCTTCTTCGTGACGGGCGGTCTCCTAGTGGATACGGAGGCTTCAGGTCCTCAGGGACGTCTCGAATTCCGGCAGGCCCTTGACGGGCAGGTGATTCTCGCGGCCGTACATGACTTTTCCCCCCAGTTGCCGTGGTTTGTGTACAGCGGCACGCAGGCCCTCGCCCACCTGGCCGTGATGCGCCAATTTCGGAAGCATCTTCGCACATTATCCCCACAGCAAACGGGGACGTCAGAGGCACCCTCCGCATCGGCCCCTCCGATTCCGGAGAAGTGAAGGCTCGATCGACTTGCGGAGACGGGGGAATGTGGTGGGGGCATCCCTCGAAATACAGGGACTACCCATCTTCCACCGTCCGGTGCCGTTCTCCGTTACGTGATGTTCCTTCACCAGGGAGGGAATGTCCTCGGCTCGATGGGACCTTGCTCCGAAGGACTGTCGTGCTGGAGAGGCTCGCTCAGTGTTGGGGGGCGTGCTCCGGGGACGAAGACGAGGAATTGGCTCGGGAGTTCGTTTCAGGAGGCGTCCCCAGAAGGGAGTCCGAGGAAGGGGACGGAGAGGAGTGGGCGATGATGTTGCCGAAGTATGCAGTGGCCGACTCTCCCGTATCGTCGGTGTCTGTCATGATGGCGATGCCACTGATCGGAGGAGGGGGTTCTCCAAACGCCTGACGGTAGTCCGCCCGGAGATTTCGACGCTCCGGGACCCACTGCCCAACTCCCGGAGACCCGCTTTCGACCGCGATCATCTGCACCCAGTCGGTGTACGGGTTCGGGAGAATGGTGTCTTTCGGAACCCGATTGGCCCAGATGTAATTGAGGGCTCGTGTCGGGATCTGATCGTACCCGAGCGTCTTCAGCGCCCGGTACTTGAGTTGGTCGAAGAATTCGAGATTGCTCGGATCGTAGTCGAAGGTCACGTAGATCCGCGCCGCGTAATCGTCTCCGTCCTTCTCCGTGGCGTCGCCCGCGTCGAGAACCCTATTGATCTTCCACCGCCAGGAGAGAATCGGGTACTCCTGTGGGTCGATGGGGCGCTGGCGCCCGAGGGCGGAGGCCCCGGCATTACTGACGGCCCGGACGACCTTCGTCGTGTCGCCCTGCGAGGGGCGCTGAACGAGCTTGTACCGGGTCTTCTTGTCCACGTTGCTGAAGGCGATGGGGCGCCACTTGGTGGGGTGACCATTCGAGTCGGCCGTAGTTATCGAAAAGTGCCCCACATGGAGGATCTCCGGGGCAGCAGTGGCACTTAGGAGTAACAGGCCGGCGCCGAAAACACCGGCTCCAACGAGACTTCGAATCCCAGCGCGTGTCATGTGGATCGGGATCGTAGGAACGAGAAAGAGAGGTAGCACTGAGCCTTCTTGTACAGGAGGTCCCGGTTCGATTCCAGTATGTCCTCGGCGAGGAGGCTCGAGAGAACGGGGACCATGAGCCCGTTGAACGGGGCCGAGCCCACGATGATCGCCACGCCCGGTTTACACTCGCCGTGGATGAGAGGGGAGAAGATGGCGGTGGAGGGCTCCGGAAGGCTCGGCTTGACCGCCACCACGACGGGGCCCTGAATTACATTCCACCAAGTTTCCTGCGTCGCATGAGTGTACCTCGCGTATGCCCCCTCCGCCGTCCCCTCCACATGCTCCAGCGCGTCGAGCGTCTCTGGAGAACGTGTACGTCGGACCGGCGGGCGTCCTCAATTCGTCCCTGCTGTTTGGCCAAAAGAACCACACTGAGCGTTCCGCGGACCGGAATGGCGAGCGAAGCGGCACAGCGCCGTCCCGCCAGGTCGTCGATGATCACCTCGCGTTCCGGACCGGTATGGGCCAGGGAGAGTACGGCAGATTCACCGGGCCCAAGGTCTCAGGACTGAATGAGGGGCGGTACGTCGGGGGCCTCTACAGTCTGTATCCACTCCGTCTCCGCTAGCGCCCGGGCCGTGACGTCCTCGGGGCCGCGGCGGCGAATCTCGTCGGAGACCTCCGTAGGAACGACCACTGAGTCGCCGACCGTTTGGAGCAGATCAAGGAAGTCGCCTTTCGACAGAAAGATAAGCGGTGAGGCGTTGACGACCGGAGGCGGCATGGAGCGTCGGGTGCGTGGGCAGACGGCTAGGAGGACGGAGGACGATTCAATTCCCGCTGGAGATCGTCGAGGTCCACCTGAAAGACATCGATGTGCTCGCGAGCGAGGGCCGCCAGGAAGTCGGCCCGGTCCAGCCCCGCGATCATCGCCGCCTTTTCCTGAGAGAGGTCGCCCCGCCGGTACCAGTGCATGGCCGCCGCCAGACGCATCTCCCGCGCAAACTCGTCCGGTGCGCGTCGCAGCGCGGAGAGGGCGTCGGGGGGAATGTCGATCGAAACGGTAGGCATCGGGACAGATGGGGGATCGTTGATCGGCCTGGACGAAGATCGTACGGCGGTGGGCGAGCGTCGGTTCAGTTGTCCTTACGTCGCGTACGCCCCCTCCTCGGTTCCCTCCACATGCCCCAGCGCCGCCAGCGTCTCCAGCAGCTCCTGCACGTCGGGCCGGCGGGCGCGGTGGAAGTGCTGGGCGACCTCTTCGACGGTGAGCGGCTCGTCGGCGTGGGTCATGACGGCGCGGACGGCCTGCGCGCGGGCCGTGAGATCTGACGGCCAGT
>CAYRPX010000011.1:0-28760 GCA_964426195.1 uncultured Salinivenus sp.
TGCTGATTCTTCGAGTAGAAATTCAACCCGCTGTCATCCCGGACGGAGCGAAGCGGAGATCCGGGATCCATAAACCGCTGGGAAGAAGGCAAGCCGTTCCCGGTGTCTTGCCTTTATCGCCAGTCATTTTTCCTGCAGGTTCGACGTAACGGGTTGGATAGATGCCGGCTCTGCGCCCCGAAGACATTCGGGGCTTGGCCGGAATGAAAATACAACATTGAGGTTTGACACAACACTACACGGCACTGCCAGAAATAAAGTGTGGTCTTCATGTCCGTGCACCCCACGTCGTTTCGGCTCCTACAGGCGGTTCGTCGCGTCCGTCTTCCACGAACTGTAGCCCGCCTGCTGCTCTTTGGGCTCGGGGCGGCGCTGGCAGGATTCTTGTCCTACGACATGGGAGCCGACTGGCTCCTGGAGGACAAGCCGTTCTGGACGACGCTTCTGGAAAACGTCCTCCCACTGCTGCTCACGCTTCTCCTCCCCGCCACCGGCTGGTACTACCGGAATCGCCCGGACCTGCTCTCGGAGATGGCCAAGTGGGGGGTCCTCGGGTGTGGGGGGACAGTGGGTATCGTCGGCGGGGCCATCGGCCTTCAGGCGGTGCAGCAAGAGCTCAAGCCGCTTCTCATTGCCGTTCAGGCCGGCGCGATTGGGGCCTTTGCGGGCCTGCTCATGGGGCAGATGGTCGCGGAGCTGAAGGACTCTCGGAATCGGGCCCTTCAGGAGCAGGACCGGTTAGAGACCCTCTTTGGCGGGGTCCCCACGCCGGTGGTCCGCTGCGAACTGGCCCCGGAGGGCACGCTGATCACGGAGGTCAATCCGGCCTTCGAAGCGGTCTTCGGGGTCGCGGCCGAGGCGGTCCGGGGGCAGGACATCGACGAGCTGATTGTGCCGGACGATCGACGAGACGAAGCGGTCGGGCTGGCACGGCGGGCCGTGGAGGAGCACGCGCAGGAGGCCGAGGTCCGTCGGATTGCCGCGGCGGGAGAGCGCGACTTCAAGCTGAAGGCGACCGGGCGCCGGCGCGAGGAGGGGCCCCCGGAGGTGTTCGCCATCTACACCGACATCACCGATCAGAAGCACCGCGAAGAGCAGCTTGAGCGTCAGAACGACCGCCTCGAGAACTTTGCCAGCATTGTGTCCCATGATTTGCGCAATCCGCTGAACGTGGCGGCGGGACGATTGGCCCTCGCCCGAGACGAGCGGGATTCCGAGCACCTGACGGCGGTGGGGCGGGCCCTGGATCGCATGGACCAGATCATCGAGGACATGCTTCTTCTGACCTGGGGGGGACAGGAGATTGACGCCGACGAGGTGGAGGCGTGTGCCGTGGGGGAGATGGCGGAGGCGTGCTGGTCGCAGGTGGAGACCAACGAGGCCACACTGGTGCTGGAGGAGCCGCCCACGGTACAGGCCAGTGAAGGACGGCTGCGGCAGCTTCTGGAAAACTTGTTTCGGAACGCGGTGGAGCACGCCGGCGAGGACGTAACCGTTACGGTCGGGCCAACGGACGGCGGCTTCTACGTGGCCGACGATGGGCCGGGCATTCCGGAGGAAGAGCGAGAGTCGGTGCTGGAGGCCGGGTATAGCACCGACGAGGAGGGCACGGGACTCGGCCTCTCCATCGCGAAGACGATCGTAGAGGCGCACGGGTGGACGCTGTCGATCGGCGAGAGCGAGGCGGGCGGGGCGCGGTTTGAAATTACGGAGGTCGAACGGACGACCTCCGTCGGGGAGGAACGATGAGGCTCTTTTGATTTGTTGTACAGAATAGCTACGGCAACATTCTCTCGGCTTCGTTCTGCCCCCCCGCCGCTGGACAACGCCCCGTGCGGGCACTCGGGCCCGCACCCGGATGCCAAAAGTCCTCGTCTCGCAGACCGACCCGTACCGACGCATTTCTCTTCCCGGACCACTTCTTTGCACGCGTCATGGCTGCTTCCACGGATACTCCCTCGCTGTTCACGTTTCGTCCGGGAAAGCGCACGTCCCTTATGATTTTGACCGGCCTCGGGGCGCTTCTGGCCGGCATCATTCTCTTCGACGTCTACCAGGACTGGATTCCGGAGGGCAAACCCCTGTGGTCGACCCTCGCGGAAAACGCCATTCCGCTCCTCCTGGCCCTGTCCATTCCGGTGCTGGGCTGGCAACTCGCCCGCACCGAGCGTGGACGGGACTACCTGTCGGAGGCGGTGCGGTGGACGCTGCTGGGCAGCCTCGCAACGCTTCTGATTGCGGGCTTGGCCCTCAGCTTCCAGCTCGTGCAACAAGAAATCAAACCCTTCGTCTTTCTGACCCAGATTACGACGGCCGGAGCCTTCGTAGGGCTTCTTGTTGGGTACGCCCTAGCTCATGCAGAGCACGTCCCTCTCGGGACGGAAGGACAACGTTCGGAGGAGCGCATCCCTTATTCCTCGGTGTTCGGCCGGCGCGGGGCCCTCGCCGTTCTCGTGGGTATCGGAGTGGTGCTGGCCGGAGCCATTCTGTTCGACGTCTATCAGGACTGGGCCGTCGAGGGGAAGGCCCTCTGGTCCACCATTGTCGAGAACATCGTTCCGTTTTTGCTGGCCAGTGCGCTCCCACTGGCTGGATGGCGCCTGGCCCGGGCCGGAACGGCGCACGTGGCCGCCGCGGCGAAGTGGACCCTGGTCGGATGCGTCGGCACACTCGTCGTGTCCAGTCTCGTGATTGGCTTGCAGCTCCTACAGGGGGAGATCAAACCCGCTGTCATTGTCACACAGCTCACGACCGTCGGGGCCATGGCTGGACTTCTGATCGGGTATAGCTTCTCCCAGCTCCGACAGGTACGTAGTGAGCTCTCCGCACGGGAGGCGCGCCTCCGGGGCCTCACCAATAGCGTGCCGGGCGTGGTTTTTCAGTTCCACGCCGACACCGACGGGCCGGCCGGAACGACCTTTGTCAGCGATCACGCTGAGGATGTGCTCGGAATCGACGCGGCCGAGGAAGGCTTCCTGGACCGATTCATCGACCGCGTGCCCCCCCCGCACCGGGCGCGTCTTCTGGAGTCGATCGCCGAGGCGGTCGACCGGGAGAGCGAGTGGCGCTTCGAGATGCCGTTCGTACGGCCGTCCGGAGAGACCCGGTGGCTTATGGGCAGTGCGGCGCCGGAGACGCAGAAGGAAACGACGGTATTCAACGGCGTGCTCGTCGACATCACCGACCGGAAAGAGGCCGAGCGGCGCCGAAAAACCTACGAGGAGCTCAAGGAGAGTGCCGAGGAAGCCATCGTGATTGCCGAGGAAGATGGGAAAATTGCCGACTGGAATGCCGGGGCCGAAGACATGTTCGGCTACGAGCGCGGGGAGATCCTCGGCCAGCCGTTCGGGACGATTCTGCCGGAGCGACACCGGCGTCCGGAGCGCCGGGGGATGGAGCAGGTACGCCCCCTGGAAGAAAAACAGCACCGTGGTGACACCATCGAGTTGGAGGGACGTCACAAGGACGGGCACGAGATTCCGGTAGAGCTCTCGCTCTCCAGCTGGACGAGCGGGGACCGGTGCTTCTTCTCGGCGATTATTCGCGACGTGACCGAGCGGCAGGCCGCCAAGCAGGCCCTGCAGGAGGAACGGGATCGTCTGGAAACGCTGTTCCGGACCCTCCCGTCGCCGGTGGTGCGCTGCACGGCCTCGGACGAGGGGTTCTTCATCGACGGCGTGAACCGAGCCTTTGAGGAGACTTTCGGCGTGACGGCGTCCAAGGCGGAGGGGGCCGACCTCGATGCGCTTCTTGTGCCCCAAGAAGAGCAAGAGCGGACTCAGACCTTAAACCGGCAAATTCTGGAGGGGGAGGACCTCCGGGCGGAAGTTCGCCGCCGGACCGAGGATGGCCTCCGCGACTTCCAGTTGGAGGTGGCCACGCGGGAGACGACGGATGGGAGCTTGGAGGTGTATGCCCTCTACACGGACGTCACCGAGCGAAAGGCCCGGGAGCGCCGGCTCGACGCGGTGTTCAATCACACCTTTCAGTTTACCGGCCTGATGGAGCCGGACGGCACGCTCATCGAGGCCAACGATACAGCCCTCCAGTTCGGGGGTATTGAGGAAGAAGAGGTACTCGGAACCCCGCTGTGGGAGTCGCCCTGGGCCCAGGCCGGGCCGGAAACGAAACAGGCGATCCGCGAGGCGATTCGGCGGGCTCGCGACGGCGAATTCGTGCGGGATGAAATTGAGATTCAGGGCGCAGAGGAGAATCGAATTATCGACTTCTCGGTCCGGCCGGTGACCGATGAGGAGGAAGACGTCACGCTCCTCATTCCGGAGGGCCGGGACATCACTGAGCGCATTCAGAAGGAGCAGCGTCTGCAGGAGCAGGAAGCGCAGTTGCGCGGGTTGGCCAACAGCATTCCGGGGGTCGTCTTTCAGTTCCGTGTCGGTGCGGACGGGGGGTATGGATTCGGGTTCGTGGGGGAACGCGCCGAGGAGTTGCTCGGCATCTCCGCAGAAGAAGAAGGGTTTTTTGAGCGGTTCGTCGAGCGAGTGCCCGAGTCGCACCGGCCGTCATTCGTCGCGTCGATCGAGCGGGTTGTCGAGGAAGAGGCGTTCTGGCGTCAGGAGGTGCCGTTCGATCGGCCCGACGGGGAGCGAATCTGGGTGCTGGCCACCTCGACCCCGGAGCGTCGGGGCGAAGAGCTGGTGTTCAATGGCGTGATTCTGGACGTGACCGAGCGGCACCGTGCGCAAACCCAACTTCGAGAGGCGAAGGAGCAGCTCGACACCGTCGTGTCCAACGCGCCGATCATCTTGTTTGCCCTGGACGCAAACGGGCGATTCACGCTGTCGGAAGGAAAGGGCCTGAAGGCACTTGGTGCGGAGCCCGGAGATGTTGTTGGGGACTCGGCGTTTGATCTGTACGGAAGCTATCCAAATGTCACTGAATCGATTGAAGCTGCGCTAGACGGGGAGAAACGGACTGCCGTACATGAGGTCGACGATACAGTTTTCGAGACCAGCTACCAGCCCGTCCGCGACGAGGAGGGAAATGTCGAAGGAGTGATCGGGGTGTCCGTCGACATTACCGAGCGGAAGCAGCGGGAGCGAGAGCTGCGCCGGGCGAAAGAGGAGGCCGAAAAGGCGGCTCGGGTCAAGACCTCGATGCTGGCGAACATGAACCACGAGCTCCGCACCCCGCTCACGCCGATCAAAGGGTTTTCGGAGTCCCTTGCGGAGGAGCTCTCCGGGCAGCTGGCCCGGCTCGCCGAGCGCATCCAAAAAAGTAGCGAGCGTCTCGCAAGCACGCTCGACGCGGTGCTGCAGCTTTCGGAGCTGGAGGCCGGCACCTACGAGCTGGACCGGGAGCGGGTCGCGCTGCGGGAGGCCGTCACCGACGCGGCCGAGCTGTTCGAGAAGCGGGCCGAGAAAGAAGGGGTCGAGCTCCAGGTGGAGGCCGACCGGTCGGTCGTAGGACGCTGGAATGAGGGGGCCCTGCGACGCATCACGGAGAACCTGCTGGAAAACGCGATCAAGTTCACGCCGGAGGGGGGCGAGGTTTCGGTGCGCGTGGCCGAGACCGATCAGGCAGGACTGTTGGAGGTCGAGGACACCGGCGTCGGCATCGCAGAGGAGGCGGTGCCGACGGTGTTTGAATCGTTCCGTCAGGAGTCGGAGGGGATGGATCGGGAGTACGAGGGGACGGGATTGGGCCTTTCGATTACCGACCGCCTCGTGGACGCGCTCAACGGCTCGATTGAGGTGGCGACGGAGAAGGGGGAGGGAACTCGCTTTGCGGTTCGGCTTCCGAAGGAGTAGACTGCGGAGAACGACTGAACGAGGACCTCCAGGACGTGAGGGGCGGACGCGAGTCCCCCCAACGGGTCTGTAGAGTATGGAGCTGTCTCCGCAACACTGGGCCCGTCCCGTTCGCGCCTGCCGGGCGGGCGCGGGATGCAGGCTCCAATAAGGACAAACGTAAGGCGCTTCGGTGGTGATGGACAGCGCGCTTCGCCCTCGGCTACGGGCTCTCGGCTACGGATCGTCTTGCTGACCCTCCTCTGGGTCGGTCCCGCGGTCATTGCTGTCATTCGCCTCGTGACGTACGAGGCCCCTTTCGTAATCGAGGGACCATCGGGAAGCTGGTCAGCACGGCGCGGGACGTTACCGGGCGGCGTCGGCGCGAACGGCGTCTCGAGCGGACGGGGACTGGAGGCGAGCCGATGGATGCCGCGGGATCTGCCCGTCACGCCCTCTTCATTTGCGATTTGGGAGGGCATTCCGTCTCTTCTCATTACCAAATTGTTAACGATCCCTTCTGAGGCCAGTGACATTCCTATGTGGGCCGCACGACGCCTTCTTCCACTTTTGGCAGGACTCCTCCTGGTTGGGGGAAGCGGCGTGACGCTTGGGCAGCAGATCGACCTCGGCGGACGCGCCTTCGGCGACTACTTCTACGCGGCCTCGGCGCCGGATTCCGTGCAGGGCGTACTTCCGTATCCGATCTCCGTGCCGGACTCGGCTCGGGAGGGCCTCCACGGCTTCACGTACCGTCGCCTGTACCTGACCGTCGATTTTCAGCTCTCGCGCCGACTTCGCGGGCGGGCCCGTCTGGAGGCCAACGACGGGACGACGGGTCCGAAGGGGCCCGTGCCGTACGTGAAAGACCTCTATCTGACGTGGACATACAGTGGCGCCCACAGTGCAACGGTGGGGGTAACGAAGCCTCCGGCGTTCGAAATTTCGAACGATATCTGGGGCTACCGGAGCCTGGAAAAGACGATTCTGGACCGGCGGGGGCTGGTAAGTTCACGAGACTTCGGCCTTCGCCTGGACGGTCCTCTCCTGGCCGACGGGGCGGTTCGCTATGCGCTGATGTACGCGAACAACAGTGCTGCCCAGCCCGAAACGAACCCCCAAAAACGAGGCTACGGGCGCATCTCGGCGACCCCGACCGAGCGGCTGACGGTCGTCGCCGGGGGCGATTACGCAGGGCATACCGATCGGCGGGAATATAGCCTTCGTCTTTCCACCTTTGCGGGCTACGAGGGGGAGCGGGTTCGCATCGGACTGGAGGGCTACCGGACGGCTACGGCCCTGACGGACACGACCACGACTGAAGAGTATGGGGCCAGTGTGTTTGGGGGACTGCAGCTTACGCGGAGTTGGGGCGTAGTGGCGCGGCTCGACTGGACAACCGAACTGCTGCCGATGTCCGATCCTGCGGTTGATCTCGGATTTGATCCGGTCGAATCGTTCATCCTGGCCGGCATCACGTACCAGCCTCGTCCAAACGTGGAGTTCATTCCCAACGTCTGGATTCGCAATTCGAATCGGTACGATCAGTCCGATACTCTCCTCCGCCTCACTCTCGACGTAACCTTCTGATGCGATTCTCTCAGTGTCGTCATTGAACCGTCTTCCGTCGGTTCTTCCTCAAGTCGGTCCTTCTCAATGAAGGGGGACGTGCGAGGCCAGGATTATGTCACGGAAGGAGGTATGTCACGGAAGGAGGCAGGCGCTCTCCGGGGGGCAACGGCGCGACTATACATACTCCTCGAACTGGTGGGCGTGCAGGTACTCGACGACCTGTTTAACCTGCTGGGCATTCTCGCGGTCGCAAACGAGGACGGCGTCGCCGGTGTCGACCACGACCTTGTCGTGAACGCCCACCAGGACGACGAGTCGATCCTCCGTTTGGACGTAACAGCGGCTTGAGTCCTGCATGATGACGTTGCCCTCGATCACGTTGCCGTGCTCGTTCTTCTCACTGAGGTTGTAGACGGCCCGCCAGTCGCCCACGTCGTTCCAGTCGAACCGCCCCGGAACCACGTAGACCGTGTCTGCCTGCTCCATGACGCCGTAGTCGATGGAAATGTGCGGGCTGTTCTGAAAGGCCTTTGTCAGTGTCTCCGTGTCGACGTCGCCCCCTGCGGTGTGGATCGGGGCAAATGCCTCGTAGGCGTCAGGCAGGTGGGTCTCGATCTGGTCGAGGATCGTGTCGGCCCGCCAGATAAACATGCCACTGTTCCACAGAAAGTCGCCGGCGTCAATGAACCGCTCGGCCGTCGACTGGTCCGGTTTTTCTGCGAACGTCCGAACAGGGTGTGCCTTTAGGTCAGTCTCTTCTTCGTCGGATTCGTCGTACTGAATGTAGCCGTATCCCGTGGCCGGGTAGGTTGGCTCGATGCCGATGGTGACGAGTGCCTCGCGTTCGCGGGCGGTGTCGAAGGCCACCTCGAGCGTTTTGTGGAACTGGGCGACGTCCCCGATTACGTGATCGGCGGGCAGGACCGCCATCGTCGCCTCCGGATCCCGATTGGCGAGCGTCGTGGCCGCGTAGGTGATACATGGGGCTGTGTTGCGGCTGATCGGCTCGGCGAGGATGTTTTCCTCGGGCACCGCCGGGAGTTGCTTTTTCGTCTTCTCCACGTACCGCTCGTGAGTCATCACAAGGCAGCGTTCCGGAGGAATGAGGCCCTGAAGCCGGGCGACGGTGTTCTGGATGAGCGTTCCGTCGCCAAAGATGTCGAGGAACTGTTTCGGGTGTTCCTTGCGACTGGCAGGCCAGAAGCGAGTGCCGATGCCCCCGGCCATGATGACGGCGTACTTCATAGTGCTGGGAGAGTCGAATCAAGAATCGAGTGACGAATCCTAACATAGGGACTGGATGGGGAAGAAGTGAACCCGAAACCGGGGAATCGACAGCGATCGCAAGTTAATAGTCGGGCTTGTGGGAAGGTCTTGCCTCCGATTTGTGGGGAATCCCTAGAGGCCCGGGAGGGTATGCCCCGCGTCCTATCGGGGGGCAACGTTTCTTCTCGTGAAACAGGGAGGGCAGAGGAGCAAGATTATGATGGGATTGCCGGAGCTCAAAATAATTTTGACATGGGAGCCGCACAATGGATATGTTCTACCGCGAGTGAACCGTTCGGGACAAAGACGCAAGGGACAAGCAGCCATTCTGGCACCCTTTTTGGTTATGACGGACGACCAGGTCACGATGTACGCCTCGTGTTGGTCCGGTACAGACCGGAACCGTTCCGGACGAAGCGTAAACGAACGTTCCCCCCGCATTCTACGCAGACGCGTTGCGCGCGCGACAGGGTTACACGCGCCGGGATTAGCAGTGAAAGCGAGAGGGAGGTTCGAGAACCACTGAGAAGAACCTTTCGGGGCAGCGACAAGCCCCAATCGATTGTTTTTTTGTATTTAAAACATATTCCGAATAGTGATACATAAAAAAGAAGAATTACTTAGTAGTACTTACAAAACTGCATGTATACTTATACTGATAGCAGCTTACGGATCAAATATATCGTACGCCCAGTTCGATAACTACGAAAAGTGGAAGAAATCTGTCTTCGAGTCTTCCTGGGAGACAGCTTCGTATGATTTGAACGACAAAGTAGGATATGAGAAAATCGGATACAAGAGAATACCGCAGGGAGGATATAGTAGTTGGGATATCGACTTAGATGTGGACACGGAATCTCTTAGGCAACGTCCCGAATTTACTGTCGACCAGCCATACATATCGCGAACTGGTGGTGTTAACCGTGGAGAGTGGTATTCACCAGACGAAATTGGGAAAATATATAGGGAGAATGGAGTGTATTACGGAGGGATGGGGAACAGCAAAGTAGAGTCAGTTTGGATAAGAAAAAAATATGGACTTCCTCCTATAGAGAGCGTGCCTGGAGGAGAAGACGATATTAATTTCACGGGGTTCAGTGAGGACGATTACCGAAAATATCGAGATAGTCTCAGGGCAATTATGGAGAGACATGAAAAAGAGTTAGTTAGAAAAGAAGAGATGTATGACCGTCAAATTATTGATAATACTCGCACTATATGGGTATTAGGAGCTGCCCATACTTTCAAATTTTTCCTAAATAATCTACAAGAAAACTATGAAAGCATAAACAAAACGTTCAAAGAAGAAAAGGGATTTGATATTCCGAAAGAGGTTAATCCTTCGACGCCGAGAGAAAAAGCTCGTCGAAGCATTTTTGTCCACTGGGTACGAACGAAGATGCAGGGCATTTTGGCCTTGCAAAGTGAGATATTTCACGACCATATAGATCCAGAGGGACGGGTGATTAGTAATATACACGGAGAAGATGTCGTTGATTTTGAGGTCCACGGATCGATGGTGGATCACCCGGGTCCGTCCGGGCGAGCTCAGTTTAGCGATAGAGAAATGGTACTGCGGTACTGGGATGGATATATATTC
Organism: uncultured Salinivenus sp.; assembly: GCA_964426195.1. Classification (GTDB taxonomy): domain Bacteria; phylum Bacteroidota; class Rhodothermia; order Rhodothermales; family Salinibacteraceae; genus Salinibacter. Next base: position 10,186 of record CAYRPX010000011.1, read on the forward strand.
AGAATGTGGCGGGACTTGACTGATAAGATCTTGTTCTCAAGTGCTCGCATTAACAACGGGGTCGTTCGGGCCCGTTCGATTCCGACGAGGGATGCGGTAAAGTATTGGCATAACCAGGGCGTACAAAATGGAACCGTCGGGTTTTATCAGTGGCTAAACGACTACGGGCCTCGAGACGGACGGGGGGGCGGCGGGTTTAGTGGGCCTGCATTTGCGAATCCCGATAGCAGTACCCTGCCCAAAGAGCGGTGGAATGCCGTGCTAGATATATCTCGTGAGTTGTCTCACACCAAGGTCTTTGACCCTCCGACATCAAAGACAGGTATTCTTTTGTCTTTTGATACCGTCAATATACATGGCTGGAAAAGGGTGTTCTCAACTTACGTAGAATTAGCTAAGTCGGGAGTGTGGAATAGCTTCATTTCGGATCGTGAAATTATGAACGGAAGCGAAGACCTAGATCAGTGGGAGGTTATATATATACCCGTAATGGATTATACTCATACTGAGGTAATTCATAGGTTGAAGTCATTTATACAGGAAGGTGGAACTGTTGTATCTCTGGACCCGAATGTATTCAGCTACGATATGAGTGGAAACGATATTTCAAGATACAGAAAAGAATTATTTGGAGTAAGTGGTAAAAAGGAAAATCCAGAACACGGATCGGTGAAGATGAGCTCAAGGTATTCTTCTAAATTTATATATTCTCCGGAGAGGTCATATAGTGTAAGCCCCTCGGAAGAGTCAGAATCTATTGGGGCATATCCGGATGGAAGCACGGCTGTAGTGTCTCATAGCTTGGGCGAAGGACAGGCCATCTATTGGGGAATGCCGTTGGCGAATGTGTACCTGACTAGTCCTTATCACGACCCGAAGTTAGATGGACGAGGCGACTTCTATAAAAATATAGAAAGTCAAAACGGCATTACAGACTACTCGTGGATCTGGAGTATTACTGTGGATAACCTGGATCAGGTTACTGGAACAAGACCCCCAAACCTACCCCCCGTGAAGTCCGACATTCCGCTTGATTGATTATTTGTTGGCGCTGACGTCTCGAAAGGCTACGCTGGTTTCTGTGTGATCGATGGCGACGAGGACGTCCAGTGCGACGTAGGGCTGGACGATGCCCATTGGGGCCCGACGGAGATTTGACGCCAGATTGTACACAGAAGTGAAGGTCTCGACCTGCTCTGTTTCCCTGAGGCACGCATTGAGTCATGATTTCACGATATTCGACGCTTCTTTTCGCTTCTCTCGTCCTTCTGGGGACGGCTGCACTGCCCGCGCAGGCCGATGAGCCGGATCGACCCAACTTCATCCTCCTCATTTCGGACGACATTAGCCAAAGTGATCTCGGGCCGTACGGCAATGACTTTGTTTCGACCCCGGCCCTTGACCGGCTCGCGGAGGATGGCCTCGTCTTCGATAATGCCTACCTGACGACCAGTAGCTGTAGTCCAACCCGCACAAGCCTCATTACGGGACGCTATCCCCACAATACGGGTTCGCCCGAATTGCATCTCCCCCTCCCCGATGGCCACTTCCTCTTTCCCGAAGCGCTGAAGGAGGTTGGGTACTACACCCTTCTTTCCGGCAAACACCACATGGGTGAAAACGTCAATTCCGCCTTCTCAAATATCGATGAGGGAGAGGGACCCAGCCAGGCAGCCAATTGGGTCGAACTGCTCCGAAATCGTCCCGACGATCAGCCGTTCTTTTTCTGGGCCGCGTTCTCCGACGCCCATCGGCAGTGGGAAATTAACGACAAGGCTCCGACCTATGCTCCAGAAGACACGCCCGTTCCCCCCTATCTCGTTGACGGTCCCCGCACCCGAAAGGACCTCGCTCAGTATTATCATGAGGTGAGCCGAACGGACCATTACACCGGTCAGCTCGTCGAGGAGCTCCGGCGGCAGGACGTTGCCGACAACACCTACGTTATATACATCTCCGACAACGGCCGTCCCTTTCCCCGGGACAAGACGCGCCTCTACGATTCGGGCATTAAGACCCCGATGATCATCTGGAAGGCCGGGGGCGGCGTGCCGGACGCACGGACCGAGTCGATGGTGAGCCTGCTGGACCTGCCCCCGACGATCCTGGAGCTGGCCGGCGTCGACCGAAGCCCGCGGCTACAGGGCGTGAGCATGACGCCGATTTTTGAGGACCCCCAGGATAGCCTCCGCGACTTCGTCTTTGCGGAGCAGAACTGGCACGTGTTTCAGGCCCACGTCCGGATGGTTCGGGAAGGGCCGTGGGTGTACATGCGAAATGCCTGGCCACAGCGGCGGCTTTTGTCCCGGGAAGCAGCACCGAATCCCGGCCTGTTTCCGGCGGCCCACGAGCTGTGGGACGCGTATCGGGAGGGGGAGCTCCACCCCCGCCAGCGCGATATTTTCCTGCAGCCCCGGCCCGGAGAGGAGCTCTACCACGTGAACCGCGACCCACACCAGCTCCATAACGTCGCCGGCGACCCGAAGTACGCGCCGGTTCTGCGGCGCCTGCGTGCGGCCCTCGATCAGTGGACCGAGGAGACGGGCGACACCGTTCCGGACTCCCCAACCAACGATCGAGAAGACATCTACCACGAGCAAAATCCGGACTTCAAGCGGGGAGAGCTCCCGGGAGAAGCCGCAGGGGCAATGAACATCAACCATTCCGGGCCAATCCATAAAGAGGATGTCTTTGAGTAGCTCGCAGATCGAGCAGTCGGTGGAGGAATTTCTGGCCTCCCTGGATCGTCTGGGCGTGGGCTGGACCCGCACCGAAGGCTCCAGGTTTCCCTCGGTACTTGCAGGGCTGGTGGCCCCCCCGGCCGTCGGGGCCCCGCTGCCGTTTGAGGGCCTCTCGCTGGAGGGAGTGGACGTGACCGTGGACCCCACCCCCGGCGAGCTTTCTGAGGCGAAGACAGGAGTGACCGCGGCCCGCATGGCGATCGCCTCCTATGGATCGATTCTCATTCAAAGCGGCCCCGATGCCACCGAAGCGGCAAGCCTCTTTTCCGACCGTCACATCGCCGTGGTTCGTGCCTCCGATGTCGTCGCCGACATGAGCGCCGCGTTTGCTCGCCTCGGCCCGGCCTTGCGGGAGGAGCCAACAAGTGCTATTGTGGCCACAGGGCCAAGTGCGACGGCCGACATGGGAACCCTCGTGAAAGGGGCGCACGGCCCGATGGCCGTAGATGTCGTCCTGGTGGAGGATCGATAGCCCCTGAATTCTCGAGAGGAGGACCTCCCGGTTCGGTACGGCCCTTCCGCCCCGCGAGGGTGCCGTTCAATGCTTCCTTTTCCAACGAGCTGTACGACGAATGTCCCATTCCTCCGCCACCGCCGACCAGATTCGACGCCTCATGCAGGTGGAAGGGGCCGCCGTGGCCGAAAACACACAAGGCTTTAATGCGGGCCGGTACACATCGGTCGAACAGCTCGACGACTATGAGGACCTGAAGGCCCGAGCTCGGACGATCAAGGAGGATGCGATTGAGCGGCTTCCGGAACTCGTCGACCGGGTCCGCGAGCAGGTTGAGGACCGGGGCGGGGCGGTGTACGTGGCCGACGATGCCGCGGACGCCAACCAGTACATCGTCGAGGTGGTGGGGGAGGCCGAGCGCCTCGTGAAGAGCAAGTCGATGACCAGCGAGGAGATCGAGGTAAACGAGCCGCTCGAATCGGGAGGCGTCGAGGTCATTGAGACGGACCTCGGAGAATGGGTTCTCCAGCTCGCAGAGGAAACGCCGTCCCACATCGTCGCGCCAGCCATCCACAAGTCGCGACAGGCAATCGCTGACCTCTTCAATCACCGCTTTGAGCCGGAGGAGCCGCTTGAGACTGCCAAGGAGCTCACCCGTTTTGCCCGTAAGAAACTGGGGATGCTTATCCAACGGGCGGACGTCGGCATGACCGGGGCAAACTTTATCACGGCGGATACCGGCACGCTGGCCCTCGTGACGAGCGAAGGCAACGCCCGGAAAACGGCCCTCGTGCCGCCCACGCACATCGCCGTGGCGGGTCTCGAAAAGATCATTCCGACCGTAGAAGACCTTCAGCCCTTCGTAGAACTTATCGGACGGTCCGCCACGGGACAGGATCTTACGTCGTACCTCTCGCTGCTCACCCCTCCGGGTCCCTCTCCCGTTCCGGATTTTCGTCGGCCCGACGAACCCATGACGTCGGAGGAACGGGAGTTTCATCTCGTCCTGCTCGACAACGGGCGCAGGGCGATGCGCGACGACCCGCACCTGCGGGAGACGCTCTACTGCATCCGGTGCGGGGCGTGCGCGAACGTCTGTGCCAACTTCCAGCAGGTGGGCGGTCACGCATTCGGGGGGGAGACCTACTCCGGCGGCATCGGAACAGGATGGGAGGCGGGCGTGCACGGTCTCGAGTCGGCGGCGACCTTCAATGACCTCTGCACGGGGTGCAGCCGGTGCGTGGAGGCCTGCCCGGTGGGCATCGACATTCCCTGGATCAACACTGTGGTGCGGGATCGCGTGAATCGGGAGGCTGCGCCCGACGCGCTCAAGGGATTGCCCAGTGGCCTCGCGCCGGTCGAGGAGCCGGAGGGGGGGTCTCTTGGGCAGCGAGCGATCGCCCACTTCGACACCCTGGCTCGCCTCGGCGCCCGCACGGCCCCGCTCTCGAACTGGATCGCATCGCTTCGCTCGGTACGTGCCCTCATGGAACGTGTGCTTGGGATCGATCGGCGTCGGTCCCTCCCGACGTTTGCGCGTCGTACGCTGCGCAGGTGGTTTCAGAACCGAGAGCGACCGAGCTCGACAAATCCGGACGTGATTCTGGTACCGGACACGTACACCAATTACGTGTGGACCGATCGGGGAACAGCCGCGATCCGGGCACTGGAATCCCTCGGACTGGAGGTAGGTCTTGCCTCGGTAGGCGATACGGGCCGCCCGGCGCTTTCTCAGGGAATGGTCGCCACTGCGACCCGGCGAGCGGAAGCGATGTGGGACGCGTTGCGGCCGCACGTGACGGCTGGTCGCACGGTCGTGTTCGTCGAGCCGACGGACCTGGCAATGGTGCAGCGGGAGTATGAGAAGCTTCTTCCGGACGAGGCGGCCGAGCAGATGTCGGGGGCGTGCCGGGACGCAATGGACGTCCTTCGAGGCCGCCTGACTGATTGGGGCGATGCCCCCCGGTCACAGTCCAGTGGGCAGGAAACTCTCGTGTACCACAGCCACTGTCAGCAGCGGACGATGAACCTTGAAGAGCCTACGACCGCAGTTCTCAAGCATCTCGGATACGACGTCCGCAGCACAACGGCCGAGTGCTGCGGAATGGCCGGCTCGTTCGGCTACAAGTCCGATTACTACGAGTTGAGCATGCAGGTGGGCGCCGAACTCCGTGAGCAGGTCCAGGAGCAGCAGAATGAGGGAGGGCTTCTCGTCGCAAGCGGCGTCTCCTGTCGGGAGCAAATGGAAGCCCTCCTTGACGAAAGGGTCTTCCATCCTGTTCAGCTCGTTGCCCGGTCCCTTTCGTAGATCGCCGTCTCCTCTACAAGTGCTCCCGTTCGTATCGCCCGCGTTCACAGGCATGGATCAGTCATGAGCGGTTCCGAAACACAGCCCACGACTCCCGCCGACGCTTCTCCGTCTGACTCGGAGAAGAACGGGCCGTCTGTCGTTCCTCGCCACTTGCTGTGGCCGTTCGTTTTGCTGACCAGCTGCTTCGCCTTCTGGGGGTTGGCCAACAACATGACCGACACGCTCCTGGCCGCGTTCAAGCGGATCATGAGCATGTCGGACTTTCGCACCTCGTGGGTCCAGGTGGCGTTTTACGGGGCCTACGGGTGTCTGGCACTCCCGGCGGCCCTCTTTATTCGGAAATACACCTACAAGGCCGGAGTGCTGCTCGGACTGGGTCTCTTCGGCGTCGGGGCGCTGCTGTTCTACCCGGCCAGCGTCACGATGAACTACTTTCACTTCCTGGCTGCCCTCTACGTGCTGGCCAGCGGGCTCTCGATCCTGGAGACCAGTGCCAACCCCTTCATCGTGGCCCTTGGGCCGGAACCGACGGGCACCCAGCGGCTAAACCTCGCCCAGTCGTTCAACCCGCTCGGCTCGATTGCGGGCGTCCTGATCAGCCGCGAGTTCATTCTGTCCAACTTAAATCGCGCGGGGACCGAGGAGCGGGCCGAGATGAGCGCGGAGGCGCTCCGTCAGGTGCAGTCCGCGGAGCTAACGGCCGTGATGGGTCCCTACGTGGTCGTGGCCCTCGTGCTGATCGTCATTTGGGGACTCATCGCCTGGACGCCCATGCCCGACGAGTCGGACCCAGATCAGGAGTTCAGGCTCGTAGACACCCTCCGGCGACTGCTTCGAACGCGGCACTACGTGACTGGCGTCGTGGCACAGTTTTTCTACGTCGGTGCACAGATCGGCGTGTGGTCCTTCACGATCCGGTACGTGATGGCAGAGCTCGGCCACACCGAGGCCCAGGCCTCTACGTACTACGTTGCCGCCCTCGTACTCTTCACGGCGGCCCGGTTTGGGTCCACCTGGCTCATGAATTACGTCAGGTCAAGCACCCTTCTCACGATTCTTTCCGCGGTGGCGGTCGGCTTTACGGCGGTGGTCATGCTGGGGAGCGGCTACGTCGGGGTGGTAGCCCTGGTCGGCATCTCCGGGTGCATGTCGCTGATGTTTCCGACCATTTTTGGTCTAGCTGTGCGCGGTCTGGGGGAGGACGCCAAAATTGGGGGGGCAGGTCTCATCATGGCAATCGTGGGCGGGGCGGCTTTGCCAGCGGTACAGGGACTCCTTTCTGACGCCACCGGCAGCATTCACGTCGCCTACGGTGTGCCCCTGATCTGCTTCCTCGTCACGACTGCCTACGGGCTGGGCTTCGTCCTGCTGGGTTCGACGTTCGGCCCTGTTCCGTCCGCCGAGACGGAGGCGTAGCGTTCTGTCCACAGCGGCCCTGCCCTCCCGAGTTCGCTCAATCCCTCACGGTTTTGTTTGCCCATGCCCGTCACGATCACGGACGTTGACGTCCTCGACCTTCGCTTTCCGACGTCCCAGGAGAAGGAGGGATCGGACGCTATGCATCCGGACCCAGACTATTCGGCCGCCTACGTAATTCTCTACACAGGTGGGCCCGAGGAACTCGAAGGGCACGGTCTTACCTTTACGATTGGCCGCGGGAACGAGGTCTGCGTGGCGGCGATCGAGGCGCTGGTGCCTCTCGTTAAGGGGGAGACTCTCGAAGCGATTACGGCGGACATGGCGGGCTTTTGGCGCGCCCTCGCCAGCGACGGACAGCTGCGGTGGTTGGGGCCCGAGAAGGGAGTCATCCACCTCGCGACGGCGGCCGTGGTCAATGCTGTGTGGGACCTCTACGCCAAGGCGGAGGGGAAGCCGCTCTGGAAGTTGCTGGCCGATATGTCGCCCAAAGAGCTGACGTCGTGCGTCGACTTCCGGTACATTCGCGACGCGATCACGCCCGACGAGGCGGTTGACCTGCTCTCGCGGCACGCCGACACCCGAGACGAGCGGGAGACCGAGCTGCGCCGCCGTGGCTACCCGGCGTACACGACCTCTGCGGGGTGGCTGGGGCACGACGACGACGAGATCCGGCGCCGGTGCCGGGCAGGGCTGGACGCGGGGTGGGACCACTTCAAACTGAAGGTGGGCGCGGACCTCGAGGACGATCGGCGCCGCGCCGCCCTCGTACGGGAGGAGATTGGTCCGGATCGCCACCTCATGATGGACGCGAACCAGCGCTGGGGCGTCGACGAGGCGATCGAGTGGATGGAGGCTCTCGCTGAGTTTGATCCCTGGTGGATTGAGGAGCCGACGAGTCCGGACGACGTGCTCGGACACGCGGCAATCGGGGAGGCGATTGATCCGATTGGCGTGGCCACGGGCGAGCAGTGTCCGAACCGGGTCGTCTTCAAGCAGCTGATGCAGGCCGACGCACTCGACTTCTGTCAGCTGGACAGTTGCCGACTCGGGGGGGTTAACGAGGTGCTAGCTGTCCTGCTGATGGCGGCCAAGTTCGACGTTCCGGTGTGTCCACACGCGGGCGGAGTGGGGCTCTGCGAGTATGTCCAGCACTTGTCCATTTTCGATTACCTGTGCGTGAGCGCGTCCCTCGAAGACCGGGTCGTCGAGTACGTCGATCACCTCCACGAGCACTTCGAAGATCCGGTGACCATCCGCGACGGACACTACATGCCTCCGACCGCCCCTGGCTACAGCATCACCATGAACCCCGAAAGCCGCCGTCGGTTCTCGTACCCGGATGGAGAGGTGTGGAGGGAGTGGGCCACGTGAGAACGGACCTGGACTGCGAAATGGAATCTCCGTCTCGATTGCACATGATTAGGCATTGGGATTTTCGCTTCCCATGTCTACCTTTGATCCGGCGGCGGTTCGCGGCCAGACTGCGCGAGATGATTGAAGGAGAGGCGCTTCCGTTCTGCGGGGGCGTTTTTCTTTCCGGTACAGACGTCGACATCATGGCATTCCCTGACTCTCATTTGCCTCCCGACGAGGCGGCGCGCCCCCTTGAGGACGTGGAGCGCTACGGCCATCTCATTCAGGTAAAGCCCGAGTATCGAGAGCGCTACGTGGTTCTGCACGCCCACCCGTTTCCGGAGCTCATTGAGCAGATGCGGGCGGCGGGGCTTCGGAACTACTCGATCTTTCTGCGGGACCACACGCTCTTCTCGTACTACGAGTACGTCGGGGCCGATTTTGAAGCGGACATGGAGGCAATGGCCGAACACGAGACCGTCCAGGACTGGTGGACGCTCACCGATTCCATGCAGGAGCCCCTCGACGCTCGGGCGGAGGGGGAGTGGTGGGCCTCGATGGGCGAGCTCTACCACGGTGGGAGGCGGGCCGTCCTGGCGGCGGAGGCCACGCGGGTCGCCTTCGAGCACTCCTACCGGGAGGGGGCGATCGACGAGGTCGAAGAGGCCTACGCAGAGACGGACGGGGAACTGGAGGCGGAGCTCGACGAGGCCCACGTGCAGCGATACACGGTCTACCGTCTCGGTCGTCGCTGCTTTACATACCTGGAGCACGCTGGGGACGATCTTGAGGCCGACCTCCGGGACCTCCGAGAGCGTCCCGCGATGCGCCGACTCCAGTCCGCACTGTCGGCCCAGCGGGCTTCCCCGGCGAAGGAGACCCCGTCGCCACGGATGGAATCTGTCTTCTTCATGGCGTAAGGACCCAATGAGTACGCTCTCCCTCCTGGACGCCCACGTGCATCTGTGGGAGGTCGACCGGTTCGGATACGAGTGGCTCGAGGCGTTTCCCCTCCTCAACCAGACCCACGGGCTCGACGACTACACTCACGTCACGGAGGCCCCCTCCGTTGACGGCATGGTGTTCGTAGAGTGCACGGAATCGTTCGACGACCGTGTGGCCCGGGAGGAGGTCCAGTGGGTTCAGTCCCTCGCCGACCGCGACGAGTGCATCCAGGGCATCGTGGCCCACGCCTCCCTTGAAAAGGGGGACGCGAGCCGAAACCATCTCGACTGGCTCGCCGACCAGCCGCTGGTCACGGGCGTTCGTCGAATTCTGCAGGACGATCCGCCCGAGTTTCTGCTGGACCGAGACCTCGTGGAGGGCATTCGCCTCCTGAGTAACTACGATTTTCCATTCGATCTGACCGTCACGGCCCCACAGCTGGAGCACGTCATTGAGCTCGTTGACCGCTGTCCCGAGGTGCAGTTCGTGCTGGACCACCTCGGAAAGCCAGCGATTCGGGAGGGACAGCTCGATCCCTGGCGTGCTCACATTCGACGCCTGTCAGAGCGCGAGCATGTGGCCTGTAAGCTGTCTGGCGTTCTCACCGAGGCGGACTTGGACGCGTGGACCCCCGGGGACATTACACCGTTTATCGAGTCCGCTCTTGAGTGCTTTGGCCCCGATTGTCTGCTCTTTGGGGGCGACTGGCCAGTCCTCCGCCTGGCCGCCGACTATCCGACGTGGGTCGATCTGGTGCAAACGACGATTCAGACCTATTCCGAGACCGAGCGACGGAAAATCCTTCACGAGAACGCTGAGCGCGTGTACGACCTGTCCTGAGCGCCGACGGGCCCTTCGCGATTCCTTGACTCGACATTTCACTGTCCGATGCGATTAGCCGATCAGACTGCTATCATTACCGGGGCGGGGATGGGCATTGGCCGGGCTTGTGCAAAGCGCTTTGCGGAGGAGGGGGCCCGTGTCCTGGTGACGGACGTGCGCGTCGAGGAGGGGCAATCGGTCGTCGACGAGATTCGAGACGAGGGGGGAGAGGCTGAGTTTATGGAGGTCGACGTGCGCCGCCGCGAGGACAACGAGCGGGTGATCGATCACTGCCTCGACACCTATGGTCGGCTCGACATTCTTTTCTGCAACGCCGGGATCACCCTCGCCAAGACGCTACCGGAGAGCTCCGACGAGGAGATCGACGACGTCTTCGGCGTGAACGTGAAGGGGTTGATGTACGCCGCCCGGTACGGGATTCCCCACATGCTGGATCAGGAGGACGGCGGGTCGATCCTGTTTACGGCGAGCAAGACGGGCCTTGTGGCACAGGAAGACTCGCCGGTGTACTGTGCCTCGAAGGGGGCGGCGGTGATGCTCGCTAAGGCCCTGGCCCTCGACTACGCGACGGACGACATTCGCGTGAATGCGCTCTGTCCCGGCATCATCGACACACCCATGCTGCAGCGCTTCGCTGACGCAATGCCGGAGCCGGAGGCGGCGTGGCGAGAGTTTCAGGAGGCGCAGCCGATGGGACGCCTCGGTACCCCCGAGGAGTGCGCCGACGCGGCGCTGTGGCTGGTCTCCGACAACGCCAGCTTCATTACGGGTGTGGCCCTGCCCGTCGACGGTGGATTTACGGCCAAGTAGCGCTCGTACAATACAATCACACGTTTCTTTTACTCAACCGACTGCATGACATGGGTGAACTGGATGAAAAGACTGCAATCGTTACGGGGGGCGCGTCGGGCATTGGCAAGGCCATCTCTCGGGTGTTTGCCGAGGAGGGAGCGCAGGTGGCGATCCTCGACGTCGATCGGGAGGCCGCCGAGGAAACCGTCCGCACCCTTGAAGCCGACGGGGGGACGGTCTCGTTTTTCGAGTGCGACGTGGCCGATGCCGGTCAGGTGCCGGCGACCGTTGACGCGGTGGTGAGCGAATTTGGGGGCCTTGAGGTACTGATCAACAACGCCGGGATTGCCCACGTGGGGACGGTTGAAGAGACCACGGAAGAGGACCTCGATCGCCTCTACGAGGTGAACGTGAAGGGCGTCTACAACTGCCTCCGGGCCAGCGTGCCGGAGATGAAGGAGGACGGGGGATCGATCGTAAACATCGCCTCTGTCGTGTCCCGGATGGGCATTCCCAATCGCTTCGCTTACTCTATGACGAAGGGCGCGGTGCTCACGATGACGTACTCCGTGGCCCGTGACTACGTAGATGAAGGCATTCGGTGCAACGCCGTGTCGCCCGCTCGCATTCACACGCCGTTCGTCGACGGCTTTCTGGAGGAAAATTATCCGGACCAGGTAGAGGAGAAGTTCGAGGAGCTCTCGCAAACGCAGCCGATTGGCCGGATGGGCGACCCGGATGAGGTGGCCCAGCTCTGCCTGTATCTCTGCTCGGAGAAGGCGGACTTCATTACGGGGAGCAACGTCCCGATCGACGGTGGCTTCGTTACACTCAAAGACTAACCACACTGATGAAACTGATTCGTTTTGGATCGCCCGGAGAGGAACGACCGGGACTTATTCGCAACGGGCGTCGAGTAGACGTGTCCGAGTTCGTTTCGGACTTCGACGCCTCCTTTTTTGGAGACGGGGGCCTAGAGAATCTTCGCGACTGGGCTGCTGCGGAGGCGGAGGAGGCCCCAACCGTGCCCGACACCGTGCGCCTTGGGCCGCCCATTCCACGGCCGAGTAAGATCGTCTGCATTGGACTCAACTTCTCCGACCACGCGGCGGAGTCGGACATGGAGATTCCGGAGGAGCCCGTGATTTTCTTCAAGGCGTCAAGTGCCCTTTCGGGGCCGAACGACGACGTGGTGCTCCCCAAAGGCAGCACCAAGACGGACTGGGAGGTCGAGCTGGCCGTTGTGATCGGGCGAGAAGCGTCATACGTCTCCGAGACCGAGGCGATGGAGCACGTTGCGGGCTACACGCTGCACAACGACTATTCCGAACGGGAATACCAGCTCGAACGCGGCGGGCAGTGGGTGAAGGGGAAGAGCTGCGACACGTTTGCGCCGCTCGGGCCCTTCCTGGCCACGCCCGACGAGATTGACGACGTCAATGCTCTCGACATGTGGCTTGAAGTCAACGGAGAGGAAAAGCAGAACGGCTCCACGACCGACCTCGTTTTCGGCATCCCGACGCTCGTCAGTTACCTGAGCCGGTTTATGACCCTGCTGCCGGGGGACGTCATTTCGACCGGGACCCCGGCGGGGGTGGGACTGGGGATGGATCCACCGGAATTTCTCGCGGCGGGGGACGTGGTGGAGCTGGGCATCGAGGGGCTCGGGCAGGCCCAGCAGCGGATTCGGGACCACACCTGAGTGGGTGCCGGGAAAGATCTGGGGCGTCCCGGCACGGGCAGGGCCTGCATTGCTACTTGGGGGAGGCCCCTCAGAACTTGACCAAAGCTTTGGAACGTCTCGGCCGAAACGCGAGCCACGCAATAATCAAGGCACAGTATGGACACTTCGGAAGACTGGACGACGGCCCACGACCTTGCGCTCATCTACTGCGGACTAGCCTGCGTCGACCGGGATCTGACGGACGACGAGGTTGCCGCCACCGAGGATTTGCTCACTGAATGGGTGCCTCTGTCGGCAGACAGGAGTGCGGCCGGAGTCGTGGAAGAGGCAGCACGAGCCCTGAAGCAGTCGCAGAAAGAGGTTCGAGGATCTGTTCGTCGGGTGGCCCGCAATCTTGATCCCGAACAGCGCCGAGAGACGCTCCAACACCTGCTACGGATTGCGGAGGCCGACGGGATTTTTCTCGAATCCGAACGAGAGCTCATTCACAGCGTCGCCAACATCTGGGACCTCAAACGGCTCAGCGACGACTGGAGCGGAAATTTCTCGGCGGTCGCGGAGCGTCGGGGAGAGGACTGGACGGTGATTCACGAACTCGGGTTTCTCTTCGTTCAGATGGGTCAGGGTGGCGATGAGGGGCTCGACTCCGACACGCTCGCCGTAATGGCCAAGCGTCTTCGCGAGTGGCAACCGGAGCGTCCCAACGAGGAGGTGCGGAAGATTCTGCGTCAGGTCCTCCAGGCATATGCGGATCAGTCCGAAGACCCTTTGATCCACGATTGCGTGAAGGGGTTAAGAAAGGCTCTTTCCCCCGTTCAGCAGCTCATCGTGCTCGATGACCTATACACCATTGCGCGGGCGGAAGGTCCTCCCACTCCGAGTCAGCGGAAACACATTCGATCATTGGCCCAGGCGTGGGGGATCGAGGTGCGTCTCCTCGAAGAGTAATGCCGACTGCACAGAAGCGATCTGCGCGTTCTTCTCCGGCGCTCCGTCCCTTCCACATCTGGAAAATACACAACGAGACGTCGTACACGAGGATCTTTCACTTGTCGTCAGGGGAGATGAGAGGCCACTTCGCTCCTCACAGACCACTCATGATTTTGGGGCACTACCCTGAAATGCGTTGGGGAGTCTTCGACGAATTCCTTGCGATGGGTGTAGTCCCCGTTCAAGGAGAAGCGGAGAGGGCCCCGAGATTCATGGCCCACCGGATCTGTGCTTTTTGGAGAGGGAGGCAGGGAGAACAGGAGGCTGAGAACGTTAAGATGTGATCGTCCTGTCGACATTAAGGTCGTCCACGTATACATTGTCACCCGTTCCTATTGTTCACCGCTTCCCGTTCTGGCTCCCGACGTTCTATGGCTCCGGACATCCCTCACGCAACTGATCTGGACACCCGTGTCGTTAACACGATTCGGTTCCTCTCGGCCGATGCCGTAGAGGCGGCCGAGAGTGGCCATCCCGGCACGCCGATGGCTTTGGCCCCCGTGGCCTACGCGCTCTGGACGCAGCACCTCCGCCACAGTCCGACTGCTCCGGACTGGCCGAACCGGGACCGGATTGTCTTGTCGGCGGGCCACGCCTCCATGCTCCTTTACAGCCTCCTCCACCTTACGGGGTACGATCTGTCGATGGAGGAGATCAAAGACTTTCGACAGTGGGGGAGCAAGACGCCGGGGCACCCGGAGGCCCACCTGACGCCGGGCGTGGAGACGACGACGGGGCCACTCGGACAGGGGTTTGCGAACGGCGTCGGGATGGCTCTCGCCGAACGCGTGCTGGCCAACGAGTTCAACACGGCGGAGCACCCGATCGTGGATCACCACACCTACGCACTTTGCTCCGACGGCGACCTCATGGAGGGAATCTCGCACGAGGCTGCCTCGCTGGCGGGACACCTGGGGCTCGGGAAGCTCGTTTGTCTGTACGACGACAACGAGATTACAATCGATGGATCCACGGATCTGGCCTTCACCGAAGATGTCGGCTCTCGCTTCGAGGCCTACGGCTGGCACGTCACCCACGTGGACGATGCGAACGACCTGGAGGCGGTCGACACGGCGGTTACGAAGGCCAAGCAGGATTCCGACCGGCCCTCGCTGATTGTCGTCCAGTCCCACATTGGGTACGGAAGTCCCAACAAGCAGGACACGGCCGCTGCTCACGGGGCGCCCCTCGGAGAGGAAGAAGTGCGACGGACGAAAGAACGCCTCGGCTGGCCGCCGGACGAGACGTTCTACGTGCCGGACGAGGTGTACGAGCACATGCGTCGGGCCGTCGATCAGGGAAACGAACAGAAGCGGCAGTGGGACGCCCTCCTTACGGACTACAAGGAGGCCCATCCGGAAAAGGCCGCTCGGTACCGCCGTTGGCTGGAGCACAATCCTGAGGAGGGATGGGAAGAGGTTCTTCCGGCCTTTGAGGCGGGTGAGGAGATGGCCACGCGCAAGGCCAGCGGCTTGACACTCGATGAACTGGCCCCTGAGATCGGCTACCTCATCGGCGGTTCGGCGGACCTCACTGGCTCCAACAAGACCGATGTCGATGGCCGGGCCGATTTTCAGGCCGACAACGTCGACGGGCGGTATTTCCGGTTCGGGGTTCGCGAACATGCGATGGCGGGAATCTCCAACGGGATGGCCCTACATGGGGGGGTTCAACCGTATGCAGGGACGTTCCTCATCTTCAGCGACTACCTGCGCCCCTCCCTTCGCCTCAGCGCACTGATGGAGCAGCCCGTCGTGTACGTCTTTACGCACGATTCGATTGGGATCGGCGAGGATGGCCCCACGCACCAGCCCATCGAGCATCTGATGGCTCTCCGTGCGATTCCGAACCTGACGCTCATTCGTCCGGCCGACGCCAACGAAGCGACTGAGGCCTGGGCGGCGGCGGTCCAGAACACGGCCGGGCCCACCGCGCTGGCGCTAACGCGACAGACGCTTCCCGTGCTGGATCGGTCCACTCTCGCGTCCGCGGAGGGACTGCATCGGGGGGCGTACGTACTCCGGGAGGAGGAGGGCACGCCGGACGTCATTCTAATCGGGACGGGGAGCGAAGTCCAACACGCTCTCGCCGCAGCGGAGCGGCTCGGCGCGGTCGGCATTCAGGCGCGGGTGGTTAGCATGCCTTCGTGGAAGCTGTTTGCTGAACAGTCTGAGGCGTACCAGCGAGCAGTGCTCCCGCCGGACGTGTCGGCCCGCGTGTCCATTGAGGCCGGGGTGACCCAGGGATGGGAGCGTTACGTGGGAGCGGAGGGCAGCCGGATCGGGGTCGATCGCTTCGGGGCTTCAGCGCCGGGGGAGGTCGTCATGGAGAAATACGGCATTACCGCCGAGCACGTCGTGGATGAGGCTCGGGGGTTGGTGGGGTAGGCCTCGGAATTGGGAGGAAACGGAATCCCCCGTATCGTTTTCGGGGGCACCTTCGCACAGTTTGAGAATTCCAGGGACTTTTGGTACTACACCAGCCGGCTGGTCGCCCGGGCGCCGTTTTCGAGGTGGCTTGTGTCATTTCGGAGCTCGATCGACCACTTCCCGGCCTGGCCCACCACTTTTGTGAGACTGGCGAGGGGACAGCCGGGATTGGGCACCTCCTCGCCGACGAGGCCGTGCAGGACTCCCTGCACGGTGATTCCGTGTCCTACGAGAAGCAGCGTATCGCCCTCGTACCGATCGACGAGGCACTCCGCGGTGGCCCCCAGGCGCGCCAGCGCCCGGTGTTTGGATTCGGGATAGGTAGGCTCTCGGCAGGGCGGATAACTCGGATCGACTCGGGGAAACTGATCGACGAGTGTCGACACCGATCGCGTGTCCGGCGGGGTCGGAAACCAGTCGTCGTTCAGCCACTCCCCGAGGCCCGGTTCCAGGGAGAGGGATTCGTCGAGGGTCTCGGCAGCGTAGTGGGCCGTCTCCACGGCGCGCAGAAAGGGGGACGATAGGAGGTGATCGATGCCGAGGGCAGAAGCGCGCCGTCCAAGCTGCTGAGCCTGCTGTCTGCCGTCGGAAGAGAGTCCGGGGTCGTGCGGTCGGTCCGCCGTAGCGGCCCAGTCGGGATTAGCGAAGTCCTGGCGGTTGGCGTGTCGGGCGAGCCAGAGGGCTTGCATAGGAGGTCAGAGTCGGAACTATACGTCGTATGAGCCAGAACTGGGTTTGGGCGGATAGTCCCCTGCCCTTTTGAACACCACCGGGGCCACTCAATATATCGTGTCCTCTCTTTTCTCATGCTCTTTCTTAGAGAACCGTTCCAGGTATGTCGCCTCGCCTTCGTTGGCTCGCCCTGCCGCTACTTTTTGTCATAGTCGGGTGCAGTGGCCTGAACGAATCCGGAGGCAAACCGGACACGGAAGCGCCGGCGGGGAACGCTCCGGTGAACGGCTATGAGACGCAGCCCGCCCCGATCTACGTGGACGAAGAGGGCGACGACTGGCAGGACGTGCCGGTACGGCATACCGATACGGAAGACGATGCGTCGGGGCTCGACATCGAGCGCCTCTGGACGGCCCACACCGACCGACATCTTTTTCTCCGCCTCGAACTCGGCCAGGCCGTTAACCTGCAGGAGGACAACGCGGTCACCCTCGCTCTCGACACGGACGACGACCCGAGCACCGGGGAGCCGGTCCTGGGCCTCGGCGCCGAACTCACCTGGACCTTCGGCGACCGCTCCGGGCAGGTATTTCGGGGGAACTCTTCCCAAGAAGTCGGACACGCCGACATTGGTCTCACAAGCCTGCCTACCGTCCGCTCCGAGACGTTCGAAGTGGCGCTCGATCGCTCGGCCGCGCCCGGCGGTTCAACTTCGTTCCTGCGCGGTGACAGCCTCCGCCTCGCCCTCTCCACCGAGGGCGACCGCCTCCCGGACGAGGACGGAGGCCTCGGGTACGTCCTCACCGACACTGAAATGTCGCCGGAGACCCCGTCCCTCGACCGGTCGAGTGCATCGGACGTGCGTCTGCTCTCCTACAACTCGGTGAACGACTTCGACCGGGGCGTTAGTGCGGTTTTTCAGGACAACCGTCAGCCAAGCTTCCGCCGCATTTTTGACGCCGTGGGGCCGGATGTCATTGCCTTTCAGGAGGTCTACGACCAGAGCGCGTCCGAGGTGGACGGCATCGAGCAAGACCTTGGGCTGTCCGACGCGTGGACGTGGGCGAAGTGCGGCCAGGACCTCGTTCTGGGCAGCCGCTATCCCATCCTCGACACCCACGAAATCCCCGGCTACGACGACTACCAGAGCGGCGCGTTTCTCCTCGACGCCCAGGACGCGCTGGGATCAAAGCTTCTCGCCATCAACATGCACCCGCCCTGCTGCAACTACGGCCCCGACGAGGACGAGCCCTCCAGAAACACACAGCGCCAGCAAGTGGTGGACAGGGTCGTCGCTTTTCTTCGGGATGTAACACGGGGGGAGGGGCCATTCGGGATTGCCTCCGACACTCCAATCGTCGTTCTCGGCGACATGAATTTCGTGGGCGACGCGCAGCATCCCCGCACGCTGCGCACCGGCGAGATTGTTAACACCGACCGCTTCGGCCCCGCTGGGGCCCCGGATTGGGACAATTCGCCGCTTCTCGACACGCGGCCGCGGCAGACCGGCACCCCGATGCACACCACCTGGATGAACGCGTCGAGCTCGTTTCCGCCCGGCCGCCTCGACTACGCGTACGTCAGTGACAGCGTGCTGGAGGTGGTGCATGAGTTTGTGCTCAACACCCCGGCCCTCTCGGAGGAGGCCCGTTCTCCCTACGGTCTGCGGGCCGACGACACGAACACTGCCTCCGACCACCTGCCGGTGGTGATCGACGTGGCCACGAAGTAACACGCAAGGGCCTACTCCCACGCCGCCTCCACGTCGTGCACCAGGGTGGGATCGGAGGAAAATTGCTGCAGGGTGTCGACGACCTGACTACGGAGTGGGCGGAGGTTATTGTACGTCGTATCGACCTCCGCTGCGTTGATGAGACCTCGGTCGTTCAGAAACGTCGTCCACGCCGGGAGCAGTGAGAAAAAGGCCGCCCGCCGGTGCGGC
>CAYRPX010000012.1:0-17098 GCA_964426195.1 uncultured Salinivenus sp.
CCGTCGCGGCGTTGATGCGCCACCAGAACCATCGGAGGAGAAAGAGCAGGCCCGTTCCCGCCCCGATCTGCAGAATGATGTTGAAGGCCTGAAGCGCATTCCTCAGCAGGAGCGCGAGCAGGCAGGCGGTCGTCATGAGCACGACGGTCGCGATTCGTCCCATCCACACCTGCTGCCGCTCGGAGGCATCCGGTCGGAAGAATCGGACGTAGATGTCGTTCACCACGATCGACGATCCCCAGTTAACCTGCGAGGACATCGTGGACATGTACGCCGCTGCAAGCGAGGTGACCACGAGCCCTAGGAGGCCTGGTGGAAGCAGTGTGAGCATGGCGGGATACGCCATGTCGTTCTGGACCACGCGATCGGGCATGTGGGAAAATTGGGCCCGGAGCGACTCCAGATCCGGAAACACCACCATTGAGGCAAGTGCCACTAAGATCCAGGGCCAGGGGCGAAATGCGTAGTGGGCTACCTGGAAGAGGAGGGTGGCCCCCACGGCGTTTTCCTCGTTTTTCGCAGAGAGCATCCGCTGAACGATGTATCCCCCGCCGCCCGGTTCGGAGCCCGGGTAATACGACGCCCACCATTGCACGGCGAGCGGAATGATAAAGGCCGGCATCATCTCCTGCCAGGTCAGGGTCTCAAACGACGGCCAGAAGATGAACGCCGTCTGCACCTCTTCCCGAGCAAGCAATGCGTCCAGGCCCCCGACCTCAGGCAGCGTGAGCACGTACCACGCGGCGCCGATGGAGCCAACCATGGCCATGGTGAACTGGATCAGGTCGGTGAGGAGCACGCCGGTAAGCCCCCCGAGGGCACTATACACCATGGTCACCGAGGCGGCGACAACGACGACTTCGACGGGGGTGAGCCCCAACATCACGCCCCCGATTTTGATCGCGGCCAGGGTCACCGTCGCCATGATCACGACGTTGAAGACGATTCCGAGATACGCCGCCCGAAATCCACGGAGGACGGCGGCCAGCCGACCTGAGTAGCGAAGCTCGTAGAATTCCACGTCGGTAAAGACCCCGGAGCGTCGCCAGAGCTTGGCGTAGAGGAAAACGGTGAGCATTCCGGTCAGCAGAAACGCCCACCACGTCCAGTTGCCCACCGTTCCGGTTGAGCGAACGATGTCGGCCACAAGGTTCGGGGTGTCCGTGGAAAAAGTCGTGGCGACCATCGAGATGCCCAGCAGCCACCACGGCATTTGTTGCTTGCCAAGGAAAAACGAACTGAAGTCTTCTCCGGCGCGGCGGTACACGGCCACGCCGATGATGAGCGACACAACGAAGTAGGCGGCCATGATGGCCCAATCGACGAGCGCGAGTTGCATAGGAAGGGAGAAGGTGGGAGACGGGAGGCGTGAAGAGGAGCGCGGTAGATCGGAGAATTCCGGCGCGCGTAAATCGAGTCGAGTGGGGCGGCTGCTGACTAACTGCAGTCCGCGAGAAGGCCGAGATGCGAGGGATCGGCCATTTTCGGGCCTCAGTTACCCGGCAGAGAGCCCGAATTCCGCACACGTACATTGCTAATACGGGCCGTCGGGCTGAAGCTGCGGCTCCCGCTCCATCCACTGCCCTTCGGTAAAGTCGGGCACCTCGACCGGATGGCCGCCCTGTTCGACTGATGCCTCGGAAAGGGGAGCAAGGACGCTCCACGTGGCGGCGTCGTAGACGTCAATCGGGGGGGCAGCGTCCCGCTTCACCGATTCGACGAAGGCATTCCGGACGAAGAAGTCCATCCCGCCGTGACCAGCACCTTCGGCCTGCTCCTCGTGGCGGGTCCAGAGCCCCGCATCAAATTCCCTTTGATACGCGTCCCACGATTCCCACTCGTGGGCGGGGCTCCGTTCCTCAACGTGAACGCCGTTGTTGTCGACCGTCCACAGACCGTCGGTGCCCTGCACCCGAAACCCGAGGGAGTACGGACGAGGGAGGGTTGTGTCATGGGTCATAACGACCGACTCACCGTTGGCCGTCGTGATGGTGCTTGTAACGATGTCCCCCTGCGTAAACGAGACGTCAGCATTTGGGTGGTCAGCTCCGCCCTCCTCGACGATGTGATCGTGAAGTCCTCGGGCCTTCGTGGAGGTGGCAGTGAGGCGGAGGAAACGGTTTCCTCGATTAATGTTGAGCCACTCCGCAACGGGGCCGATCCCGTGGGTGGGATAGAGATCACCGTCGCGGTGCTCATAATGCTCGGTACGCCAGCTCGAGACGCTGCCCGTGCCCGGGCCGTACGAAATGTCATCGTCGAAGAGGTTGGACGTAAGATCGTGTTGGTATCCACATCGGCAATGGAGAAGTTCGCCAAAGAGGCCCTCCCGCACCATCTTGAGCACTGCCATCACGTCCCGGCGATAGCAGACGTTCTCGAGCAACATGCAGTGCATGCCCGTGTCCTCGGCGGTGCGAACAAGTTTCCAGCACCCCTCGACCGTCGTGGCGGCTGGCACCTCCAGCCCCACATGGACGCCCGCGTTCATCGCGTCCACGGCCATCGGCACATGCCAGAGCCAGGGCGTCGCGATGAGAACGGCATCGAGGTCGTCCCGCGCCACGAGGTTCCGGTACGCCTCGTCGTCCTCCCCGTACCCCTCGGGCCGAGGCCGACCGGACTGCTGAACCAGGTCGAGTGCCCGGGTCAGATGTTTGGACTCGACATCACAGACAGCCGGAATCTCCACGTCATCGCGGCGGAGGAGCCCCCGAAGGTGGGAGGTGCCCCGCGACCCGACCCCGATCATTCCGAGACGGATGGATTGACGATTGTGCGCCTGGATACCGGTTAAAGGGGAGAGAGAAACACCGAGGCCGGCGGCTGCAGTGGTGTGCAGAAAAGTTCGACGATCCACGTCTCTACGGGTTAGATTGAGGGGAAACGAGTGGGCGATGTAACACAGGCGACCCTCCGGAGGACCGAACGATACTTTCGGAAACTATACGAGCGCCTTGCTGAAGAAGGCCAAGACAGAGGGAGAGCCACACACTCTCAAGCCCCCGCCCAGCTGAAGGAAAACAGATATGCCTCCATGATACAACTGATACACTCGGGACCCAAACCCATTTGCTGTGTGGAGGACTCGGCCCAAAACCCGGGGGACTGATCAGTTGAGCGGTCGAGCGACCACCACCGTCTTTTTGAGCCGGGCGACGGTGCCCGCGTCGGTCCGGACGGCTTCGAGGAGGACCACGTAGGGCCCGATGCGAACACGATGGCCGGAATCGTCCCGCCCGTTCCACACAAGTTCCCCCGTACGCCCCGCGAGGCGGGCTTTCTCCAGAGATCGCACCTTGCGTCCCCGAGCGTCGTAGATGCGGACCCGCACCAGATTGGGAGCGTCCTCGAGCGTAAAACGGATGCGAGTGGCGCCGTCGCGCTCGATCGAAAAGGGATCGGGGGCAATGCGGAGGCCCGCCGCCTTGGAGACGTCGTCGGGCGGGGCGAGCGATACCGCATTGGGCGCACCCGGGGTGCCCCCAGCCGAGGCGGTGCTGCTCGTCCAGTTGTCGGGAGCGTCGGCGTCGGCCGTCGGGCTGATTCGCTCCAGCGCCGTGCCCCTCGGATCGGCGAGGCCGGCGGCGTGCCAGTCAGGCGAGTAGTCGACCGTCGCCATGATCGTGTGGTCGCGCCGATGCACGCGGACGAGATCGCCGTCGTTGCGAAGCCCGAGTTGGTTGCCGTCCACTGGGAGGTAGGCCACCGAGTCCGATGTCAAGGGCGCCTCGGGGAACGCGGCGGCCAGGTGGGACTGCTGCACCCGGCGGGCCCCGTCGGGCGCAGCAGCCACCACAGCGAAGCCCCCGGACGAAAGTGCCCGTCGTCGCCCTGCACGGATCGTGTCCGCCGTGCCATGCTCGGTCGGCCGGTCGGTGAGGATGAGGCCGTTCAGGGTGAGGGGGTGGTCCGCGATGTTGTAGAGCTCGACATATTCGATCTGATTCGGCCGGTTGTCAAAATCGTCGGCGAGGGGATCGAACAGGACCTCGTTTATCGCCAGGGCGTCCGGGGTTGCTCGTTGCGCAAACGGCACCGTGGATTGGTCGAGGCGGTTGCCCACGAGGTCGCGCACGTCCGTCACCACTACGGAAGACGTTGTCGGGGGCGCCGACAGGGACAGACGGGCGATACTATCGGCCCGGAGTGTGGTCTGAATCACCGTCGCTTCCCCGAACTGAAATGCACTCGGTGCTAGACTTTCGGGCTGGACCGGTTCGCCGAAGACGACCTCGGCGGTCGTTGTGTCGGTTTGTTCGGCGAACGTGGGCGAAGGGGGTGCCGTGTCGGGCGCGTAGCGGCTGTTTTGGGTCCCGGGTGTCGCCCCGTCCGGAGACGTCGAAGAGGCAAAGTTGGAGGGATGGTCCGACGGGCCGCGGGGATCGATGCGCTCCAGTGAGCGTCCGTCGCTTCCACCCCACGAGGGATCGAAGGGGACTGAATCGAACGGCCTGCCCGACGGCGAATGACGGAGGTATACGGTGTCCCCGCCGTTGTTTAGGGCATCCCATCCATCGGGGGACAGGAAGTCCACAAGGGGGAAGGCGGCCTTGAAGGCCTCGCGGTCTCGCACGAGCACGGCGTACTCTCCACTACCGAGTACGGTGTCGGTGGACGTTACCGGCTCGTACTCCCGATTGTCGTCCGCGAATGCTAGCTCGTTCAGGGCAACCAGGGTGTCGGCTCGGTTGTAGAGCTCGATGAACTCGTTCGTCGAGGGGGAGGGGGCGTACATGATTTCATTAATCACCACGGCCTCCGGCTCGGGCTGCCCGACTGCGGGGATTGGGAGGAACAAGGTTGCGAGAACAAAGCCGACGGCGAACCGAGACATAGACGATCCCGGATTCAGGCAAAAAAGAGATGCGAAGACTCCCTCGTAAAAAGGAACCAAAGTTAATAATGAATTGAACGTTTGTCAAGAAAAAAAGGAAGGAGAATCGGTAGCACCGAGTCGCCGAACCCATGCAGTGCTACCGTTGCTCTTCCTTGGTCCCGGTTCCCGACGTTCCGTTCCCCGAGACGGCAAGATCCGGATCGGTCGCTTCCCCATCCTCGGCGAGGTCCCGTTCCAGGTGCTTCATCAGGGTTCGGGCCATGAGGCGTGCCGTGGGCGCCAGAGGGGTTTCGTCAATGTCGAATCGGTGGTGGTGGAGGGGGTAGCTCGTCTCCGGTCCGGAGGCGGTACCGACCCGGAGGAACGCTCCAGGGACGTGCTTCAGGTAGTGAGCAAAGTCCTCTCCCCCCATGCTCGACCGTTTAATCCAGTGCACGGCCTCTTCGCCAAAGGCCTCTCGGATTGTTGCCTCGACGTTCTTGATGGCCCCCGCGTCGTTCAGGACCGGAGGTGAGCCATCCTCGAAGTCGAGTTCAATGTGAGCATCGTGCAGTTCGCCGAGTCGCTCCGCAGTTTTGTGCATGTACGACCGAATGGTTCCTCGGTCTTCGGGGAAGACCGTCCGTAAAGTCCCCCCTAAGGACACCTGCTCGGGAATAACATTGTGGGCTTCACTGCCCTCGAGCATAGTGACGGTAAGGATGCTCGGATTTCGGGCGTCTGTGATCCGACCGGCCAACTGATAGAACTGGTTCATGAGCTGGGAGGCGATCCAGACCGTGTCGACCCCCTCGTGGGGGCGGGCCGAGTGCCCAGTGCCTTCCTGCCGCACCTTGACCTCGAAGCGGTCGGAGGAGGCGGTTGCGGGGCCCTCGATAAGGCCGTATCGTCCGATCTCGAGTGTGGGATCGACGTGGACGGCATACACGGCGTCCACGTCTTCGAGAATGCCGGCCCGAATCATGAGCGGGGCCCCGCTCGGAAGGCCCTCTTCGTTGGGCTGGAAGAAGACGCGCACCCGGCCGCGGAGGTCGGACCGGTTGTGGTGCAGCACCAGCGCCACGCCAATACCAATGGCTGTGTGCGCGTCGTGGCCGCACAAATGGGCCACGTCGGGGACCTGTGAGCGGTAGGGGACGCGTTTCTGATCCTGCGCGGGGAGCGCGTCGATGTCGGCCCGGTACCCAACGGTGCCTCCGGAGGCCTCACCGGCGATCTCGACGTATAACCCGGTTCCGGCAATAGGGCCATGTACGTCAAGCCCGTAACCCTCCAGCGTTTGCCGGATAAAGCGCGCCGTGTCGTGTTCGTTCATTCCCACCTCCGGATGCTGGTGGAGATGCCGTCGGATGCCTACGAGCACTTGAGCGAGGGACTGCGTCTTGCCCGCGAGGTCCGTAATCGATTCTGGAAGACGAGAGGCATCTCTGGGGGAGACGGAGGAAAGCATGCGGAGCAACGCGACTCATGTGGGGGACGAACTGCGCTCCGGCAATGCAGCGATTAGAAACGCAAAAGCCGGATGTTATAATACAAGCCGGCCGCCGAGTAGATTCGCAGTCCCTGGTATCAGGGAAGACCGCGGTACTTGCGCAGCGTCCACTCGCTTGCCAGAAGAAGGAGAATGACGACCAGGAAGAGCGACGTGCGCCACAGTTCCGTCTCGGTGGTTTGCTCGACGATCTCACTCGAAAAGGATGATCGCCGGTTCAACTCCTCCGGCAATTGTTCTACGGTCTGCGAGGTAGAGGCCATGCCTCCGGACCGGGCCGCAATCTGACGCATGAGGACCGCGTCGGCGCGCGGGGCCTGGTATTCGAGTTGGAGGGGAGCGACGGAGAATTTTCCTTGATCGGTGCCCAGCACGGTGTTGCCTAATTGTGCCGACGCTTCATACTGGTACCTCCCTTCTGGCAGTGTGCCTACGTCAAGCGTGTAGCGGCCCCGGCCTACCGGGTCCATTGCGTACGGGTAGTTCGTGCCCGTCGAGTCCGTCACAGTCACCTCGACGGTGGCGTCAGGGACCGGCTCCATGCTCCCGTCGTACACCTGTCCCGTAAATGAGACCGACTCCCCTCCGTCGAACGTAGAAGCCACAGGGCGTACGCGCACGGGGGAGCCGTCGTCCTCGGTGCTCACCCAGCGGAGGAGATTTGAAGCGAGGCCCGGCCAGAGCGGGTCGGCGGATTCTAGCTCTGAAGGCAGGAGCGCCCACCGCCACACGCCCATGCCCAGGAAGGCGGCTGTCCGGTGGCCCGCTCGCCGTCGAACGACGAGGAGGGGACTGGACTCGGCGTTCGACGACGGCCCCGCAGTGGCCAATACGCGAGCATCGGGCGAGACCGTCCAGGGGATTTCGCTCACGTGAAGGGGCGGAAGACGATCGAAGAGAGCCACGTCGGTGTCCTCTATCCGAAAGACGGGATGCTGCCGTTCGGCCGAAACGAGAGAGAAGGGGGCTTCGGTAAAGTTTGTGCTCGAGGCCTCGGGGACGACGGGGAGCACCGCGTCAAAGTGCTCGGACCAGGCGACGAGGTCCGTCTGGTGATCCAGAAAAAACAGTGCCGGGGTTCCGTCGTCGATTAGGGCGGCAATACGGTCCACTATGGCGTCGGAGACAGTGCCACTGGGAAAGCCGACACTCACCACGACATCGAACGGAGAGAGGTCCTCCGGCATGTTACCCCCGAGAAAAGAGCCATCGGGATTCGGCACACGGGCGCTCACCTCCGTGTCGGCGTTGCGCTCGTAGACGCGACGGATGGCCGCAAATGTGGGAGAAGGAGCCGCGCCCAGCAAGAGGACTTGCCGCTTGTTTTCAAGTACCCGAAGGGACGTCCTCTCCGAGTTGTTGCGAGTTGTTGCCTCCTCGCGAAGCGCCGAGACGCGCACGCTCAGTTGCTGCAGGCCCGCCTCTTGGGGCTGAAATGAGAGGTCGACTGACACCTCTCCCGTGCCCGACGGCAGACGTACCTCGCTTTGATCCAGCATCCGCCCATTCTGTTCGAGAGACACCGTCACCCGTTCGCCCCCGCCGTCGGTCGCCGCGAGGGTGGTCCGAACCGGCACCTCTGAGTCGAGGTAGGCGCGCTCGTTCGTCGCTACGCTCCGGATGCGCACATCCCGTTGGCGGGTGGTATCGCCCACTGTAACGGTGTGGATCGGCACCGGCGAGCGATCCGCCACACGAAGCGGATTTCGTCCCGTGTTGTACTGGCCGTCGGAGACAAGCACAATACCCCTAAGATTGGCCCCCTGTAACTCTTCGGGGACCGACTGAAGAGCGTCGGCGAGGTCCGTGCGGGCGTCGTCGAAGCGCAGGGAGTCGACGATTGACCCCGACAGGGCACGCGAAGTCTGTCCGACGCTGAAGAAGCGGCGCGAGCCCGGAATCTCATCGCTCTCAATTGTTTCCAGGACCGGGTGGATTGAGTCCCGTGCCGCCTCGGCACTCGGGGACCGGTCTCCACTGGTGACCACGCGCATGCTCTCGCTGTCGTCGAGGAGCACAGCCAGAATGGGCGGTCGTTCGGTGGACTGGAATTGTTGGAGAACGGGCTCGAAGAGGAGAAGGCAGATGAGGGTGAGCGCCAGGAACCGAAGTCCCCCGAGCAGAGTCCGCCATCCGACACTAAGCGCGGGGACGGTCGATCGGTAGCTCCAGTACGTCAGTCCTCCCGCCACTGCCACGCAGAGAAGCAGCAGCCAGTACGAGTAGCCGAACGAGAAGACCATGCGGGACGGCGGCGTGCTGTTACTGGAGAATTGAAACGTGGCCTGTGGTGCGGTGCCCCGTGTCCGTGGTCACCGCGTATCGGTACAGGCCCGGCGGGAGGTGCTGGACATCTAGGGCGAGTCGATTGGGACCAGGGTGGCCACCGTAGACCTCACGGTGGACCTGGCGCCCAAGAGGGGTCACGAGGAATACCCGGAGCGTGCTGGTGTGGGGCGGGGCCGAGATCGGAACGACGAGTGACGAGGAGCCGACGGGACGGTATGGTGCGGCGCCCTTGAGGGTGGACGGCGGGGTGCGACGCCCCCGCCACTCGGCGGCCCGGACGGCGGCGTTGGCATTCACGATCCCCCACCCGCGGGACGAGTCGGGGGCGTGGACCCCAGAGGCAGTTTGTCGAAGCAGCCGGCGCACCTGCACGGGCTCAAGCTCCGGGTTGACCTGCAGCATCTGCGCAACGATGCCTGTGACCTGCGGACTCGCGAAGGACGTTCCCTCTAAGCGCGCGTACCCCTGCTCTTGCCAAGCAACCGGGACGTCCCGGCCCTGCACGAGCACGTCTGGCTTCCGGCGTCCGTCGGTCGTGGGACCGCGGGCACTGAAGGGGGCCAGGGAGGAGTCAGGTGCGATGGCTCCAACGGCAATGGCGGAGTCGGCGTCGGCGGGCGTATTTACGTAGTACCAGCACGAGTCCGGGTCGGCACAACCGCTGTTGCCCGCACTCACAACCACTGTCACGCCCCGTTGCGCAGCCTGGTCCACGGCCCGTGTGGTAAGGGCCGTGTCCCCATCTAAGTCGTCGGGCGAATAGCTCCGTTGGCCGTCATCGAAACGCGTGTACCCAATCGAGACGTTCACCACGTCTGCCCTCTGACGGGTAAGCCATTCGAGGCCTGCTACGAAGTGGTCCTCCTCTACGTTGCGCTCAAACTCCGTAAATTCGGTCATGGCCCCGAGGACGGTCGCTCCATGTGCAGGTCCTACGAGCGAACCGGGGGCATAGCCGGCGGCCACGGAGACCACCCCGGCACCGTGGGTGCCCGCCTGTCGGCCCTCTGTAAAATTGCGAAGGCCCGCGAGCCGATCGTCCGTCCGCAGTGTCGAAAACGCCGGATGGCGAAGACCGGCAAAATGGGCGTCCAGGAAGCCCACGCGGACTCCGTGTCCGTCAAGCCCCCGTTCCAGGGGCGACAAGGCATTGATGCGAGAGAGGACCCCCCGTGAGGCCCCGTACTGAGCCGTCCCGGTCGGTTGAATCCCGAACTTCTGTTCAGTGCGGCCGGCGCGCATACTGCTGGCCGTCGCGCGTGAGGGGCTCAAGGAGGCCACTTGGCGAACGGACCGAACAAACGGGAGGGCCGCCACGTGGGTACGCAACTTCTCCGAAAGACGGGCGCTCACTGCGTGAAACCAGCGGCTTTGGGTCATCGGGTAGACCCCGACCTCCCGGAGTTGATCCAGATAGGAGGGGGCCACCGGAGGGGCCTCGCCGGTCTTGTCCGACGAGGGAGAGGAGGGCGGGCGACTGTCCAAAAAGATCCAGTATTTCTGAGCCGTTCCAGTGCCATCGTCCCGCAACTCCTGGGCGTGCGCGGGGCCTTGGGGCCAGAGCATTTCCCCGACGAGCAGCAGTGCAGCGACACCAAGCCACAGGGTAAAAGTGGGAGGGGAGGAGATGGAACGAGACCAAACGGAACGCGACAGGCGATCCGTTCCCTCTTCCCCCCTTCGGCAGTGAGTGACGTGGCGCCAAAATTCACACATAGAGAAAGACCATGAACCCAATAAAGGAGACTACGAGAAAGGCTCCTTCAAGTCTGGAGATCTGGTGGTCCGACCAGGTTAGAGGCACAATGAGGGCGCAAAATACCAGCATTATGGGAAAGTGGAGCCGAATCGTTTCGGCTTCCACCGCAATGGGATCCGCGATCGACAGCGTACCCACCACGAACAAAACATTTAGGAGATTGCTCCCCATCACGTTGCCTACTGTCATTTCCGACTCCTGCTTCAGCGTTCCGACCATTGAGGCGGCAAGTTCAGGGAGGCTCGTGCCGATGGCCACGACTGTCAATCCGACTACCACGTGGTCAATGCCCATGAGGTCCGCGATGGACACGGCGTTGTCCACCATGAGGTGAGCGCCGAGGGCCAACCCGCCCATTCCCCCAAACACGTAGATGCCCTTTGCGAGCATCGATAGTTCTGGATCCGCAGCTTCAAGTTCGCCCTCCATGCTTTCGAGAATTGTGGCCGTGGACGTGCGCTGGGCATCAAAGAAGACGTAGACCCCGAGGCTGAGAAGAATCACGACCATGAGGATGCCGTCGAGGGTTCCGATCACGCCATCCAGCGCGCACACGTAGAAAAGGACCATCACCGCCAGCATGACCGGATATTCGCGCTTTAAGACCTGAGGATTGATGGTCAGGGGAAGCGTCACCGCGCACACGCCGAGGATAAGCGCGACGTTGCTGATGTTGGACCCAATGATGTTGCCGATCGCGAGGGTCGACTCCCCCGAAAGTAGGGCGAAGAAGTTGACGAGAAATTCCGGCATGGAGGTGCCAAGTGCCACCACGGTGAGTCCCACGATGACGGGGCGGATGCCGTACTGAAGGGCGATGCTGGATGCTCCCTGAACGAGGCCCTCGGCTCCCAAATACAGCACGAGAAGGCCGACGAAGAAGAGAAAGACGTAAAGGACCATGCGGGGCAGTTCAGATGAAGCGCCGACCAGACACTGCGGACAGCGCGAGGCCAGGGGGAGATGGGCGAGGCGAACCGGAGCCTTTATGCCTTACGAAGAACCACTCTGCAGAACGCTAAGCGTTGGTGAGGATAGCCGATGGGCTGATTCTGGACTCCGAAGCTCGATGCAGATCGACTGGCCGGTCGATCCTTCGTTCACAGGGACGGTCAAAGTGTACATCGGAGTCTCAGATTTGGTCTTATGACTCGCCGAGCAGAGTCTGTCCCCGGAAGGAGCCGGGAAGCAACGCCGAAACAGTGGTGCGCTCGGGGGCATCGCGATGCCGATCCATCCAAAGCATCGTATCGGGGGCGAGTTCCGCTAGGAGCTGTCGGCAGGCCCCGCAGGGGGTTCCGTCGGGGTCCTCGTCGCAGGTGAGGAACAGGCGAGTGGGCATGGGAAGATTGTACGACTGAACCGTGCCGAGGGCGTTGCGCTCCGCGCAAAGGATGCGTGCCCAATCCGGATGCTCTACGTTGACCCCCGGGACGAGGCGTCCAGCGCCACAGTCGAGGAGGACGCCGACGGGAAAGTGGGAGGTCGGGACATGGGCACGGTGGGCTACCCCTTGCGCCGCGTCGATGCCGTCCGCAGGAGTGTCGAGGGGGAGATCCACCTCGGGCGAGAGCGGATCCTCCATGGGGGGCAGCGCCCCATCGCCGGTCCATCCGCCCCGCAGCCAGGCATCGTCGGCGACCGCCTCGTACGGCCCGTCGCCCAGTTCTTCCACGTATAGGGCCTCTTCCCGATAAAAGGAGCGCGACAGTACGAACGCCTCCACCGCCGTGGTCTGGCCGAGAGCTACGGCCGTGGTGTAGGCATTCAGGAGAGCGGGAATAGTGAGCGAGTACGTCGCGCTCTCTACCCGGACCCCAGGAATCCATCCTCCGTCATCGAGGAGGAGTATGGCGGCCGTCGGCGCGTTGGAAAACGGCGTGTGTGCCCGGGAGGTGTACTCCTGAGCGCGTTCGCGGAGAGAGATGAGTACCGGAGCGGAAGGCATGACCACGAGGACGGTTGTCCACATCTACAAATCGGGATCCGGGCCAATCGCTGGGGCAGGGGGGAGGTTCCTCTTGTGAGTGGGAGGACAGGTCCTGTAGCGGGAGTGAGAGTGTGGCGTATGTACCCCCGGGCGACCTGGAATGAAGAGGGCTGGGGCTTGCCCTCGAAAGACGGGGGAGAGGAGGGAGGGACGGCCAAAGCAGGGAGAGGACGGTCGGGCGGAGAT
Organism: uncultured Salinivenus sp.; assembly: GCA_964426195.1. Classification (GTDB taxonomy): domain Bacteria; phylum Bacteroidota; class Rhodothermia; order Rhodothermales; family Salinibacteraceae; genus Salinibacter. Next base: position 12,557 of record CAYRPX010000012.1, read on the forward strand.
GGTTGTGCCGCGGGCGGGGGCCACTGCCGAATCTATTGACGAGTGATGCCGTTGAGCCTACACGCTTTCGAAATGAAACCGTATCCAAATCGGCCGGGGTGGCGGAATTGGCAGACGCAACGGACTTAAAATCCGTTGGGGCCTGTGCCCCGTGTGGGTTCGAGTCCCACCCCCGGCACTGCCGTCTGCCGCAAGAGACGACCCTGAGCGCCGTCTAACGGCGGTTCCAACGGCTTGGTTGTTGCTTGGGGGCATTCTAATTTCGCAAGTGCTAATTTCGCAAGTGACAGAGGGCTTTGCGGAAAAGAGGGTCGATATCGGAGCCGAACGTGATTCGAGGAAAGGGACTGCTGATCAACCGAATCTGAAACCTTGATGCGGCCTTCTCCTTCTCCACCGTCGGATCGTACGCCACGCCGCCAGCGCGTTGATTGGCACATCCGGGCGGGAGGTCTTCCCGCTGTAGCGCCCCGCGGGACTTGGCCGTGGCAGAGTCGATTCATTTGGAATGACACGACGTTCCTGGGATGATGCCGATGTTTACACAGTGGAAACGGGCAGATGTCCCCGCACTGCCCGTCCTGGTCCTAGCAAGTCTGCTGGTGCTCGGGGGATGTTCAGGCGGCGCCACCGCACAGAGTGACGACACTCCCCCAGACTGGTTTCTGAACCCCGATCAGGTGTACGGTGAGGAGCGCTACCTCACAGCGGTGGCGTCGGGACCGTCGGCTCAGGTCGCTCAGAACAAGGCCTTCGGCAACCTCGCCCGCGTCTTTGAGGCCGACATCGAGGCCAGCAAGGAGCTGAAGGACGACTATCGGGAGGTCCAGACGGGCGGTGAGGTCACGTCGAGCACACAAGAGACCCGCCTGATCATTCGGTCGGACGTGCAGTCGAATCAGAAGCTCCTCAACTCGGAGGTTCTGGAGCGGAAACAGGTAGGAGACACGTACTATGCCCTGGTGGGAATGGAACGGCAGGAGACCGTTCGCATCTACGCCCGAGAGATCGAAAAGAACCGGAGCGCGATTGAAGACCATCGCGCGGCCGCGCAGGAGACGGACAACCCCATCACCCGGCTCGCGTTTCTTCAAAAGGCCCTTGTGCTAGCCACGGTGAACGAGCGGCTCGCCACGCAGCAAAATATCGTGGCGGGGGGGGCGGTCCCCTCGTCGGCCTCGTCTCCGGTCACGGCCCTCGAACAGGCTGTTCGCGAGGCGCAGACCAACTGCCCAGTCGTGGTGCAGGCAGAGAAGGAGGACATTCCGTCGTCGATTCTGGACCAGGTGGGTGCGACCCTGGAGACGGCTGGCTTTCGGGTCATTGATCGGCCGGCGGACGCGGTTCTGGAGGCGCTCGTGAAGTACCGCGAACGCCCGGCGTTGGAGAGCCGCGACCAAGAGTTTCTCCGGTGGACCCTTGCTGTTGACCTCACCGACCAGACGGCCCAACAGACCCTCGAAACCTTTACGACCGAAAAGCGCGCCGGGGCCATGTCGGAGGCGGCCGTGAAGCGACGGGCCCACAACGGCGCGCGGCGAGCCATTGAAAACAAGTTCTCGACCTTTCTCGACGAAACCCTTCTCGATATCGATCAGTGAAGGACTCATCCATGACCACACCCAACGCCATGCTTCACCGTCTACGCATTCCGTCCCTCCTCATCGTCGCCCTGTGTTTCCTGGTGGCCTGTGGGCCGTCGCGCGAAACGAGACGCGTCGACTCCAACACGCAGACAGACCTCTCCGGGCGCTGGAACGAAACGGACGCCAAGAAGGTCGCCGATGAGATGATCGGCGGCATGCTTCAGAGCGCGTGGCTGCAGCGGTGGAATCAAGAGCGCGACGGGCGTCCGACGCTGATTATCGGGCCCATCCGCAACAAGACGATGCAGCACATCGACGAAGAGATCTTCATCAAGGACATCGAGCGGAATCTCGTAAACTCCGGGAAGGTCCAGTTCGTGGCGGCCAAGGACGAGCGCGAGGCCATCCGCGCGGAGCGTGAGGATCAGCAGACGCGCGCCACCATGGAATCAGCGGCGCGAATGGCCCAGGAAATCGGAGCGGACTTCATGGTGCTCGGCACTATCAGTTCAAACGTTCAGGAGAATCTGGAGGGGGACAAGGCCAGCATGTTTTACACCGTCAATTTGGAGCTGATCAACATCGAGAAGAACACGAAGGCGTGGCTCAACGAGAAGGAAATCAAAAAGATTGTGGAACGGGATAGGGTTTCCATGTAGGCACTCGTAAGATTCCGGCGACGGTTCCTCACTCGTAGTATTTCTCCATGTTCAAGTGCCGGCGACCGGTCGACCGCTCTTCGTGTATCTCCGCACAGAAGGTCCCGGCGATTTGCCAGGCTGGATGCAGAAGGAGCTACAGCTGAGAAATCCGGCGTCGGTTCGGCCGAGAGCCTCGAACTTCCCGGAATGAAAGGCAAGGCAGAGGTATCTCACCTCAATCTCGCTTGACATTCTCCGGATGGTGCGGTCTGGTAGCCAGGTCATTCCCCTACTGTACGACGACCATCTTCCGGGTCTTCGTTTGGTCCTCGACCTGAAGGCGGTAGAAGTACATTCCGCTTGCGACCCGTGCCTCCTCGCCGGTTCCGTCCCACCGAGCAGTGTGCATGCCAGCCGATTGCTGTTCGTCAACGAGCGTCTGGACGCGACGCCCGAGCACGTCGTAAATCGTGAGGCGGACGTGCTGTGCTTCAGGAAGTCCGTATTGGATGGTCGTGGACCGCTGAACGGGGTTTGGATAGTTGGAACGGAGTTGCACCGTCTTCGGCGTGAAAGTCTGTTTCTCTCGCTCGACGTAGCTCCGGCTTCCGAGGAGGAGTATCCACTGAGAGGATGGAGACTGGGGGGGGATTTCGACGGACGATTCGCCGGACAGCGGAAATGCCTCTCCCGTTTCCCGACGCACGAGCACAGCCTCCTCTGCGGGAAAGGAAGAGAGCCGATCGATTCGGACGTGAACGGGCGGTCCTACCGGGGCCTGGAGCCGCATCTCGTACCGGCGTCCCTCAGTGGAAGGAATGGGCCGCGCGTCGACGGCGAGAGGGGCTTCGGAGGAGTCCGACTGGAGGGTCAGGCGCACGGGCTGAAAGCGACCGGGCGGCGCAAACCGATCGTGCTTGTCAATCCCTTGGGCAGCCGTCCCGCCCCATAGAATCTGGACCCCCGTATTCGTCTGTTCATCCTGTCCCGCCGCCAGGCGAAGCCGGGACCCGGTCTCCGTTCCCTTCTCCTGGGTCACCTGGTTTTCCCCAAGTGTCGAGAGTCCGGGGTAGGGAATGGTCAGAACATCGAGATCCTCCCGGTTGCGGACGTAGAACGCCGTCCCTTCCGCCGCCGAAGTAAAGGTTGAAGTCTGCTGCCAGCGCTCATCCCATTGCCAGAGTGCAGCGTCCAGTCCATTTACCTGCTGGATTCGATTCCAAGACACGTCTATGTCGAATGGATTGGAGATCAGATTCCAGCCGCTTCGAAGGTCGATTTCGTAGGCCCCCTGCTCGTTCAGCGAAACGGGCTCAACAGTGCGGTCCACCGAAATTGCTTCGCGAGCGAGGATCCAAAACCCCCGCCCCGGCTCGAAGGCGTCCGCGCCATCGGCCTCCACAAACGATCCGTCCCAATCGAAGGCGCGCCAATCCTCCGGGGGGCTACCCGAGAGGATCGCGCTCAACGACACGGGCTCGCGTCCCGGAAGGCCCACGAGTTCGAAATTTTGCTTCTGGGTGGGGTCCCCAAACGTTTGCTGTACGCCCGTCGGCATCTCGTTGAGGTACCGGACGGCTTCCTCTGAGAAGGGACTTTCGTTGCCGTCCTCATCGACGGCAGTGAGACGGTAGTAGACGCTCGTGCCGCTTGGCGGCGAGGAGTCGGTGAAGGTGGTCTGTCCCGCCTGCACGGTGGTGAGGGCCGAGTATGCATCCAGTCCCGGTTGCGTGGCGCGATAGACACGATAGTGCTGCAAATCGGTGGCTGTTACGCGGTTCCAATCGAGCTGGACGTCTCCCTGCTCCGAGGTTGCCGAGAGGGCGCTGGGAGTCGGAGGAGGTCCCGACTCGTTTCGGTGCACCGTAACCTCTTCGGAGAAGCCGCTCTCGTTGGCCGTCGTGTCCACGGCAGTGACGCGGTAGTAATAGGTCGTGTTCATCTGGACCGTCGCGTCCACGTAGGTTGTGTCTCCAGCCGCCGTCGAGTCGAGGGCCGGATAGCTGGACGGCCCGGCCGAGGAATCGATCGGGGAGGTGTCGCGGTAGACGCGGTAGCGCTGAAGGTCGGAGGCCTGGGCGGCGCTCCATTCAAGCGCGACGCTGTCGGGGAGGGTCGTCGCCGCCAGGGAGGTCGGCACGTCCGGCGGAGTCGTGTCTTCGGGGGTCGCCTGCGATTCTCCCGAGAAGCCTCCTTCGTTGCCAGCCTTGTCTACTGCCGTCACCCTGTAGTAGTAGGTCGTGCCAGCCGAGGCACTCGTGTCCACGTAGGTTGTGTCTCCAGCCGCCGTCGAGTCGAGGGCCGGATAGCTGGAC
>CAYRPX010000012.1:17198-20589 GCA_964426195.1 uncultured Salinivenus sp.
GGCCCGGCCGAGGAATCGATCGGGGAGGTGTCGCGGTAGACGCGGTAGCGCTGCAAATCGGGAGTCTCGACGCCCGTCCACTCTAGTTGCACGCTGTCGGCGGAGGCTGTCGCGGTCACCTCCGAAGGGGAGGGAACAAGGACCGACTTCACGGTGCCTTCCTCCGGACGGGCGACCGGCTTCCCCTGGTTGAATTGAACGTTCTCCCACACGACCGGAGTGCTTCCCCGATCCTGCAATCGAGCGTTCAGAAAGAGGAGCGGATCGGATCCAGAGAGGGGCTTCGTTCCAGCTGCTGCAACCGACACCGAGTCGCCTGCCGACGTGTCTACCTCCACCGTAAAGTTCGTCGAGAGCGTCCCCTCCACGGAGACGCCCGTGACCGTGACCACCGACGAGTCGTAACTGGCCGTGAAGTCGTAGGAAAGCACCTCTTTTCCACTTACCTCCCCCACCCGAATGGGAATCTTCGCCGTCGTCCCCACCGGCCCGGTCGTATCCGGCACCGCAATGGAAAGAGAGTCACTTGCAACGACGGTCAGGTCTCCGCCTGTCGTGTCAGGGGCTGGATCCCCCTCGTTGAACTGGGCCTCCCTCCAGGACAGCGGCGTGCTCCCTGTATCCACGTACGTGGCCTGTAGCCGAAGCAGAGGATCGGATCCAGAGAGCGGCTCGGTGCCCCCCGCCGACACCCGCACTGTTCCTGCGCTGTCCGTGTTGGCCGACACCGTAAAGTCCTCCGAGAGCGTCTTCTCCGTCGATACCCCCGTGACTTCCACGACCGACGGGTCATAGTTTACGGCCAGATCATAGGAGAGCACCTCTGTGGTGTCGAGTCCCTCGACCCTGACGGGAAGGGTTCCGGCTTGGCCCACCGTTGCCGTCGTATCCGGAAGTTGCACGCCGAGCGTGTCTGGAGGCCCAGACGGCGTCGACGCCACGACCACGGTCCCATCCTCGCGGTCGGCAGCAGGGATCCCTTCGTTAAATTGAACGCCCTTCCACGCCACTTGCGTGCTTCCCTCTTCCGCAAGCTGCGTCTGCAGGTACAGGAGCGTTCCCCCCTCCGTAATCGCGTCGGTCCCCCCAGCGGCTACCGTCACCTGCCCGTCCGCTGACGTGTCCGCCTCTACGGTAAAGTTCTCGGAGCGGGTCCCCTTCGTCGACACCCCCGTCACCTCCATTACGTACGGATTGTACGTCGCGGTAAAGTCGTAGGACAGAAGGCCGGTCTCGTCGACGCGGTCCACCGTCACGGGCAGGGCGTGGGTCGCGTCGCCCTGTGCTACGGTGTCGGGCAGGCTCACCGTTACCGAATCGGGGCTCGGAACCGAAATGCTTCCGCTCTTGAGATCGGCCGAAGGCGTTCCCTCGTTAAACTGGAAGTCGTCCCAGGAAAGCGCAGTGGTTCCCGAATTCGCAAGGGTGGTTTTCAGATACAGCAGGGGATCGGATCCAGAGAGCGGCTCGGTGCCCCCCGCCGACACCCGCACTGTTCCTGCGCTGTCCGTGTTGGCCGACACCGTAAAGTCCTCCGAGAGCGTCCCCTCCACGGAGACGCCCGTGACCGTGACCACCGACGAGTCGTAACTGGCCGTGAAGTCGTAGGAAAGCACCTCTTTTCCACTTACCTCCCCCACCTGAACGGGCACGACAACCTTCGTGTCCACCTCTCCCGTCGTGTCGGGCAGTGTCACAGGAACCTGGGCCCTCCCCTGTACTGCCCCCAGGGCCAGCAGGAACGCTGCGAGTGCAAAGACGAAACGACCACTCATGAGGAGACGCCGATTTGGGTGCGATGGAAAACGCGGACGCGTACATCCACGCTACCTTACGATCGACATTCGACGCACGAGCCGCTCCCCTTCGGCCTGGAGCACGAGGAAGTACACACCACTGGAAACCCGCGCCCCAGAGTCGTCTTCGGCGGACCACTGAAGATGGTGAATGCCCGCGTTTTGCCGTCCCTCCATCAAGGTTACGACTCGGCGACCAAGCACGTCATGGACGTTCAATTGGACCTCGCTCGCCCGCGGAAGCGCGAATTCGATATTCGTGCTTTTCACGAAGGGATTCGGATAGTTTGGCTCGAGGGTCAACTGCTCGGGCTGGGTACCAACCGTCACCGCTTCCAGGGGCTGCGAAGATTCGGCATTGACGGCTCCTTTCGCCCGAAGTTGTTCCTTGGCTCCTTCGTTTTCTGGAGGGGAGTACACAAGGGTTGCGACCGGTCCGGAAGAGAGCGACGAGTTTCCTGCAAAGGCAAGAGCGGTGTTGTCAGACTCACTCCGTTGCACCACCTGCCAATCAGACGGCACCTCTGTTCGAACGTCACGCAGCTGAACCCCGTCTATTTCATGCCAGCTCTCGAGCTGAACCGCGTACACATCCTTTTCCGTTTCTAATCGAACGCGGAGCCGAACGGTCTGGGAGTCTGTCTCGACCCGCGTCCAGGAGAGCGCCTCGCTGGCGGCGAGCGCCGGTTGGGCCCGACGATCCTTCGGACATTCCTGATCCACCGGGAAGCAGGAAATCAGGTCGGCTGCGTACCGGAAAATGAGGGCGGCATCGAAGGCCTGTATGTTTGCGTCTTCCGACACGTCGGCCCGTACCGAGTCTCGACCCCCCAGTGGCAGAATTGCAGCTCCCGTTTTCCCGACCACGTGTTGAAGGACACGCGCCCCATCGAGCGAGCTGACGTCGCCGTTGTCGGTCACGTCCCCGTAGAGCGGATCGGGATTGGGGGTCGCAGAAACCTGTTCCGAGTACGCGCTCTCGTTGCCGTCCTCATCGACGGCCGTAATCCGGTAGTAGTAAGTGGTGTTATTCGTCACCTCGGTGTCCGTGTAGGATGCGTTTCCCGCAGTCACGGTGGTCAGTTGATCGGTGGGATTCGAAGCGGTCTCCCGGTAAATCCGATAAGACGAAAGATCCGATTCTGTATTGGACTCCCATGTCAGTGTCACTTTCTGATCACCCGCCTCAGCGGCGAGCCCTGTCGGCTGGGTCAACAATGCCCCTGCCGGCTCGAAAAGCCAGGGATCAAAATCGACGCCGTCGCTCACCGCGTTGCCGGTGCCGTCCGAGTTGGTCGAGTGAGACGGACCGGAGGAATCTCCCCACCAGTTATTTTCGGCGTTGATGGTGTCAGACGAAGCCCGGGCATTGAACAGCCCGTAGTCCCCGTTTCCCACGATGTCATTCCGATTTACGACGGGACTGCCACTCGAAACGTCCACCCGGATTCCTTGGGAGTGACTCTTTTCGACGAGATTGTGACGGAGGTCCAGGTCACTTTCGACCCAGACCATCGCGTTGGGCCTGTTCGACCGACGTCCCCCGTAGCGCACCACCGCGTGCTCCAACTGGCTCGTCTCGCTTCCGGACTTGA
>CAYRPX010000012.1:20689-28675 GCA_964426195.1 uncultured Salinivenus sp.
ACGTCCTGCGGGTCGCTGGCCTCGATCCGAAGGGCCTCGTTGTGGGCATGCTCAAGGAGGTTGTCCCGCACCTGCAGGTCACTTTCGACCCAGACCATCGCGTTGGGCCTGTTCGACCGACGTCCCCCGTAGCGCACCACCGCGTGCTCCAACTGGCTCGTCTCGCTTCCGGACTTGAACCGAAGGTAGCCCCAGTCTCCCGGCGACGGGGCCGTCGAGGTCCCGTCCCCGTTCGTGTCCCCTCCGTACTCGTCGTCTCGTAGCGAGGTGAACACCACCGGATCGGGCTCCGTCCCCCGCGCATCTAGCTGCCCGTCCACGATAAGCCGCAACCGATTGCTCTGCCGCTCAAACTTCACGACCACGCCCGACTCAATTCTCAGGGTTCCTCCCCCTTCAACTGTCACGTCTCCCCGAATCATATACGGGGATCCCGACTGGGTCCACGTAGAATCCGAAGAAATCGTCCCGCCACTAATCTCTGTCTGGGCAGCGCTCTCAGCCAGTCCGCCTAAAAGCAGCAGTGCAAGGAGAAGACTCGTGGTCCGGGTGAGTTGGCTTCGGTGGCTCATTGGAATCAAATCCTTGTTCTTAAAGTAGCTGAGCATAACACGTTCTCGTCCCAGGGGTCAGAGGGACACGCCAATCGTGAGTAGCACGCCTATCTTTCCCTTTCCAGCAGCTGTTTGGAGATAGAGCGCGTCTCCGCCGACATAGAGGGATTTCCCGAAATGCAGTCCCGAGCCAAGCTCAATGCCCCCGCTCAGCACATCGGGAACCCCGTCAATGTAGGCAATCCCTACAATCGTTCGGTAGTGAAACCATCCCAGCGACCAGCGCTGCATGGCTCGTGCACTGAGAATGTCAATGTCGAATCCAAGCTGTGTGTAGGACGCCCCGATAAACGCCCCTTCTCCCGTGGTCCACCCAACGCGTCCCCCACCGAGTTCGAGATTGTCTGTGCCGCTTCCGGCCGGCCCGCTCTGAACCTCCACCGTAAAGCCCCCTGCGCGAGGGGCTTCTGCGTTAAGGCGCAGTCGATACGTGTCTCCCTGAATTCCTCCCGTATATCGCTGAAGGGCCGCCCATCGAATTTCCTTGTTGGCTCCCGGGGCCACGTCTCCGATCGCGCCGCGCAGCTCAGATTCGTCTAGTCGCTCATAGGATGTCCCGCCGTCAACCGACAACTGAAGCTGCACGTCGTATTCCTCCCCCTCTCCCGCGAGATCATACCGGACGACCAGTTCTGGTCCCTCTCGCGTCAGGTCGACTCCGCTTACGGGACCCCCGTGCTCGGACGCGAGCTGCACGTCGAGCGGCCGCTGCAACGTCACGTCCACTTGCCGTGTCTGACCGCCGTCGACCCGTACGGAGTCCGTGACGGACGCGTATCCGGACGCGTTGACAGTGACCCTGTGGGTGCCAGCCCGAACCTTTTTCGACAGAGGCGTCTCTCCGATTTCAGTTCCGTTCAACGACACCGTCCCCGTGGTCGGCGCAGCACTGATTTTGAGGATGCCCTCGCGCGGGTCAAGGGATAGATCGAGCGTGCGAGCGGTACCCGGGCGCACGCGGACCGTTCGCTCTTCAGCAACGTAGCCGCTCTTTTCTGCTGTCACGCGATACCGCCCGGTCGACACATCCTCGCGAACTGGCGTCCGTCCCACCCGACGACCTGACGCTCCTGGCTCCCCAAGTGCCTCTAGACGCACCCGTGCATCGGCCGGGGCCGTGCGAATGACGAGTTTGCCCGACTCTTCCGTCTCCTCCTCGTCCGAAAAGGACACAGCCTGTCCCTGCCTTACATCCACGAGGTCCGACCGCTCTGTCAGCTCGCCGACGACGATCGAACCGGTAACGACCTCCACCCGAAACGTCGCGACAATGATTTGCTGCTCTCCCTCCGTCCCAAGTTCCGCCATCGTGAAGACCGTCCCCTGATCCCCGTCCGACACCGTGGTGTCTGCCTCGGTCTCCACAACGATTCGATCGTCCGAACTCTCAGTGACAATCCCTTCTTCTTCGAGGGATTGTCCGTGTGCGGCCTGGGCCGGGACGAAGCAGAGTCCCCCAACGAGCCCCAGAAGCAAATCTAAGCGCATGGTACCGAGGTCGCCTGCCAAATGTACTGCAAAGAATAAATGCGCGAGCACTCACTCCCCAACGGAGATGCCCTCTTAATTCGGAGGGGACGGCGGTGTTGGGATTCCCCCGTCTCCTCCATCTCCCCCTTTGCCCTGAAGCGTAAGGACCGCCGCTGTCACTCCGCCGCCCACGAGCATGGAGCCCAGTGCGTACAGCACGCCATTTCCCCCCGCCGGGTCGGTTGCAATCCGAAGGCGGAAGTTCTCCCCGATGAGTCCTCGGGGATAATCCTCAAGCGCAGCCCATCGGATTTCTTGCTCGGAACCAGCGGCCACCTCTTCTCCCACGTCCCCCCGAACCGTCTCCGGTTCGGTCGAGAACGACTGTCCCCGCTCATCGGACAGTCGGAGCGTCACGTCATACTCGTCGGCGTCGCCTTGAAGATCGTACTGCACCACCATCCAATCGCCGTCTCGCTCCAATCGGGGATTCTGTACGCCGGGGCCATGTGAGGCCGCCAGTTGAACCTGGAGCGGTCGCCGGAGCGATGTCGCCACGGCGGTCTCCTCTCCCGATTCGACGGTCACCTTTTTCGTATAGGGCTCGTACTGCGAGGCCGCTACCCGCACCTCGTACGTGCCGGGGGGACGCTCTACCGTAAGCGGGGTGCGGCCCACGTCCGTGCCGTCAATTTGAACCGTCGCCTCTTCCGGCATGCTTGTAATGGCCAGCGATCCCCTTCTGCGGTCGAGCGCAACGTCCAGCGTCCGCTCCCCGCCTTCCGCGACGGACAGGGTTTCGGCCGCCGGGCGATGGCCCGCTGCCGTCACTCGTATTCGGTGCTCGCCTGCATCCACGGATTGCTCGATCCGTCCTCGACCGGCTCGCTGTCCATCGACGGCAATGACCGCGCTGTCCGGTTGCGCTTGGACGGCGAGCGTCCCTTGCCGGCGGTCCAGCTCAACCGACTCGCTGATCGTCGTATCGGGACGAAGGAGGACGCTCCGCTGCGCGTCTGTATATCCCTCTTTCCGAAACGTCAGCCGATACCGGCCGGGCAATAGCGAATCAGAGAGTGGTGTGCGGCCGAGCTTACGCGGCTCGAGATGAATGGTGCGCCCGGTCGCCGTCGATCGGAGCACGCGGGCGGTCACCTCTGCCCGCTCGGGTACCGTCGTTACCTGCAGCAGTCCACGCGTGGGAGACCCCATGGTTTTCTCCTTCGTACGAACGGGGGAAAACGCCACGCTGAATCCCTCCTTTGGGGACACCGCCCCAAGCTGCTCCGTAATCCGGCCCGTAACGACCGATCCGTCGACCGTTTCCACGTCCAGCTCGGCGACCGGAACCTCTTGCTCGATTTCCCCCACCGCGTTTTGAGTAAACACGGTGCCAGTGGCCCCCTCAAAAACGTCGTAGATCGAAGCCACCCTCACCTCAATCGTCTCGCCCTGAACCTGCACAACCTCCCCATGCTGTACAAGCTCCTGCGCGGCTCCGACCCGGGGAAGGGCAAAAAGCATGGCGAGACACGCAATCCAAAGATGCCCTCCCCATTGGCCCCGGAAGAGCCCTCTCTTTTCCCTCGTGCCATCGTGCTTGGTCCGTAGCCAGTGGCTTCGTTGATACTGTCCCATGGATCCGGGGAGAGTTGAGCTATTCCAGATAAATTGATTCGGCCAGTGTGAGGTCATGAGGCCCATTCACCTCAATCTGGCGCGTCCGTCGCTGAAGCACCCTCCCTCGGCTCGATAGATACTCAAATGTGACCTCGTGCTCCCCCGGTGGCAGGTTTGCGACCGTCGCGTACGAAAACCCGGGCATGGTCTGCCACCCGCGCGTATCAGCCTGGGCCGCATAGCTGCTTGCCATTTGTCCGACCTGTTTGGCCAGCCAGGCTGCTCCCTCTCCTCCCTCGTTCTCCGCCAATTCTTCGGCCCCTTTCGTGCCGGCCGCCTTCAGAAAGGAGCGGATCACGGCGCGGGTATAAATGATCGATTTCTTTTCCTCGAACATCGTCTGGGCAACCGCCTGTATTTCTTCGATGAGTGGGACCTGAAGTGTATCCCCAGCCACGATGGCCCGGACCTGATTCACGTCCGTTCCGGCGAGGTCAAGCACTGGGATGGCGAAGTCAAGCTGAACCTCCTCCTCGTCGATTGTGAAGTTGAAGGTGAAGGATCGCTCTTTCTTTCGCGGGGAGCGGCCACTGAACGACACGAGCAGCGTGTTATAGGCGTCCCCCGCGGTGAGCTGCTCCGGAGGCGGCACGAGGGGGGCGGCATTCTGCGCCGGAGGTGCCGGCGTGGAGGCTGCCTCCGATGCCGGCACGGACGGCACGCCCTCCGGCGGGGGGGGCGGCCGCTCCGTCGCAACGACCGGCTGAGGCTCCTCCGGCCCGGGGCCCGCCAGCGTGTCGGTTTGCGTGAGGGTGCGGTGGAGCGTGAGGGTGTCGGATCGTCCTTCACGGTCGATAGGAATGCGAGTGCGGGCCTGGACGACATGGTGGGGAGGCGTTGACCGCAGGTAGAGGGTCGCCGTCCCCTGGCTTGGATTCGGGGTGCGCGCCCGAACGACGTAGACCGGAAACGACCCTGCTGGCGTTGCGACGGAATCGGTCTCGGTCACGGTGGCCTGCACGGTTTGCACGCGACGCATCGCCGATGCATAGACGGGAAGCGATAGCGATGTGCCCACCGAGAGCGACCGGTGGGCGAGTGCCGTTTCAAAACCCATGCCCTCCCCATATACGGGTTGCGAACGATCGGTACGTGTTGCTCCCCGCTCCCAGTGGGAGGCCGCTTCCACAACCGTATTCTCCTCCCGGTGGACTCTCACTGCATTTCCTCGATCCGGATTGTGACGAAAGCGAAGCAGTCCGAACGATTGCCCATCGACCCGCATTGTGTCGACGCGATGGGCCGCCGTGCCTCCGGTCCTGAGCGCAGGAGCGATTCGCTCAATGATCCGCCACGGCGTCCCCTCGGCCGCTTGCTCGGGCTCGAGGATGCGAGTCAATTTGAACTGCTGGGTCCCAGATGCCGTCTCCCGTGTCAGTGCATAGTCGAACTGGACCGGCTGAAGGCCCACCTTCTCCCCGTTGTTCATCCTATCATCCGTGCTTAGTTGTCGAGGAACGTTCTCACTCGAGTCTTGGATCGGGGGTTCACCAAGCGCAAAAGCCGCCCGGGAGGCCGTCCCGTCTAGCGTGCCGCGATACTGCAAACTGTCGTTCCACACCTCTAGGTGGAGTGGATCGGCCTCGGCCCCGGCCGGGCGCACCGTAACGGAACTCCCCGGGGCAGCCGGTACGTCCGTCAGGCGAACCGAATACCGGCCGTCCCTGCGCTGCATGTCCGTCGGCTCGATGGTCTGTACCCTCCGTCCGCCCACGCGGACCTGAAGAGGCGGCGGCGCACCGTTCGCGTCCGGGGTGGCGCGGAGGAGCAGACTTGTTTTGGACGCACCAGTGGATGTTGTTTGCTCTCGAGGGCTGTCTGGGACGGACGCCCCCTGCGAAAGATTGGCCAGAAAACCGGTGCGCCCCTGGTCCTCCAGAGCTGTTCGCAGATTCTGAAACTCGATTCGGGCGTCGTCGGCATTTCCCTGTTTCGCGTGGAGAATGGTTGTCATAAGCCGCCCCAGCGCACTATTCTGCTGGATCTCGGCGGGAGCCTCTTCTTCCTTTTCCAAAAGATCGATGTCTTCCAGCTCCTCGTCGACCTTCTCTACGGCGGCCTGCGCGGTATCCAACTGGACCGACTCCGCCAGGCCCTTGTACCGATCGCTCAGCATCTCTAGCTTGTGAGTTACCCTCCGGGCCTCCACCATCGCCCCCTCAAAGTCGTCACGGTGAAGGTAGTTGAACGTCTTTATGACATTGAGATAGACGTCTTCGTAGACCTCCCCCTCGTAGGCCAGTTGAAGGTCGTTCACAAGCATCGATTGTAGGTTCCGGTTGATGCTCTTTGTGTAGTTCGCTTCGATGGCCCGCTCCGCCTGCTGGAAGTGGGATGAGCTCTCGTCCCAGTTCTGCTGAAAATGGGCCAGCATCCCGTTCTCCAGGTGATAGAGCACCTCATCCTCATCGGCCTTCCGGTACTCCTCAAGAGGCCTAGACACGGCCTCGACGTTTACCTGTCGAAAGTCCTGTACCTGTCGCAACTGCTGCTGCGCCTCTGTGATGTCCTTCGACGCCGTACACGCGCTCACTCCAATCGCAATGCAGATCAACAGAACAGGTCGTTCCCACGAAGCGAGGTTCGTCATGAACTGGACGTATCAACAATTCACGGATTGACCGCTCGGTGCAGACTCCGCAATACTACTCACATCTTTTACAGCGCCTAAGCGATCCCAGAATTGAGGGTAAACCCTTGATTTCGAGAGAAGACCCCATCGATCTTCGCACAGCTACTGGGAGCCTCATTCAACTCAAAAATATAGCGGTTGTCAAGTGTGGGGTAGCTGGAGCAGGGCGATTGCGTCTTAAAATTTTTGGTCTCGAGACGCCGTAGGTCAGACGCCGTAGGTCTCCGGCTTCAGACGCTGCAGATCCGGTTCGGAATGGGAGCCACCGAGGGTTCCCGGGGCGGGCTTCTTCAATTTTTCGATTGCCCTGATCCGAGAGCAATCTCGTCTTAAAAAATGGGTGGTTAGAGTTTAGAAAAGTCGCTTCTTATCGAGGAAAAGGAACGACCGGGGAATATGTGGGGAACGAAATTTTCCGATCATCTGCCGAATCGGCAGAGCAGCCGAATCTAGAGTGACAAGGCATCCCTTCCCGGAAGGACCTTTCTAAAATAATTTATCTTCCTGTGTAACGGCTCTGATTTTGTTGAGAGTGCGGTCGTCGATGGAAAGACGAAGGAACTCCGGGAATACCGCGTCCGGGTGGAGGATCGTGCTCCAAGCTCGCACTGGTTCCGTCTCAAAGCAGGTTGACCTCGGCGGATCGACCCACCGGAGTAACGTTGTGACCGTGGAATTCTCAATGCGGGAGATCCTCCGATCCTACACAGAAGGAGGACACTGTTTCGTTCGCCGTGTTGGAAGCGACAGAGGCGACCGTGACAGAGGCGACCGTGACCCTCTATGATGTGCTCGGCCAAGTGGCGATCCTCTACTAGGGTGCGTCGCACGCTGAGCAGCGGCAGACAGTTAAGGGGAGACCAATGGCTTGTCTGGCGGCGTGCATCTCGTGCGATTGGAGGCCAACGGGCAGTCAAAGAGCCAGCCCCAGACGATGATCGTGCGGTAGGCGTACGCTCTTTGCACTTTCAGGCGTCCCGCTCATTTCCATAGCGATTGTAACGACAGACGGCTGGCCGCTGAATGGAGTTGCTCACTCCTTCGGCCCCGGCCATCTGCCATTTTGGCCCTCTTCTTCTCCGATTTCTGGAAGCGGTTCCAAACTTCCCCATTCCCTAATGAACGTCCGAAACCTAGACCTATCATGGGAATTCCGAGTAGCAGACTTCGCTTTACGTGCGTCTCGTAGGAACGGCGGAAAATCCAAAAGGTCGGCGACGAGAAATCAAACGAACGAGAGGGAGCAATGAGCAGTCCCCCGGGCAGTACAGCAGACAGCCCCGATCGATCGGCTTCCCACGTGGGGAAGGCACGGAGCGTGGATGTTCTTGCTTCCGGGTCTTCACTGGTCGGAATGCTCTCGCTTGTTGTCGGCATTATCGTTCTTGGTCTCACAGGAAGCGGTTGGAACCGATCTCCAGTCCCAGCCTCCAAAGACACCCCGGCCGTCCGATGTGAATCCCCGCCTACAAACGACGAATTGCGCGGCGTGTGGCTCACGAACGTCGACTCGGACGTGCTCGACAGTCGAGAGAACATCAAAGAGGCGATGTCCTTCCTGGCCGCGCACAACTTCAACGTCGTCTTTCC
>CAYRPX010000013.1:0-27789 GCA_964426195.1 uncultured Salinivenus sp.
TTGGGGCCTCGACCGATGTCCGAAGAGTGGAATTGACGTCGATCTCGCTGTTCAAGGTCCGGTGAACGGGACACTTATTGGCAATTTCAAGCAGACGTTCGCGCTGAGTGGAAGACAAGTCACCCCGCACTTCAATCTCCCGGTCAATGTGGTCGACTCGCCCCTTTTCGGTCTCACAGTCCTCACAATCCTTCGCGTGAATCTTTTCGTGCGAGAGGCGCACAATGGTTTCGTCGAGGGGCCACTCCTTACGATCGGCATACATTCGGAGTGTCATGCCGGTGCAGCTTCCCAGCGCTGAGAGGAGGTAATCGTACGGCGTCGGGCCCTCATCGTCGCCCCCTGCCCCCTCCGGTTCGTCTCCAATTAGAGAGTGCCGTCTGGCCTGGATCTCGGTTCGATAGGCCTCTCCGGTTCGGGTCCTCACCTGCCCCTTTGTCTGCTTTGGCTCAGAGCGAGAGTGGTCCACGTACTTTCCGGCCCATGCGCCTAACATCACGCCGACGTACTCGGCGTCGGTTTGGTCGGTGAGAAGGTGATCAGAATCATCGAGTGACACAAAGCTCTTCGGGTGCTTGGCCGCCTGAAAAATGCGACCTGCGTTGTCGACTCCCACAGTTCGATCCACGGGAGAATGGAAAATGAGTAGGGCCCGATCCAGGGTCTGAATGGTGTCCTCCATCCGGGTAGCGGCCAGATCATCGAGAAACTGCTTCCGAATCGTAAAGGTGCGTCCTGCCAGTGTGATGCGGGCCTCGCCCTTTGCTTTGATGTCCTCAACGGCATCTTGGATATGGCGAGTTACGTGCTCGGGATCGTACGGAGCGGCGATGGTGGAAACGGCCTGTACACTCTCGATCCGATGCGCCGCCTGGAGCACCGCCGCGCCCCCCAAAGAATGTCCCACCAGAATCCGCGGGGCCTCGTACTGATCGGCCAAAAAGTCGGCGGCTACCACTAGGTCGTCAACGTTTGACGAAAAGTTGGTATCGGCAAAGTCACCCTCACTTTCGCCGAGGCCGGTAAAGTCGAATCGGAGGACGGCAATTCCCTGACGGTTGAGGGCCCGACTGATGGCACCGACCGCCCGTAGATCTTTCGAGCAGGTAAAGCAGTGGGCAAAGAGGGCAAACGCACACGGGGACTCACCCTCAGGAAAATCGAGTCGAGCGGCGAGGGCATCGCCGTCCGGATTTTCGAAGCGGAGTTTTTCGAAGGACATAGACGCGAAGGAGAAATTCGTACATTCAAATGAACAGGAATAAACGGCGAGGTGCCGAAGCCCGGACACTGATCTCGGAATTTTAGGCGGTTGCCGGTGGGGCGACCTCGAATGAGAAGCGTTTCGTCTCAGCGGGCGTTCCTTCCTCGAAGGACCGCTCGACAAACGTGAGGAGTCCGGACCGATGCAAAAGAATCACCGTGGAAGACCGAGTTCCGTACGACTCTCCATCAATAAATGGAGGCGACAGCTTCTTCTCCGTATTCAGACCGACGCCCGTATCCGGAAGGTCCTCTACCGGAGCTGGCTGGCGATCGTCGAGAATGTTGAGGAGCTGTTCCCTCCCCATTTCCTCTTCGTCGAGCACCCCCCGCATCCGAGCGGTCCCCCGTTCCACCTTCGGCCACGGCTCGTTGAGCTGTGCATTGCTCATGCCGTGAATTCCTGGCCCAATCGCATGGGGACCCCCATCACGATTCGAAATATAAAAGACTGTCTCTGGCGTCCCGACGAGCAGGTTAAATCCGTTATACCGATCGGCCCGGGACTGTACCGACCGGAGATACGCCTCCGGTGACGGCTCTTCCTTCAGATACTTCGCCACCAGATGGCCCCGAGACGGCGCGTCCTCCCGACGAGGTCGTTGATCGCGGACGTTCGTGACGGTGGCCCAGAATCCGTGCCGCGTGACCCCCAGCCAGGTGCCTCCGGCTTTCAAATCCCGTCCCCCCAAGACATGAGGAGCCTCGTCCCAAAACGCAGCCGGGGCCGTAGGACGATCATAAAACTCGTCCCGGTTTCCCGCAAAGACGAACGGATATTCCGGATGGGCCTCCTGCGCGAAAAGGATCAGACACATAATTGGCGACGATCTTTTAGGAATCCGTCTGAGGATCCGGAGAATCGTTACGGGTCGGCGGGCCCCTCGCGTTTCTCGACTGCAAAGAGGCGTGGGGCATCTTTCGTCCGGTTGAGGAACCGATAGGACAGAGAGCGAAACGCGTCCTGGGAAAGTGACGAAGTCCACTCCAACACAGCATCCACCTCCATGGCCCCGCCCTCATGCCCCGGATACGCCACGATCGTGATGATTCCACCCGGACGAAGCATCTCAGCACTTGTCGCGAGGGCAGAGCGAGTGGTCTCCGACTCGGTCGTAATCGAATGGTCCCCTCCTGGCAGATAGCCCAGGTTGAACATGACCGCGCCTACGGTCCCGTAAACACTCTCGTCCAAATGGTTTGCCATCGACTCATGCCCGGCATGCACGAGGTGTAACCGCTCCGAAGCCCCGGGGACCTCCGAGTGTACGCGCTCTCGGGTCGAATCAAGGGCCTCGGTCTGAATGTCAAAGCCCACAACACGCCCGTCGGGGCCCACCTCTTGGACGAGAAACAGTGTATCGTACCCATTCCCCACAGTCGCATCAATCGCGAGTCCTCCCGGCTCCATCCCCCGCGCAGCAAGGAGGTGCGCACACTCCAAAATGGACGGAATCGCCATGGTGGATGAGCAAGTCAGAATGCAATTCCACTGAAGAACCCTCCTCCTCGGCAGTTCGTGAGTGATGGAGAGTCTCTTCAGTATAATCGTTCCTCGTGCATGGCTGTTCAGGTCGATCTTGGTTCTCGGAGCTACACCGTCTACTTCCGGTCGCTGTCGTCGGTCCCGACGCTCCTCGATGAAGCAGGACTCCGTCCGCGGCGAGGTTTGCTCGTGACTGACGAAAACGTTGCGGCGCATTATTGCTCCCCAGTGGAGAAAATCCTTTCGACCGCGGGCTGGTCGATCCGTTCCATCGTTCTTCCGCCCGGCGAAGAGACAAAGTCGGCCGGGCATCTCCACACTCTCTACGACGAAGCCCTGGAATGGGGGATCGACCGACAAACCCCCGTTCTCGCCCTCGGAGGCGGAGTGATCGGAGATTTGGCCGGCTTTGCCGCTGCTACTCTCCTGCGGGGACTTCCCCTCGTGCAACTCCCCACTTCCCTCCTCGCCCAGGTCGATGCCTCTGTCGGGGGAAAGACAGCCATCAACCACTCAACGGGAAAAAACCTCATCGGGGCCTTCTACCAGCCCCGGCTCGTATGCGCCGCGCCGAACACTCTCGACACCCTTCCAAGGCGCGAGTACACGAGCGGCATGGCGGAAGTCGTAAAGCACGCAGTGATCAAAGACCCTGCTCTCTTCGAGATACTCGAAACCCACCTCGGGTCGATTATAAACGACGAGGATCGTGAAATTGTCTCCGCCGTCATCGAACAGGCCGTTCAGGTGAAGGCAGAGGTGGTCAGCGCCGACGAGCGGGAAGAAGGGCAACGAGCGATCCTCAACTTCGGCCACACGTTTGCCCATGCAATAGAACGAGTTGCAGGATACGGGGCCTTCTCCCACGGAGAAGCCGTGGCTCTGGGCATGCTGGCCGGACTGTATTTATCACATCAGCAGCATCCTGAGACTATTCCCCGTGACCGAATCGCTCAGGTCATCGACGCGATTCCCGTCCGGGACGATCCCTCAACGGTTCCCTTCGACGACCTGTACAACGCCATGTCGGCGGACAAGAAAAACCGGGGAGACACAATCCGTTTTATCCTTTTGAAGCGTCTCGGGAAGGCATACGTCACGAGCGACGTGTCGAAGAGGGAAGCCCGGCGGGCGTGGGATTTTGCGTGTTTCTCCTGAAACGCGGCCCCGATTGAGGCGTGTTAAACGGCTCATGCCGGGAAATCGGAAGACCGTGGCCGCTCCTGTTTCCATCGCTGCATTCCTCTCGTGCCGACCTCCTCCTCCCATCGCTCACTGGCCCAGCCCTTGTGGCGGTCACTGCAAGCCGGCCTCGCTGTGGTCCTAATGGGAATCGTCCTTGTCGTCGGCCTGACGCGGACTGAAGTCGGGCGGAACAGCATCAAAACCCAACTGGAAACCGTATTCAACCAGCGGTTTGAGGGAACCCTCTCCATCGGGGCCCTGCGCGGCACGCTGATTGACGAGATCGTGGCCACCGATATCCACCTCAAGGACCCGTCCGGACATCTTGTGGCGACGGTAGACTCGATTCACGCCACCCCACAGTGGGCCAATCTTCTCACCGCCGAACTCTCAGTTCAAACTCTCACACTAGTCGACCCTCATCTCTCTCTGGTACGAGATTCAAGTGGCCGCTGGAATGCCACGCGGGCGCTCCGGCGTCAAACTTCCCCCTCCGAGTCGGACCAGTCGCCCGACCTAAACTTTGCGTATATTGAAGTGCAAGGGGGCCGCATAACGACGACCCGACGCGGCGAGGCTCCCCCAGTCATTCAGGAAGACTGGCTGTTCGACTACACGGAGACAGCAGTCACCGATCTCGCCTTCACGGCCTCGGTTCAACGTACAGAAACGCGGGGATTCTTCGACCTCCAAACGGGCTCCTTTACGGTGCCAGGCGCTGGCATTCAAGCCTCATCGCTTCGGGGACGACTGCGGCAAACGACCACAGGATGGTCTTTTTCTGAACTGGACCTTTCTCTCGACACGACGCGAATCCGAGGCCGGGCGTCCCTGCTGACCTCCTCGCGCAATGGAGACCGGAACGCTTTTACCCTGAACCTCGAACGAAGCCGAATCGACCATGATGAACTGCGACGCCTCGCGCCCCGTCTTCCACTCGCAGACGTCGTTACCATCGAGGGATCGCTGCGGGGCACTCGGAGTCGCCTCCACGCCGACGGCATCACCATCACGCACAACACTTCGTTCGCGACCCTAGACGGAACGGTAGAGGAAATGACCGACACCCTGATGGTGGATCTAAGTCTGACCGAGAGTCGTCTCGTTCCGAGGGACGTTCGAGAGGTGTGGCCCGGCTTTCCTTCTCAACACACTCCCGATACAGGGCCTCTCTTCGTGGACGGAACCCTTCGCGGCACCACGTCCCTCTCCGAGCCCCTCCGACGAAACTTCGACCTTAATGCTACCCTCGCGGCTCGCAGTTCCCACGGCGCCGTACGAGGGTCGTTGGCCGTGGCACGTCCCCGGGCTGCCCCTCTCACTTACAACGCCTCTTTCGACGCAGACAGTCTCGACCTGGCTCCGTTCCTTGAACGACCGGCCTTGACGAGCAAACTCAATGGGCATATGGAGGTCCAGGGAACGGGGACGAGTATCGATTCACTGGAAAGCAAGATTAGCGTATCACTGTCTCCATCTCAGTTCCGCGGTCGACCGCTCGCATCCGCCGATGGACGAATCAGTATCACCCGTAACAATGCTCAGGGGACAGTGACCCTGCGTCAAAAAGACGGAGGCATGGTTTATGTGAAGGGATCCACTGTCAATCTGGATGCCCAACCCACATACACGGCGGTGTTGACGAGTTCAAACTTTGACCTCGCCCCCATTGGTGAGAGCTTGCCCTCCACCAACCTAAACGCTCGCCTCACGCTTCGTGCGTCTGGAACTCAATGGCGCCCCATTACCGGCACCGCGATCGTAAACGTCGACAGCTCGACGGTCTACCGGGCGGATAGCACAATCAGCCTCCCCGCACACTCCGCAACGATTCATCTTGCCGACCGAAAATCCGATCGTCCTCGAATTAAGGTTTCCGGATCCGTCGCAACTCTCACGCTCGACGGGACCTCCCTGGGCCCGCCTCTCTGGACGATGATGAGCAACTGGGGTACTGCACTTCGAACCGCCATCCGCCGGGAACGGAACAAGCCGTCTCCGTCCCAAACGCTCTCCCCCATTCCAGACGTTTCGCCTTCCGTCCCTCCT
The DNA here is from genome assembly GCA_964426195.1 of uncultured Salinivenus sp. Taxonomy (GTDB): domain Bacteria; phylum Bacteroidota; class Rhodothermia; order Rhodothermales; family Salinibacteraceae; genus Salinibacter. The sequence goes on from CAYRPX010000013.1 coordinate 5,984, forward strand.
CCCAACCGCTATGAATTGCGAGCTCAGAACCGGACAGCCCTCACCCAGATGGCGTCCTCCGGGCCCATTGAGGCCCGTGCCGAGCTGCACGTCCATCAACCTGAGATCGTGAGCGCTTGGTGGACCGTCTTTCCTCCCCAAGCGGAGAATTTCAGCGCCAAATCGACGCTTACAGTGGGAGCCGACAGCCTGGACGTGTCCGGGCAACTCTCGGCCTCACACCTCCAATCCCGTTCGCATGAAGTCAAAGAATTACAGGCGCAGTACGAACTCTCCGGACGCTTCGACGAGCCTCTTGCACGGTCCACAAGGGTTCACGCTGACGTTTCGGCCCGACGCATAGCGGTCGGCGGTTCTCGCCTTCTGAATGCCTCTGTCTCCCTCTCGTATGGTGGCAGAACGGGGACCCTCGAAATTACGGCCGACAGTGTCGGTATTGCGGATTCCCTTCGAATGAACGGCACTCTTCACATCACTCCGAGCAAAAATGAGCTCCGGCTCCATCAACTTTCCGTCGGGATCAACGGAAACGAATGGACAAATCCAACTCCTGCGTCCGTGTTCGCTTATTCGAACGCGCTCGACATCACCTCCCTCCTCCTACAACACCCCCATCCGCAGACCCCGTCCCTTCAAGAGATCCGCTTGGAGGGAACGATTTCTCCGAAGCCGACCGATACTCTTTCTATTGCGGCCAAGAACGTGTACTTGCCTCCATTCTCCAAGGCGACGGGAATGCTCCGTGTCCTCGGCGGAGACCTGAGTGGACAGGTCCATATGCGGAGTGGCTGGGGCCAGCCTTCACTTGAGGGGAACCTTTCTGTTCGACGCCTCTCCTACGACCGACGCATTCTTGGAGATGCACGACTTCGAACAGAATACTCTGCACAGTCTCCGGATCTCGCGGTCAAGGGATCCCTGAATGCACAGGTCACGAGCAAAGACAGCTTGACAGGACCGGATCTAGTGCCGAATGAAGTCCGGACGGTCGACCCCAATCAACTGTCGTTGTCCGGCCGAATCCGGCTCCCCACTTGGCTAGGCTCAGAATCACGGGAGCAGTCCTCGCTGCCGGACGGCGAAGACCTGGATCTCTCGGTGCAGATCGATCGGGCAGATCTATTCTTCTTCCGGTACATCTTTGAGGAACGAGTTTCGCGTGTGAGGGGCTACCTGAGGGGCCCGCTCCACATCGGAGGTCGGCTCAGGCATCCCATCTTCGATGCCGGATTCACAATTGAAGATGGTGGAGTCTCTTTGCCCCTGTTTGGGCTCGATTACGGGGTAGAGGGCCCTGTGGACGTCGATCGTCGAGGCATTCACCTCGGCGAGATCACCGTTCAGGACGACGAAGGGCACGCCACAATCGATGGGAGCATTCTGTTCAATGACTACCAGTTTTTCTCTTTCGACCTTTCGGCCTCCCTCGACGGAATCACGGTCATCGACGTTTCGGAAACGGAAGATTTGCCGTTCTATGGTCACATCCGTGGTTCTGGTCCCGTGAACCTGACCGGGCCCCTCCCCGACGCGACCCTTCGCTCAAACTCCGCCCGGACTACTCCCGACAGTGAGCTCTACATTCCTGCTTCCGGCCGATCCGTAGAGGAGGACGTCGGCTTTATCGTTTTTGCCGACTCGACGGGACGAGCCCCGGACGTCCGATCGCTGACGCGCCGACCCAACATCCTTGCGGATCGACCGGAAGGAGTGCCCACCTTCGTGGAGGGACTAAACATCGATCTTAATGTCATCGCTCCAAATGAATCTACGGTCCACCTCGTTTTCGATCCCGTCGTTGGAGATGTCGTAACGGTGGTTGGCTCGGGACGGGTTCAACTTCAACGACAGGAAGGAGACTTTTCGGTCTATGGGAACTTTGACGCCACAGAGGGGTCTTACCTCTTTACGGCCGGAGAAGTCTTTGTCCGTCGTTTTAGCATCAATCAGGGTACAATTACCTGGGATGGGAACCCGACCAATGCGAAGATGGACCTGAGCGCCGAATATGGCACCCGCGCGTCCCCCTCCGGATTGCCAGGGTATGAAAACTTCCGCGGTCGGATCCCTGTGACGGTGCAACTCACCATTACAGGCCGGGTCCGAACGCCTGAGGTGGATCTGGGCCTTTCCCTAACCCGCAACGATGATCGCAATACTCTCGTTGGCTCTGAATCGTTAGACGCAATCCTCAATCAGCCCGCTCGCACCACTGAGTACGCGACAAGCGTTCTTCTTACGAATACATTTCTTTTGACCACGGAGTCGATCACACAATCCGGGAGTGTGGACGGAAGGACCTCGTCCACGCGACTCACGACAGCGGGGAATCAGTTGGCGTTCAACAGCGTGTCGCAGCTCGTGTCGAGCCAACTTAACCGCTACCTCGGGCAAGCCCTTCCGAACGTAGATTTAAATTTCGGCTTCCAGGGGGAAGACCCGAATAATTTAGACCTCATTTACGGCATAGCCCTCCGTCTTCTGAACGAACGGCTCATTATTCGCGGAGAGGGGGTGTACACGGGTGACGATCCAGATGCACGGCAGACACAGGGTCCTCAGGGGGAGTTTGTGGTCGAAGTGCGCCTCAGTTCCAGGGTCAGTGCAAAGGTGTTCTACCGGCGAACGGGGGATGAACTCACTCGAAATCGTGCCCTCACAAGTAGCCGGGGCGCCGGACTTTCGTACCAAACGCAGTTCTCAAACTGGCGGATGCTCTTTGGCCGCCTCTTCGGGTGGCTTTTCCCCAACGACGCCCGGCCCTCCGACGAAGAGCCCTCTTCGGAACCTGTGGCTCAACCGTCTCCCTCCCCCTCCGATTCGATCCGTACCTCGGGACGCCCCTAAGTCCTTGAGGACGAAGGACTCAAATAGGACCTTATGACTTTTCTGTGCGGTGCGAACGTCGGATTCAATACATCGTTTGCTTCCAATGAGCTTTTTGTATCCTCTGTAACTCGGTCCCGACAACCCCATTACGACGACTCAAGCCGATACTCTCCGACAAAACATTCTCACATTTCTTCGGGATCATCCCGACGAGTCCTTTCACTCCCACGAGATTGCACAGGGTCTCGAAATCGAGGACAACGACACATACCTCCGATTCTGCGACGTACTCGCAGAAATGACCGCCCAGAAGCTCGTCGGGCGTGAGGGGCGGAAATACACTTCGAAAACGGATACACGATACCGGACCGGAATCCTAAGTTGTCATCCGCAGGGCTACGGGTTTGTCCAGGCCGTCGACTCGGACGAGGAGTTCTTTATCCGGGAGCCGCACATGGGAGAAGCCCTCCATGGCGATCTCGTCCGGGCCGCCGTAGCCGCCCGCGCCCCGGACGACAAAAAACGAGAGTGCGAAGTCGTTGAGGTCCTCGAACGACGCTGCGAAAAGGTGGTCGGGACGTTTCATCAACGCAATCAGTTTGCGTTCGTCGAGCCCGACGATCAACGCATCCTTCAAGACGTCTACGTCTCGCCCGACTCGTTCGGCGACGCAAAAGACGGTGAAAAGGTTGTCGTCTCTATCGACCACTTCGATGATCGAAAGGCGTCTCCGGAGGGTCGCATCCTCCGGGTCATCGGCTCCGCGGACGACCCAGAGGTTCGGGTCCTCTCATTGGCCATGAGCATGAACGTGAAAGCCGACTTCCCCGACGAGGTCGAAGCGGAGGCCGAAGAGATTTCCGTAGAGATCCCCGATTCCGAGGTTGACCGCCGCCGCGATCTGCGAGACAAACCGATCTTCACGATCGACCCGGTCGACGCAAAGGATTTTGACGACGCCATCCACGTCGAACGGTTGGAGAATGGCAATTACGAGGTTGGCGTTCACATCGCGGACGTCAGTCACTACGTACCCTTCGGATCACCAATCGACGAGGAAGCCTTGGAGCGGGGCACGAGCGTCTACCTCGTCGACCGCACAATTCCGATGCTCCCCGAGAAGCTCTCGAACAAGGTGTGCTCCCTCCGTCCGCAGGAGGATAAGCTCGCCTTCTCGATTCTCATGGAGGTAACACCGCAGGGCGAAGTGGACGACTACGAGCTCTGTGAAACGGTCATTCACTCGAAGCAACGGCTCACGTACGACCGTGCTCAGGATTACATCGAGGGGGGATACCCCAACGACGAGATGGCCTCGGACGTCGTGCAGGCCAACCGTCTCGCCAAAACCATTACCAAACGACGGATGCGGTCCGGCGCCATCGACTTCGGCTCCGACGAGGTGAACGTTCTTCTCGATGAGGACGGCACGCCCATCAACATCGTGCCAAAGGAACGAACTCAGGCCAATCGCCTCATTGAGGAGTTCATGCTCCTCGCCAATCGCACAGTGGCCCGACATATCGCCGACCCGGGTCACCTGAAGCCCCACCGCCGCAACGGGACCGAGGACGAACCGCTGCCCTTCGTGTACCGAGTCCACGACTCTCCGGACGGCGAGAAAATTCGCCAGCTCGCCGAGTACGTCCGCGTCTTTGGGTACGACTTGCCTCTTACCGACGGCAACGTCCGCTCCTCGGACCTTGGGGACCTCATCGACACCGTCAAGGGCGAACCCGAAGAACAAGTCATCGTGCGGTCGGCCCTTCGGGCCATGTCGAAGGCCAAGTACGCCGTGGGCAACATTGGGCACTACGGACTCGGCTTCGACTACTACACCCACTTTACAAGCCCCATCCGTCGGTACCCCGACCTGACCGTCCACCGCCTATTGAAGCGGTATGCTCAAGGCAAGGGGGCCGTCCCCGTAGAAGAGCTCGCCGACATTTGCGAGCATTGCTCGGAGCAGGAGCGGAACGCCGAGGAGGCTGAACGCGAGTCGGTCAAGCTCAAGCAGGTCGAATACGTGAAGAATCACGTTGGAGAAATCTTCGATGGGGTCGTCAGCGGCGTGACGAAGTTCGGCGTGTTCGTTGAGATTACCGATCTCCTCGTCGAGGGTCTCGTCCACGTCCGCGAGATGGACGACTACTACGTCTACGACGAATCCACCTACACGATGCGGGGCGAGAATAACGGGAAGACCTACCGCCCCGGTGATAACGTCACTGTGAAAGTCGCCAGTGCCAGCGTCGACGACCGAGAGATCGACCTCTTGTTCGTTGAATAGGCGACATTCCCTCTTCGGGTTTACAGCTCGTTGGTAGAGACCGCGAAGACATCGTCGCTCTCCTCAATCCGGGCAATGGGGTCTTCATCGTACGTCCCGGCAAACCGGATGCTGGCCACCGCAGCCTCCCTCTCTTCGAAGATGCGGTTGCTCATCTCCTGAATGTTCCAGTTGGCCCGGCGGACCTCGTCGAGCACCCCCGCCAAGACCCCCACCTTGTCCTTGTGTCGCACGGTGAGCTGATAAGAGGCTTCCGTCTGGGCCGCGAGGTTCACGCAGTTGGGCACATCCCCCTCCTCGTCGAACGTTCGAATAATGCGGGCCGCCTCCAGGGCCGTCGCGTCGAGGGCCTGCTGGGTGGAGGCCCCAATGTGGTGCGTCATGTAGAGGTTGGGGTGGTCCGCAAGCGGATGATTGAACTCCGTTTGCTTCGAGGCAGGCTCGCCGTCCATCACATCAATGGCCGCAAGAATATCTTTTTCGTTCATCGCCCATTCTAGAGCCTCTTCATCCACGACCGCGGCCCGCGTTGTATTAACAAACAGCGCGCCGTCAGGGAGAGCCTCGAAGAAGCGCCGGTCGGCTAGGTGTTCGGTCTCGGGCGTGGAGGCGACGTGCAGGCTGACGATGCTCGCATCCGCAGCCACCGCTTGAGGTGAAGAACGATACCCGATGTTCTGTATCTCAGCTTTCTTGGGGGTAAGGGACCGACTCCACGCAATCACGTCAAGATCGAAGGCTTGGCCCCGCCGCATGACCTCGGTGCCGATGTTGCCGAGGCCGATGATGCCGAGTGTTCGGCCCTTGAGCCCTTCAGCCTCTGCGTACACTTTCTTGTTCCACCGTCCGTTACGCGCGTCGATGACGTTGTCGGGAATGCGGCGATCGAGAGCCACGATGAGGCCCAGAGTCAGCTCCGCGACGGCCACCGAGTTGCGGCCTGGACAGTTGGCGACGAAGATGCCCCGCTGCGCCGCTCCGCTCACGTCGATGGTGTCATATCCCGCTCCGGCCCGGACAATCAGTGCAAGTGTTGAGTTCGCTTCCAAAGCCACCTGCGTAACGCGAGTAGAGCGCACGATCAGCACGGCGGGCTGCTCCGCCCGGAGAGTCTCAATGAGCGCCTCCCCTGAAAGCCCCGGCTTGACCATGACGGCGTGCCCCGCCGAGCGCAGGGCCTCAATCCCCACATTCGCAATGTTGTCGGCAACGAGTACGGTCATAAAAAACGAGAGCTCCGATTCGAGAGCCCGCGAAGAAGCTTCGTATTCGGTGGATATTAGGCCTTCGGCGCAACAGAGGCTCCTTCAGGGACATCCTCGGCAAAGTCGTGTACCAGAAGACCGCTCCGCAACTTCGGCTCGAACCACGTCGACTTGGGCGGCATCAGGCTTCCCTCGTCCGAAACCGCTACGAGCTCCTCGATCTGGGTCGGATACATGCTGATCGCCAGTTGGGCCCCTCCCTCATCGACGCGCTGTTCAAGAGCCTCGGTGCCTCGAATCCCCCCCACAAAGTCAATGTTGGGATCTCGTCGCTGATCGGCGATCCCTAAGCGCGGCTCAAGAAGGTGCTCACTGAGGCGAGAGACATCCAGCCGATCAACAATACAATCCCCTTCGGTGGGTGGGAGCACGAGCCGATGCCAGGCTCCATCAGCGTACAGACATACAGTGCCCTTCTCGGAGGGCTCCGGATTGTCCACATTCCGCTCCAAATCGAAGTTTGCCTCTAATTGGTCGAGAAAGGCAGCCGGGGCCGTAGGTAGTTCGAAGACGATCCGATTGTACGCCATGATGTGCATATGACTCATCGGGAAGATCACCGCCGTAAACATCTCATACCCCGACACGTCAGTTGCAGAATCGCTCTCCTCCTCACGTAGCACCGCCGCAGCCCGACTGGCCGCTTTGCAGCGATGATGGCCATCTGCAATGTAGAGGTGCTCAGCGTCCTGAAAGGCTTCTACCATCGACTCCAGTTGAGTCACTTTCCAGACGGTATGGCGGACCCCGTCGTCGGCCTCGAAGTCGTAGAGCGGCGCCTCCTCCTGCACCTCCGAAACGAGATCGTGAACGGCCTCGCGATCCCGATAGGTTAGCATCACAGGCTCGGCGTGCGCTTGTTGCGAGAGAATGTGCCGCGTCCGATCCTCTTCCTTGGCGGGCCGTGTCTCCTCATGTTTCACAATGGTCCCGTCGTCGTACTCCTTGACCGGGACGCAGCCAAAGATTCCCGTTTGCTCCCGCCCGTCCATCACGAGGCGATAAACGTACACCGTCGGGACCGCCTCCTGCAAGGTGTAATCCGCCGCCACAAATTGCCGCAAATTAAGGGCTCCCTGTTCGTAAACGGCGTCGTCGTGCTCATCGGTACCGGGAGGTAGATCAATTTCAGGACGGGCAACATGCAAAAAGCTTCGGGGCTTTCCCTCTGCCAATTGTCGAGCCTCCGCGCTATCGACGACATCGTACGGAACGGAAGCGATTTCTTCGACATGTTTAGCAAGGGGCCGGACAGCCCGGAACGAATGCAGAGTAGCCATGGAAACGAGACTTCAGTATCGGGTAGAATGCACTCGTTCCCAGTATATGGTTTATAGGGTGAAGACGCATACAGGAAACGCATCCTGCAAAAAGTTTATACAACGCGAGACTCCCCCGCGAAGCTCTCGACTTTTTCGCTTTCCACCACGCCCCCTTCCCCTGATGAATGTGACCGTCAACGAATCCTTTAACGACGAAGAGGTTGTTCTCGACTACCACAAGTACGTCGAGTGCACCTTCGAGGAGTGCGTGATTGTATATCATGGGGACGGCCCTACCGCCGCCGACGAGTGCCAATTTACGGACTGCCGATTTGACTTTCGGGATTCGGCCTCATCTACGTTCAACACGCTCCGTTCATTTTTTCACGGAGGGCTCGGCGAGGTCGCGATCGATGTCCTCGCCAGTATTGTGGCCCAGGATGAGGACACCTCCCCCTTGCAGATTCTCGAACGTGAAGGAAAGGCCCGACTGGTGTTGGACCTTGGTCCGGTTGATCCGAAGGATTTCAGTGAAAACGGCCATCACGGACCGTAGCGCCCGCAGAACTTCTCTTCTCTACGCTATGCGGATTTCTTAACGTCCCTCTTCCGGGTTGCCATGCTGTACTTCGCCTACGGCTCCAACATGCTCACCGAACGGCTCCGAGACCGCGTGCCCTCCGCCAGGCCCCTCACCTCCGCTTTTCTCCCGGGCCGAACCCTTCGCTTCCATAAACGAAGTCAGGACGGATCGGGCAAATGCAATGTCGCCGACGCATCCGACGAGTCGTCCGTCGTACACGGCGTGCTCTTCGAGGTTGCCGACGACGACCTGCCCTCCCTGGACGAAGCGGAACACCGAGGGCGGGGATACGAACGGTGTCGGATCCATCCCCAAACCGCCGATGGATCCGTCGAGGCCTTCGCCTACATCGCTCAGCCTGCCTATATCGACGACGCCCTGTTGCCCTACGACTGGTATCAGGCCCTCGTAACGGCCGGTGCGCACCAGCATGGACTCCCCCCGGCTTATCGATCTTATCTTGAAAACGTTCGGACCTATCCGGATCCGGAGGACGCGCGTCGTACCAAATACCAGTCTCTCTTGTGCGATGCAGGGTTTCTGCACCTCTGGCCCGACGAGTAGCTTCTGTCTCCCCCTCAGAACTGAACGCGGAGCACGACGGGAAGTCCCTGCAGGCGCGGTGAGCCAGCCGGAGCGCGCAATGGCGACGGCGTAATCATCTTCCGGAACTGATGAACGAGCAGCGCGACCCCTGTCCCCAAGACTGCTCCCGCAAGAATGTCACTGGGATAGTGCACCCCCAGGTACACCCGACTCAGTGTGACCCCGCTCGCCCAGAGCACTCCGGGCCCAATCACGTACCACCGCGGATGTGACAAACTCCAGGAGGTCACGAGCGCCGCCGACAGGCTTGCATGCCCGGACGGAAAGGAGAGATGGGCGTCTCCAGGAACGGGACGCTTGTGGCGTTCAGCCCGGGCGCCAAGTGGATGCTCGACGTACGGACGAGGTCGGCCCACCGCGTGCTTGATTCCCACGACGATCCCATAGGTGAGGCCCTGCGATGCCGTCAGTCGATAGGCGGCTGCCCCCAACGACGGGTCCGGGCTGATGGCAGCCCCGATCCACGCGGCGGGCACGGCGCCGTAAAAGACGGGGCGGGCTGTCGTGTGAGCGCCGCGCAGTAGAACGGCGATACCGGACGGCTCGCAATAGATGAGTGCGAGACCGCGAAGATCGAACGAACGATCGCCCAGTTCTTCCCTACAGAAGTTCGTTTCGAAATCCGAGGTGCACGGCGGGGAAGTTCCATTCGTCTGGGCGAATCCTTGGGCTCCCCCCCAGCCCAGAACGATCAGGAGCAGAACCGACCTGCAAACGATCCTTTTCAATGCCACCAATGCCACCGAACTATGCCTCTTCGGCGGCCTCTTCCTCGGTTGCCTCCTCGCTCTCATCTTCCTCCCCCCCCGTCGCAAGGCCAATCTCTTCGCGAATGGCCGCCTTAATCTCTTCGCGCTCCTCTCGATTCTCTTCAAGCCACTGTTTCGTGTTCTCTCGGCCCTGCGCGATGGTTTCATCCTCGTACGAGTACCACGACCCTCGCTTCTGAAGAATGTCGTGCTCCGTACCGAGATCGATGATTTCGCCGAGTGAGGAAATGCCCTCTCCGTAAATCAGGTCGAACTCCGCTTCCTGGAACGGCGGCGCCACCTTGTTCTTTTTCACCTTTACGCGGGTACGATTGCCCACAACATCCTGGCCGTCCTTGACCGCTCCAATGCGACGAATGTCCATGCGGACCGATGAGTAGAACTTGAGGGCCCGCCCCCCGGAGGTGGTTTCCGGATTGCCAAACATCACCCCAATCTTCATGCGAATCTGATTGATAAAGATCAGAGCCGTCTTGGTGCGGTTGATCGTACCCGCCAGTTTTCGGAGCGCCTGACTCATAAGACGCGCCTGCAGGCCCACGTGCGTGTCCCCCATGTCTCCTTCGAGTTCCGCCTGCGGCACAAGCGCCGACACCGAATCAATCGCAATCACATCGAGTGCCCCACTACGAATCAGCGTATCCGTGATGTTTAGCGCCTGTTCCCCTGTGTCCGGCTGCGATATCAAAAGCTCATCCGTGTCCACGCCAAGCTGCTCAGCGTAGTTGGGATCGAACGCGTGCTCCGCATCGATAAATGCACACGTCCCCCCAAGCTTCTGGGCTTCAGCCACAATGTGCGTCGCCAGAGTCGTCTTGCCCGACGACTCGGGCCCAAAGATTTCGGTGATGCGACCTCGGGGGACCCCGCCCACGCCCAACGCATTGTCGAGAGCAAGCGACCCAGTCGGAATGGCCTCTACCTCCTGGTGGGGATCATCACTGAGGCGCATGATCGATCCTTCCCCATGATCCCGCTGAATCTGTTCGACGGCAAGATCAAGTGCCTTCTCTTTTGCTTCTCCGTTTTTGTCTGACATATCGTAACCTGGCGCGGCTAAATCAGAAAAGAGTTTGTGGCCTACCACCCAAAAGGTTTGCTTTATCGGGTTCCCCTGTGCTTGTTAGACACGAAGAGGTCTCACTTCTAACGTCTCCCGTCTCCCTTCCGCAAGGGGATCGAATCGAACAAGGACGACCGATCCTTGGTCCCCTGCCGGCCGACCCCTGCACATGACTTGAACATATTCGATAGAGCGGGAAAACCCAAATGGATTTGCGCGAGAACGGAGCGACCGACTTCAGACTCTCGGCAGGGAAGCACGCCCTATTCAACCAGCTTGTTGTACTCGGTCGAATGAGAGGGATCCATCTGCACGAGGAGGGCATGGGCCTGACTTTCCATCTCACTGCCCGAAAAGAGTGCGGTAATCTCTTCGTATTTCGCCGAAAAGAAGAGACTGAGGGCAAAAGAACGGGATAGCTGTTGATTCAGCTCCTGAAGGGTATTCAAGGCCTCGAGTACAGCCTGCTGGGCCGCGTCCGTTTCTTTGACAAATCGATCCAGGCCCTTCCGGTGATACTCGTAATACACCTGGCGCAGCGGCTCATGCCGCTGATCGGTGAGATTAGATAGGAGTTGCACCCGATTTCGAGTCGTGCCCACGGACGACCAGCCAGGATCTCCATTCCCCTCGGCCCGATCAGCGATAGAGCGCGCCTGCTCGAAATACTCGGTCCCACCGAGCGAACTAAAAGTGTCGTAATCGTACCCGAGAATCAGATATGCATAGAAATCGAGAACCGAGGTGAGTGGATCGTACCGTTCGAGATCGTGCTGAAGCGAGGTCCCACGGGTATGTTCAAAACGCCATTCTGGATCATTAATTCGCGCGACGATGCTCGATTGCGAGGTTCCATAGATGGGACGATGGATCGTGACGATAAGCCGGGCGCGAAACTCCGAGATGCTGATCGCCTCCATCAAAACAATCTGCATGGAACATGAAATCCGCTCGTGCCGGAGAAACTGATCCTCCGTCCAACTTCGATCATTCAGATACTCCTCGATTTTTTGTTCGAGATTATCCAGAAACGCTAAGTCGGAACCGGCCCTATTGAGCTTCGAATCGTCGATCTGAACTCCACAATTGAGTTCCTGTCCGAAGGCCGGAACAGCCACGAAACACGCCGCAAAAAGCGCAGCGGGGAGCCAGGAGGGCGCTGGAATCCGTAGCACAGCGGAGAATTGAACCATCACACACCGATGAGAGGGCATGTTAGAATCTCCAAACAGGCCGAAAGGTTTCTCCGCCAGGATTAGCACCGTGATTCCTTCAGGGTGCGCACGCCCCCTCAGGTGACATCCGTCAAATAAATCCCGGCAAGCACTTCGTTTGATTCTTTTCAAAACAAAAATTAGAATACGTATACCTTTCTCTTTTGCCCACAATTCCGGGCCCTTCGATGCGCCATCTCTGGGAGCTCTTTCTTACTGGACTCGTCGTGGGTCTATGTGGACCCTCACCAGCACTCGCCCAGTCCACATATGATCTCTTTGGGGGGAGCCGTACTTCCGGGCTCGGCTCCGCGGCGACGGCCCTGACAACAACAGCAGGGGTTCATGCGAATCCAGGGGCAAATGCCGTGCAGGAGCGCCGAGGGGTCTCCTTCTACGCCCGCGAAGGGTTCGGCCTGTCGGCCCTTCGATACGGCGCCTTGTCCGGCACGTGGCCCACAAGTTGGGGCGTCCTATCGATGGGGGCCAGCACCTTCGGCGGAAAGGAGTACAGAGAGGTCCACTACAGTCTCGGATACGCCCGGGGATTGCAGTTCGGCACTTCTCGACACATCTACGTCGGCCTTATGGGTCGGTACTATCACACGCGAATTGAGGGATATGGAGGCACCGGGGCAATGGGCCTGCACCTCGGACTCCTCGTTCCAGTTCTTCCCTCCCTTCACTTTGGTGCCCACGCCACGAACGTGAACGGTCCCTCTCTCGCCGAGGGGGAGGCCCTCCCGCAAACGCTTTCAATCGGCATCCAGTACCGAGTGAATTCCAGATTTTTGGTGGTAATGGATGTCTTTAAGGACCTCTCGTTTCCCGCAACTGCCAGGGCTGGACTGGAGATCCGTCCGATCTCAATACTTTCCCTCCGCGCCGGGATCACCCATCCCCCCACCCGCTTCACTGGGGGAGTCGGTCTGCAACTCGGTCGAATTGACGCTCACGTGGCCGCCGAACAGCATCCGGAACTCGGTTGGTCCCCTTCTGCTTCACTCGCAATTCGTTGGTGACTCTTCGGCACCATGCTCCCCGTCCTCCCGTCCCTCCGACTCACGGTGCAGATCCTCCTTCTCCTCGTCCTCTGCGGGGGGTTCTCCCTGGGACGCACTCAACCGGTCGTCGATTCGACAAACGGAGACACGACAGACCTCGACCCTCGACTGGAACCGATCCTCGACTCCTTCGATGCCACGGACCGCGCAACGGAGCAGGCGGCAGAACGGCTCGCCCACCTCCAGCACAATCCACTTAACCTCAATCAGGCCAGCGCCGCCGAACTCTCGATCCTGCCCGGGCTTTCGACGAGCGCGGCGCACCGAATCGTGTCCTACCGGTCAGAGCACGGCCACTTCTCGACCCTGGCTACCCTGCAAACTGTAGACGGCATTTCTACGGAGACCGTCACCGCGGTGCGTCCGTTACTGACGATTGGCGTAGAGGCCGAACCAACGGTCTTTCCCGCCCTCGACACGATCGTCTCGAACCTCGACTTCAGCCTCATCCAGCGCTATACTCGGCGGCTCGACCTTGGACGTGGATACCACGAAGATCGATTTCTTGGACCTCCGGGACGACTCACGTCACGGCTCCACCTCAAGCACGAACGGCATCTTCAGCTTGCCCTTACTCTCGACAAGGATCCAGGAGAACCGCTACGGTGGTCCCCTCACACCGATACATACGGATTCGACCACGTCGCTGGAAGCCTCGCCCTGCGAAATCTCGGTCCGATCGAAAAGCTCGTACTCGGAAACTTTTCTGCGCAATTTGGCCAGGGCGTCGCCCTTTGGCAGGGCATTCGATTCGGCAAAGGACGAGACCCTGTCTCCCCAATACCCCAACGTGGACGCGGTGTCCTCCCCTATCAATCTGCCTCCGAGTCCGACTTTTTCCGAGGGGCCGCCACCACTCTCGACCTCCCAGGTCGACTATCCGTAACTGGCTTCGTCTCACGTCGAAACCGGGACGCCTCCCTCGATTCCTCTCTCGCGAGTTCAACCGCTCCAGACGCCCCTATTCCGATCCGCACCCTTTCGAGCGGAGGCCAACATCGAACGTCCAGAGAGATTGCCCGGAAGGGCACGTTTGGCGAAACGACCTTCGGGGGCGCCCTCGAATATCGCTCTGGGTCCTTACACCTGGGGACAACGGGCTACTACGCCCGGTTCACTCGCCCCCTCCGCCCGGACGACGCCCCGTACCGGCGATTCCGCGTCTCCGGCCGCCAGACGTCGACCGTCAGTGTCTACGGAACCGCCTACCTGGACGCCTACACCCTCTTCAGCGAACTGGCCCGAACCCTTGGTGGAACGTACGGGGGCCTCTTCGGCGGAACCGTGGAGATGGGCGAGGCCGCCCAGGCCATTGTCCTGGGTCGGCGATATCCCCCTCGTCTCGCCTCCTTCTACGGCGACGCGTTTGGGAACGGAGGACGGCCCCAGAACGAAACTGGGGTGTACACCGGTATTCACCTTCAGGTGGCTAGCGACTGGGCCATCGGAGCATACTTCGACCAGTTTCGGTCTTCCTGGCTACGCTTCAACGTCCCCCGCCCGTCCACAGGATGGGAGGCCCGTGCGGTCCTTGAATGCGAGCCGCGGCCCTGGCTTTCCACCTATCTTCAAGTCCGGGCGCAAGGGCAAGAAGAGGGGACAGAGCATTTGGGCCCAGACGATCGGCTACTCGAAGGCGTGAAGGAGATACACCGCCAGTCCGCACGGTGGCACATGGAGTACGCGTTCAGCGACGCCCTAACGGTCCGAACTCGAGTCGAACTCTCCCGACATACCAGTCGTGAGGGAACTAAGGGATTCTATGTATCTCAGGGACTGCGGTGGTCGCCTTCCTCCCCCACACACCTCGATGCCCGGATGGCATTCTTCGATACGGATGGTTACGCAACCCGGATCTATGCCTACGAGCATGATCTGCTGTATAGCTTCTCAGTTCCGGTTTTCTTCGACCAAGGTCGTCGGGCCTATCTCATGGTGCAGCACGACCTGCTTCCGGCACTCACTCTCGAAGCCAAGTACGGAGTGACGAGCTACACGAATCGGTCCACGATCGGCTCCGGTCTCAATCAAGTCGATGGATCGCACCGCCGCGCCGTGCGTTTTCAGATCCGATGGACCTTCTGAGAAACGAAGCCTCGCCTCGTGGCATAGTGATTGACGCAAATTGGAACTTCCCGCGGATCCTCGAGGCTACGCGCTCATTTCTCTTTATGTACAGAGGTTAGATTTGCATCTCCGTGGACAAATGCTGGTATTTGCTCGACGGAGTGATGATTGAGGATCTCTCTCTTTCCAGTCGTCTCCACCCTACATAGGCAAAAACCATGAGCACATCGGAGAGTCCACGCATTCTGGCCGTTGAGGACAATGCGGAAACCCAGTTACTTCTAAAACACTTGCTGAAGAAATCCTACGAAATCGACGTGGTAGGCGGTATTGATGGTGCCCTCGAAGCCGTCGACAGCAACTCGTTTGACGTCCTTCTGCTCGACATTAACCTCAGTGAAGAACAAACAGGTACCAGACTTCTCCACCTCATTCGGGAGCGCGAGGAAATGGGACAGGTTCCTGCCATTGCCCTTACTGCGTACGCCATGCCCGGAGACCGGGAGGATTTTCTCCAGAAAGGTTTTAATGAATATGTGAGCAAACCGTTCACCCGCTCTGATCTGGCGGAGGCCATTGAGAACATCCTCAACCCCGCCTAATGCCGCGTCAAGCCTGATTCATCATTGACTTGCCGGTGCGGTGTCCACCAAGCTGGGCGAGCATTCGTCAAGAGTCCGTCCCACCAGAGCGGTTGCCTCCAATAAAAAAGCCCAGGACCAGTCGCGGTCCCGGGCTCGAACAAGAGGAAGTATCGCCCCCACTAGTTCATGCAGGTGGCCTTCAGTGTGTCGCGCCGATCCGAAAGTGTATCTTCCCACTCCGATTCGTCAATGGGTTGATCCCCTTTAAAATACTCCCACTCGTCGATGCTCTCGTCGGAAACGACGACGGAGTTGGTCATGTGGGCCACGCGTTTGAGCACGGGCGATGTCCCCATCTGGTGAACGAACGTGATGGTGCACTCTCCGTCGGCCGTTTTTTCCTTGACCGACAGCCAGTTGTCGCCACAAACCTGGCAACTGTAAAACCGGGATTCCTGCTCTTCACCGAGCAGATCATTGAATTCATCCTCTTCCTCGAAGACGACCTGCATGGGACGCAGGCTCTCGCAACCACAGGTCTTGCAGCGGAGCTTTTCCATACTGGAACATCCGGGGTTGATGAACAACCAATTCAGGGGGATAAACGTCTCCGCCCCTTCAGAGTTCGTGCCCGGGAGGGTGGTTTCTTCGACGACGAACAAAAACGCCCCGAATCTTGGCGAAAGTTTACGTCTGGAGAGATCCTCACCTCCGAAAATGTGTCAGGATCGTAGTAAGAGTCGAATTCCACCAGCTGTCTCCAGCCATACACTCCTTCGGAAACAGCTAAGGCCTAGACACCGCCCATCTTTTACCGCCACACGATATGAACGTCGCCGGGTTCAATCCGAATGGAAGCCCCAATCTGCACGTCCAGGTCAAGCACGTAGAAGAACCGAAACCGAAGTCCGAGCCCCACTCCAGCGGACGAGTAGGTGAATCCATCATCACCGACGCTAGTCATTGTTTGCCCAAATCCGTAGCCGTACAGGGCCTTTGCGTAGACCGGAACGAGGGTGGACCCATCGTCGATATACCAGAGCGGCTGGGTTACCTCCGCCCCCAGTCGAACAAAGGACTCAGTCCCGAATGAGCGGTCTTCATAGCCGCGAGGGACGAACGAACTCGTCCCCATCACAGCGCCCTCGTTTTGAGCAAGAAAACCGGCTCCAAGCCGCACGCCCGTGTGGCTGCGGAGCGCAATCGGAAGGTATAGGTCAGCCTCCGCCACGACTCCTCGACGCGCTGAAACGCCGTCGGTCCAGACGTCAAGTTCAGAACGAGAACGGAGGATGAGTCCCTGATTGGGCACGAGATCGCGAGGATTTTGCTGGAGCCGATACCCCCAAACCCCCTGCGGGGCGAGCGTCACACGGTCGCGCCACGGCGTGAACCCTGTCTCGACCACGTCGCCAAAGAACCGCGTCTGTCGGTACTCTGTCCCCAGAGACAACGCCGCAACACTCTGGTATACGTTGGACTGGAGGCGAATGGGAACCCGGGTGCCGAGCGCGATGCCGCGTTCCTCAAACCCGAGGCGCGCAGAGCGCGGTCCCTGAGTGCTCTGTATTTCGACGGGGACGGTTTCGGGCGTATTAAATACCGTCAGTGACGGGCGAAGGAGCCAGCGTCCCGATTGTACCGTAGCAGAGCCCCAAAGGCGTCCGTTCTGCCAGTACGCACTGCCCTGATACTGCCATCGTCCCAGCGGGTCACTTCCGGCAGTTCCCACCCCAACCCCCACGCCCAACTCCTCGTATCGGCGTCCGTCTGGACGATCAAGCTCGTCAACGTCGTACGCAATCGTCGGGTAGACCATCCTGGGAGCAAGATGTCGCCAGGCCTCATACGATCGGGATTCCGTAAATTCTGCCGTCGGACCGGTGTTTGACTCGGCGGGGTGGACGGACGGACGCGGCTTCTCCCACTCCGTCAAAACCTGCGAAGACTCGACGACCGAGGCGTCCCGCGGCCGAAACGGTATGCGGACCAGTTCGTGGCGCTCGTGCTGGTATTCAATGAACGCCACCGACTCTCGCTGCGGCGACAAGGCCGGCTCAAGCGCCCCGAAGGGCACGTTCGTGAGACGCAGAACCTCCTCCGTTCTTGTATCGAAGGCAAAGACATTGGCGACCTCCCCAAGATCGGCCGAAAAGAGGAGATAGCGTCCCTCGGGTCCCCAACTCATGTCGTAAATGACTGCCCCCTTCAGACCAAGCCAGGGCTCCAACCGAATGGCCTCCCGGTCGCGGTCGAAACGGTAGAGGCGCTGCACTCCGTCGACATTAAGCAATACTGCCACTCTATCGCCGGCAGGGGACGGCGCGATTTGCTTGAAACGTGCCCGTTCAAAATTCGTCATGGGTCGAAGCTGATCTCCGTCAAGATTCGCCCACTGGCTAAAAGAGCCGTCGTTCTGAACGGCCCAGATGTCCCCGCTGGGAGCCTCCACAGCGGCAAATCCCCGTCCGCCTTCGGTGAGTTGCGCCGCACTGCCATCGTCCACGTCCACACGCTCCACCTCCGCCACGTCCTGGGTGGGCACCCAAGGATCCGGCACGTAACGGGAGGCGTAAAGAGCACTCGTATCCCGACCGAGGCTGTAGGTGTAATCTTCCGTAATCGTCTGGACGCGAATGGGCGTTCGCTGCCCGGTATCCAGGTCGATTCGATAGAATCCTTGCCGCACGTCGTAGCCGTGCAGGTAGGCGACGAGGGTGTTCTCACCGAGCCAGTAGGGACGCCGGTAGTTGTGGCCCGACCTCCCTGCAATGATTTCCGTGTCGGTAAACGGCTTCCGACATTCCATCTCGCGCTGGTAGCGGGTCCGAAGGGTAGAGCGGAGGTTCTCGTCAAGGGCACCGGGCCATTGATCCAGCCCCGTCCACAACCCCACCCCGAACCCAAGAAATGGAAACCGATTGTGCAGGGCCGTGGCTTCCTGAAAAAACGTCGTGCTGGTCGTGTCCCCTCGTTCTGCCCACGTCTGGAAGGCATGGGCCCCACCGATGTAGAATCGATTGAAGGGCTGTGTGTAACGGGGCGGCTCCAGCATCTGAGTCAAGCTCCAAGGGTCGTCCGACAGCATGGCCGCCCGCATCTTCATCGCAAACAAGGGAGCATTCAACCGTCCCGCTCCCTCCTCAATGTGGCTTTCCCGATACACGGCGATCCCCTCCATCAGGCCTCTTGGGGCGGTCAAGTTGCCGGCCCGGGCCACGTCCGGGGCAAAGAGACGCACTACATTCCCGTAGCCGAATCCCGCATCAATCTCCCCCTGCATCGCGTGCACCAGTTCGTGCGGCCCCACCAGTGCTGGCCAGGACGACGACCGCGCCACCAGGGCATCGTCCCGTCTGCTTGACACCTCGATTTCTTGCTTGAACGGAAAGGGCGTAACAAACCCATTTGACCGGTCCGAAAAGCCATTCACCACGACCGGCATGTCGATGGCCTCCGGCGTGGATCCCACAAGACGGTCCGTTCCGGCACGACTTTGTCGCAACGCCCGTCGGATCCGGTGCGCAGCGTCTTCCTCGCCCGCCTGAAAAATGAGATCGAAGTGCCTCCCGGTCACCGTTCGATACTCGGCCGAAGGAGGCCGGTAGGTCACCTGATAGAGATTCTCATTGATCTGCGTCGCCCCTTGGGCCCGCCCCAACGGCGCTGTAAGACTAAAACACGCCAGCAGTACCATGAGGCCACTCGCGACAGGAACGGGGCGAAGGGAAGAAAACATCAGTTTAGATGAAGACTCTGAAAACATACTCAGGATTATTCCTTTGCTCCAACGGGACTCCCCCCATTGGCAACCGGAATGCCTGGCGGCATATAGATCGTACTGGGAAGTGCTAATCGACCTTCCGCATGGCAAAGGCAAAATATAACTCAATAGAACCTACGACAACCTTCTCTTTGAACTTCGCCCTCGAATCCAAAAACACCACACCGGTCGCAACTTGAGGAAACGGAACGTGTTTTGACGTTCCCTCTTGGGTCCTCTGTGCAGGTCGATCCCGGATTTCCGAGGGAAGCCAGGAAACGACGTTGCGTCGAGGTGTTCTTCAAACCCGGCTCGCTTTCCCCATGACGTGTACACTTGAGGCCCGCTGGTTCGGCACGCCGCCGCTTCCCCCCGCCGTTCTGGATTGGTTTCACACCCTGGGAACGGTGGAGACTCGCACGCAAACTGACCTTTACCTGCCAGCGGAAGACCCCGCCCTCAATTTAAAACTGCGGGATGGTCAACTTCAGATTAAACGACGCCTGGCGGGACCCCTTCGAACATCGTTTGGCTCCCAAGCCGCCGGCCGCTGCGAGCAGTGGGGGAAGTGGAGTTTCGACCTCCATGAGGGGACCTCCTCACTCTGGGAGGAGGATCCCACTGATCTGTGGATCGCCGTAGAGAAAACCCGCCACCAGATTTCGATTCCTCCCGAGGAGCAATCGTCTCTCTCAACGAAGCTCCCGACCACTCCGTCTGCTACCATCGGGGCGGAGCTTACCACAATTAAGACCGGTCACGAAACCACATGGACCTTCTGCCTTGAGACGCAAGGTCCCGTGTCCAGCCTCGCGGACACCCTCATGACTGCCGCCCCCCTCCTCTTGGACGAGAGCCTTCCAGTCACGCTTGCGGACGACCAGTCGTTCGGGTACGTCCGATGGCTACAACAGCTCCCCTCCGTCAGCGCTCGTCCTGCCCCGGAGATCCAGATACCGCGCTCCCAGTAGGAGACCCACAAAAAAGCCCCCTGGATCGTCCGATTCGACGGGGGGCTCTGGACTGTCACCGTCGAGGCTTCAAGGCTCCCGTCCGGATCCGAATCGTTGGCCAGCACGTCGGTCGTGGTCGACTGGCCCTCAGTCGTCTGGTCACTGTCGTCCAAAACGGACGGGACCTGATTGCCGCCGGTCCCACCACAGCCCTGAACGCCCCCAATCTCCAGGGCCACGATCCCCTTGCTGCTGTTGGCCACGTACACGGTGCATCCGACGCCCATCACCTAGCTGACCTGGGGGGACGTTCCGAAGTCAACACCGTCCAACTCACTCAGATCAAACGTGCCAACTTCTTTCAGACTGACATTTTGATCGCCCTCATCGCCCCCATTACTGCTCATCCGATAGAGATCGAAGATGCCGTTTGGACGGGCGCCGTATACGAGATCCGTCGGAGCATCTGCGACATCCGGGTCGTCGTAGTGCAGCGTCAGACTGGTGTAATACTGCCCTATTCGGCGAAATAGAATGTCGCTGCTGTTTGTTGCATCCAGCACGGCAATGCCTTCCGATCCGAGGGCCAAGAAGAGACGACCGCCGTTCAGAACCGGCTCATTGCGCGCATGGAGAGTGCCTAATTGTTAGGTCTCCGACCCCGTGCTTTTCTCCTCTGTGAAGCCACTGGTCGACTGGACGCTGCTGGAATACACGCGTGCCCCTCGATCAACCGTGAAGATGTCATTCGCGGTGGTGGCCACGGACCGAAACTCCGCGCCCTGAACCTCCTCGGTCCCCTCGTTGCCCAGGCTGGAGTCGTACCGATAGAGCGTCTCCTCGTCCGTGACGACGTAGAGGTCATGGTCCTGGTCTCCATCGGGCGCGTTCACGACGCTTCGTTTGAGCTAGGGGCCGTTGCCTGGGCACCGGGCCCGACACTGTCGCACCCGATGAGTCCCAAACCAAGCAGTCCCGTAATTACAAACAGAACAAGGGCCTTCCACAGTTGACCAACCATGGCGTCGGAGGAAATGGTCGTGTAGGATTCGACGACGAGCCTCTAGGGACCCGCTCCTTTGCTCGGCGATGAGCCGAGCCGGATCACCCCTCAACAGAAGTGAGGATCGAAGCAGCGAGGGGGCAAACACAAAAACCCGCCCAGCCACGCTGAGCGGGGAACCGAAACGGCGGTGGGGGAGGGATTCGAACCCCCGGGACCCGTGAGGGCCCTCCGGTTTTCGAGACCGGTGCATTCAACCAGGCTCTGCCACCCCACCGTAGAATAAAATGAGAAACCACATCCAATAACCAGGTGTCGCCTACACGGCCAGGATGAAATGCGTTCCGGGTCGGGGCGTTGCGGACCGCTAAAACGTCGTGAAGGGGCCTCAGCGGCGTCTACAAGGAAGGATCAGATGGAGGGGACGATCTCGGTCTCGGATCTGCTTCATATTTACGGGCGAGACTGCGGATCGACTGGCCGTCCTCGT
>CAYRPX010000014.1:0-27787 GCA_964426195.1 uncultured Salinivenus sp.
GGCCGACTACGGGTACGCCCGCCCGCCCATTCGCTGGCGTCCGGCCCTGGTGGGGAGTCTTCTCCGACGCGTCGCTGAGGCCCTCTTTCAGTGGGGACGACGTAAGGTCCGGAATCTTCGAACCGGGCGCGCGTTCAGTGACGACGCTACCCCGCAGTGGCTCGAGGAGTAGGGAGAGGTGTCGAACATACGGAGGGGTGGTGCGTGTAGCGCCGAACCAATGTCTCCGCTCAAATTGACCGCGCTGTCCGTGGCTTCGTCCGGCGACTCCCAAAGCGCTATTTTCTGGGATCGGCTCCGCACCGTTTTTGTCCCGGAGGACGAACCGAGGTCCCGAGAGAATCCTCGGTGGGGGCTTGCAATCACGGTGTGCGTGCTGCTTTCCAGCATTCTCTGGTTGTCGCTGACCCTTGGGGAGCAACGCACACAGATGCTCCAGTTGCCGGTCGAGGTCGTAGGGACCCCCGAGGATCAGGCCCTTGCCGAGGTGCCTCCGTCCCACGTTCGGGCACAGGTGCAGGGGCGAGGGCTCGATCTCATTCGCCTCCTCTACAACCCGCCGGTCGTAGAGGTGAACGCCACCACAGGCCGGGTGAACGTGGAGGAGGAAATTGACCTTCCGCAGGGCGCAGCGGTTCGACTCGCAAGCGTAACCCCCGGCTCGTTCGAAGTGAAACTGGATTCCCTTGTGGCCCGAAAGGTGCCAGTGCAGAGTCGGGTCCAGATCCAATTGGCGGACGCCTATGAACTGATCGATCCCCCCGAACTCACCCCTGACTCTGCCGAAATCAGGGGGGCAAGATCGGTTCTTACTGGGATGGATGCGTGGCCGACAGTCTCGAGACGGATCGACAATCTGCGCGACACCGTCGAGGTCCAGGTGCCACTGGTGGACACTCTCAGAAGGCTCGTAGAGGTTCAACCGAAGGCCGTTACCCTCGTCGCTCGGGCCGGTCGATTCGTCGAGGAAACGCGCGAGGTGGAGGTTGAAGTCACGGGCGTGCCGTCGGGGCAAGATCTCGTCTCCCTACAGCCCGCCTCGATTCGAATTCGGTACCGCGTGCTGTTCGAGGACTTGTTCGAGGCCCGGCGTTCGTCGGAGTTCTTTGCCACGGTCTCGTACAATCAGATCCGCTCCGACACGACCGGGTATGTGATGCCCCGGGTCGGCGTCCCCTCGGATCTTGTCATCCGCGAGCCCGAGCCCATCCCGCCCCGATTGCGCTACTACACCTTTGTGTCGGGGAATTAGCTGTTCCAGGGAGCGGACGATCGTTCGTCCATCGAGTCTGTGTTGCCCGTTCTATGCTTGCCCTCGTTTTTGCGGTGGTGTGTAGTGTAGCCATCGGCATGATTTTCAAGCATGCCGGGCGGCGACAGATGGACCGTACGGCACTGCTCACGGTGAATTACGCGACCGCCGTGGGCGTTGCCGTTGTGCTCCTCGGGGTCGGGGGACGATCGGTTCAGGAGGGCCTCACCCTATCGTGGGAACTCCTTGTCCTTGGGAGTGCGACAGGAGGACTGCTCATTGCGGGGTTCTTTACACTGGCCTGGGCTACGGAGGTGGCCGGGATGTCGTTGGCGATCGGGGTGATGCGGGTGTCCGTCGTCGTCCCGTTTTTGGCCTCGTGGCTGGTGTGGGGCGAGGTCCCCACCGTGGCGCAAGAGATTGGCATGGGGCTGGCCATGGGGGCGTTCTTTCTGCTCGCCCATCGGCGGTCGACGCTGGAGCCGGTTCCGGCTTCCGCTCCTGTGGGCTCCGAGCGACCCGCCCTGTCCTCATTGGCACCGCCGATGGTCGACTGGTACGTCGCCGGAGTGCTCGGGCTCACGTTTTGCCTGGGGGGGGCCGTGGACGTGTCTATGAAAGCGTTCGAGGAGGGGTTTGGGGACGGGAATAGTCGAGTGCTGTTCTTGTTGATGGCGTTCGGAGTGGCATTCCTGATAGGGGCTGGCATCGTTCTTCGTCGAGGAATGCGGCGGGGCGAATGGCCGAGGAGCGGAACGATTGGCTGGGGCGTCCTGCTCGGGATTGTAAACTACGGGTCGCTCGAGTTTCTTCTTCGGGCGATCGAAGTGCTTCCGGGGCCGTTCGTCTTTCCAGCGAACAACATTGCCATCATGAGTTTGGCAGCCATTCTCGGTGTAACGGTGTGGAGCGAGCATCTGTCGCGTGCCAACCGCACTGGGCTCGCACTGGCCATCGTCGCTCTCGTGCTTCTCGGGCTTTGACGGTCGGTTTGGCAGGATCCCGATCCGCTTCGCTGAGTAGTTCCTCATTTTGACTGATTTGACGCTGTGAGACGCCCAGTTGTTCGGGCTTTTCTTCCCCAGCGGAGCCAGACCCTGGTCGGTTCCTGAGTAAAGACCGACACTGATCCTATACATAGGATGTATTTTAAACATATCAAATGTAAAATATAAAATGTGTTTTACGAAGATAATTGATGTCAGAAAATAGTTTATTGAAGTATCTTAATACCCAAGCTTGACTTTCTGTAACACAGTTCATACTAAATTATCCCGGTTAGAGCAACCAGTTTTTCACGAAGGAGTGCTCGAAGACGTTCTATTCGCGAGAGCCCCATTTCTTTATGGAGGAGATCACGGCAGTTGTCGCGTGAGTCGATTCGGCGTGTGCCGTACACCGAACCATTGTTGTACACCTCTTCTTCTGGACGCAGGGCGATTGCATCTTAAGATTCTCGGCATCGGTGCAACTTACGCAATCCGCTTCAGACGGCGCAGATTCGGTTTGCGACGAGCGCAATTGTAGTCGCTCGGCGCAACCAGAGTAACATGCGATTCCCTGCTTCTGGATGTCCCAGTTTGGGTACCGTGAAGGACATTGATCTCGGAGAAACTGAAAGTAGGCGGGCCCCCCTGGTGGACGTCCCAACAAATCGTTGAATCGTGCTCGAAGGAGTAGAGCGGTACGCTCTTATTGCCATAGCATGCAAATAACAAAATACAACAGTAATTCGATGGACAAACAGTTTCAATCTCTTGCTTCGAGTTTCCAGTTCTCTGTAATCTTCCTCGTCCTGTTTTTCGTCTGGGGAGCGACGACGGCACATGCCCAGCAGCGCTCTCCCACATTTTCGGATCAATCTACCGTGGACTCCAAGGCAGTGTCCACGCAGAATATTGTGGGCGCACTGGACCTAAAGAGCAGTCAGGTCCTCTCAGTGGATTTTGTAGGAAGTGATCAAGTCGGGTATACGACCTTTTCCCAGGTTGCGTCCAGCTTTCCCCAGGAAGGGAAGAGCTATCTGACGCTCAGCTCCGGCGACGCCGGGGCCGCTCTCGACCCCGACAACAGCGGCTCCTTTTCCTATCAGTTGACCAATGGCCTGACTGGTCCCGGTGACGCAACCGACATGGTTCGCATGGAACTTGAGCTCGACGTTCCGTCGGACGCCGCCACCATCAAGTTCGACCTGAAGTATCTGTCGGAGGAGTTTCCAGAGTTTGTCGGAAGTAATTATAACGACAGTTTCGTGGTGGAGATGGGCGAGTCAACCTTTACCGTAGATGGCAGTGATCTGATTGCCCCGGACAATCTCGTTTTCGACGCGGATGGCAATCCGCTCACCGTCAATACAACCGGAGCGACCGGTATGAGCTCGGGGGGGTCCGTGGGCACTACCTACGATGGCGGAACGGACGTGCTTACCACGACCATTCAGATTCCGCCGGGCAAGTCGACCGTAAAGCTCATTTTCTCCATTTTTGACGTCGGCGATAAGATCTACGACTCGACG
The DNA here is from genome assembly GCA_964426195.1 of uncultured Salinivenus sp. Classification (GTDB taxonomy): domain Bacteria; phylum Bacteroidota; class Rhodothermia; order Rhodothermales; family Salinibacteraceae; genus Salinibacter. Next base: position 3,768 of record CAYRPX010000014.1, read on the forward strand.
ATCTTTGTCGATAATATGCGCTTTCAGGAGAGTCAGAATCTGGAGCTAGTGGGACTGGAGGCCAACCAGGCCATTCAGGACTGGCAAAACAGCGTCGAGCTTATTGAAAACAAGAGCACGACCGTTCGCGCGTTTATTCAGAGTCAGAGCTCAAGCTCGGCACCGGTGGGGAATGTTCGGCTGCGAGGGGTTCGGAATGGAAGTCCGCTGCCGGGATCGCCGTTAAGTCCCTCGAACGGGGGCTTTCAGGCTCCGCCGCAGACATCCGATCCGAGCACGATTCGGGATCGACGCGCCGACATGAGTAAGAGCTTGAATTTCCAACTTCCCAGCTCGTGGCGAAACGGAACCGTGGACCTTCAGCTGACCGGCGGGACGGTCGATTGCTCCCCTGCCGCTGCCACGAACGACGTTTGTGAGGTCCAGGTGAGCTTCACCTCGGTTCCCACGCCGTCGGTTCGTTTTGCACGGATTCGGTGGACAGACTCGGGCGGAAATACGCACATGCCCTCCCAGGCCCACGTCCGCGAGCAGGCCCTGCGGATCATTGCGATGTATCCGCTCCCTTCGATGAACTGGTCGACGTTTACGCTGGACTGGGATACCTGGTCGGGCGGATCGGGACAGCCCTCGCTCAGCAACGTGAACTCCGCACTGCAGACCATTCGGGGGCTGTCGATTCTCTTTGGAGGATCCAGCTCGACAATGTACTACGGCGACATGGTAGGCACGAACAATGGAGGGTTGGCAGCCGGCATTCCCGCCGACGTCGCCTCCGGGGACCAGCAGGTCGCCGACAATGTGGCGGCCCACGAACTTGGGCACGTGCTCAACCAGCAACACTCGGTAAACCAGGGGGACAACGGGACAACCATGGGCTCCAGCGGCACTACGTGGAAGCTTGGCTACTGTGGGCCGAACCGGGCCGTGGCCAACACGTCGGCCCCGGAGTATCCCTTCACGAATTCGGCTCAAAATATCGCCGCTCTTGGTCCCACGAATCAGGGACAGGATAGCGAGATGTGGGGTGTTGACACGCGAACGAATCAGGCGGTCGACATGCGGAATCACGGGGACCTCATGAGCTACTGCGCCTTTAACTTCGGTTTCAACTGGCCCTCCTCCTGGCGGTATAACAAACTCCGCACGGATCCGGATGCTCTGGACGATCGCTTCTCGTCCACGGCCCTCGCAGGTGCGTCCAAACAGCAGGTTTCGAATTACAAGCTTATGCGAGGCCAGGTTGACCTCGAGGAGAACACCGCTGAATTCAACTCCTTCATCGATGTTGAGGCTGAGCAATCGAACGTCGAGACCATAACGCCTCCGGCCGGAGACTATACACTGCGTCTTCTGGATGCGAGCGATACTGTCATTGATGACGTGGAATTTGCTCCCGCCGAGAACCACGGCTTCGGAACGGAGGTTCCGGAAACGGCGACGTTTCTCGTTCCGGTCTCGGAGAACGCGGAGATAAGTGAGGTTCAGTTGCTTGGTCCGGACGGCGGCGGATCGGCAAATCAGCAGGCCTCGCTTGCGACCGTCACGGCATCCTCAACCGCCCCAACGATCACTGTCGACTTTCCGAATGGAGGAGAAGAGCTGACCGGGGAGACGAGCACGTTCGAGTGGTCGGCCAACGATGAAGATGGGGATGAGCTCACCTACACGGTCGAGTACAGCCGCGACGGTGGAGCGAGCTGGACGACCCTTGTGACCGACTGGCCGGAGACCTCGTTGCAGGTCGATCTCAGTAGCCTCGGACAGACGGAGCAAGGTCTCATCCGGGCGCGGGCCAGTGACGGCTTTTACAGCACGTCCGACAATTCGGACGAGTCCTTCACGGTGCCCAACTCTCCGCCCCAGCCTTATATTATCACCCCCGACGGGGCGTCGTTCGACTCGACCACGACGATCCCGTTAGAGGGCGAAGCGAATGACCTCGAAGACGATCAAATCGACTCGAACAACTTTTCGTGGAATTCCAGTCTGGACGGTTCGCTCGGCACAGGGCGAAGCCTCGATGTCGAGGAGCTTTCCGTGGGCACCCACACCATCACCCTATCGGTCACTGACTCGGACGGGAAAACGTCGGCGGCCTCGATCGAACTCACGGTCACGCTGTCTGCGGAAACGAGTCCCTCTGAGCAACCGGTAGCCAGCGAGTCGATTCTGATCGACAGCGACGGCCCCGCCTCCTTTGGAGGGACGGGCGTGAAGATTGACTTCGCAAACGTAAGTAGCTCCGACGAGGTCACGGTTGAAAAGTACGATAGCGCCCCGGTCGGCGGCAGTGAGATTCCCAAAGAAAACGTCAGTCAGTTCCGCTACGTGATTAACGCGGGACCAGATCTCTCTTTTGGAGAGGAGACTGAACTCCGGTTCCTACTCGATAACGTCAGTGGAGTGGGGGACAACATCGCTGAGGGAGACATCCACATCTATAGTCGTCCGGAGGAAGGAACCGGTGAGTTTGCGCAACTGACCACTATGCTCGACGACAAGGGAGACGATGATCCGTCGAACGACGAGATTTACGCAACCGTCGGCAGCTTCAGTGAGTTTGCCTTTGCCTCGGACTCGGAGCCCTTGCCGGTCGAAATGGCTGGGTTTGAGGGTACGGTCGTCAACGAGGGCCAGGTTCGGCTCACATGGCAGACGACCTCGGAAACCAATAATTCTGGCTTTGAGGTTCAGCGGAAAGCCGGGAATGAGTCCGGCTGGACGAAGGTCGGATTCGTTGAAGGTCAGGGGGGCAATAGCGCGGCTGAAGACGTGCAGTCCTATCAGTTCCAGGATTCAGGGTTGCCCTTCGCGGCCGACAAGCTGGAGTACCGTCTCCGCCAGGTCGACACGGATGGCTCGTCGAGCCTTTCCGATTCGGTTCAAATTCAGCGCACGGTCGACGAAGTGCAGCTGCGAAGCATCTTTCCGAACCCGGCCCGTACCGGAGCAACCGTGCGCTTTGCGGTGCCGCAACGGCAGAAGGTGACCCTGGAAATGTACGACGTGCTGGGCCGACGAGTGCAAGTCGTCGCTAGTGGCGAGCAGGAGGGACGTCGAGAGGTGCAGGTCGATGTGTCCGATCTCCCGAGTGGAATGTACTTCCTAAGGTTACGAGCCGAAGGAACGGTGAAGACCGAACGGATGACGGTCGTGCATTAGCACACTCTCGTTTCCCTCATTCCACCAATCCTTGTTCATCGGAGGATCTCTCGGAGCGAGTGCATCGTACATGCAGCCCCGCCGGACAGTGCCGTCCGGCGGGGCTGAGCGTAGGTCAGGAGAGGAGCTGGTCGTGCACATCAGCGGACGGGTGCGGCCCTCTGAAGGGCTGTTTGGTGGATGCGAAGCCGAAGACACAGTAGGCGCAGTGGCATGAACGGCGCTCAAGTGAATCCCCGTAGCGAGGCTCCCGGGCAAATGCAGAAGCCGTTCTGCGCTGGGACCGCAGTGACCGAGTAGTCCCCGGACTGCCCGAGATCCACGAAGTCGCAGCGCTGGGGAGCTCACGCGAGAGGGCCGTCCAGGTGTATCCAGTTGGTGGTACTCCTCCTGACTGGCCTGCGTTTTCAAGCCCAAGAAGGGATTACCAGTAGGTCCTCAATCCTATATGAATAGGTACGCACAAACGAATGAGCCTCCGTCCGTCCGTTATATTCACTCTCTTGGCCTTCTTCGCTACGATGGGATGTCTAATGCCTACGACGACCTCGGAGAGTTCGACGGAGGAAATTACAGGGCACGTGTTCGGCAAGAGTGATGTGGAAACGAGGGAAGATCTACCAGTGGAAGTTTTCGTCGTTGCCATTCCCGAGGCTCAGTTCGATACGTTGCGTCGGGATGTTGAGGATTCAGGGAAATTGTCCGGAGAGATCGTCAACGTAAAAGGGACTGTACCAAAGCCGTTCACCGCCTACGCCTCCGGTCACGATGTCTCAGGGCAGGATGGACGCTACGAAATACGGGTTGAGGAAAGTGGGCTCCACTTCTTATGTTTAACCGGAGAAACGGACGTTCCCGAAGACGATTCGTGGAGGGTGGCCGGTTGCATGAGAATTGAGGTCCCGGAAGGAGAGACTGTCGAGCAAGATCTTTATATGCAGTTTGGGCGCCTCGTCTCTCCTCGGTAATCGTAGCTGAAGAGAGGAATCTCTTGACGAGACGAACTGACTGGAGATTTTGTAGCAAAACGGCAAGCTTGGTCTACGCGCTTCACGGGAAAGCGACGGGGAGCTCCTTTTTGCCCGAATTGTACAGTCATGACGAGGACAAGACGCGCGGTTATTGGGGGCGGTCTTCTCCTCGGGGTCGTACTAGTCATAGCTGTAGTGTTGTGGGGGCAAGGCCCGTCGGAGGCGACCGTTCGCCGTACCGTCATCACGACGATCCAGGACGAAGCACCGGCCTCTTTTCTCGTGACGGGCACGATGGATGTGAGTGTCACGGTCCGGGTTGACTCGTCTCAGTTCCTTACGCCCTCGTGGCTCACCTATCTCTTGGAGAAGACTCAGCCGAGTGCAATTGCGCTCGTTCAAGGGGGAAGTGAGACGCGGGTTCAGGTGCCGGGAACGGTCTCCTACGGGTTTGACGTGCGCGCGCTGACGCCGGGGATGATTACGGTGGAGGCAAATGATCGGGTGGGGGTGGCGCTCCCCCCACTCTCTGTGCACAGCGTGGAGCCGGATCTCGCAAAATTGGAAGTGAGTACCCAGACGAGCGGATGGATGCGGGTGCTGCCGTCCGATATGCCCGAAGCGGTGCGGATGCAGGCGCTCGGCTCTGTAAAGGAGGCGTTTCGCACCCAGGCCGAGCGACGGCTTGCGTCGGCGACCCAGCCACGCGTGAATACTGCCCGAGCTCTGGAGGCCATGCTCCGTCCGCCCCTTCAGGCCGCGGGGGTAGACACGCCCCGATTCCGAATTCGGGTTGGGGAGGATCTAATCCTTCAGCCGGAGGAATGAGTCCGTTGTTCGTACAGCCCCATAGTGTAGTGTCAAGCGTCAATGTTGGTTCAGCGTCGACACGATTTCAACCCCCAGGGCAAGTCGGTTCGAGCGACGTCGAGAACCCTCCTCGAAACGGGCTGTCAGCCCGAGGCAGATTCCTCGACTCCGCTCGGAATGACTGCCGTAAATCGGGGGTGGAGATCGCATCTTGGATATGAAATCAGGATTGACACTGCAGTAGGCTTTTGGCGCGGAGTTCAGGGTCAGGGTGTTTGACAGAAGGGAACTTGGGGAGTTCGGAGGCGAGCCGGCAGTTTGGACTTCCAGGTTCCGTTTTTACGTCCTCGGACGCAAGGAGGAGTGTATAGGGGCGATAAAACTTTCAGTCTAAATTGAAACCGCACCCCTGATCCCGTGTACGTTCACCGTGTTATCAGTCGATCTGACCGCCGAAGCGACCGATCCCGTGTTCCGATGGTCCAGAATCGCCGCTCTCCGAATTAGTCCCCCACTGGCGTACGGATGCAGGGCTCCTCTTCTTACGTCAACACGCCGTACGGCATTCTAACGGAAGGGGGGCAGTGGTACCACGTCACAAAACAGGACGTGCAGAACTATGCTGGGGCGGTGCTCGATCACGTGTCGCTGGAGCAGTTGCTGCGGTGGGCGGACTCCTGGGTGGGTTCGGCCAAGACGGTCGTGCTATGGGGCTTTCCACTATTGCTCTGGGGACTCCCCGTTGGAGGCGCTGTTGCGGGGGCACTTGGCCTCTTCGTAGCGTGGGCTCTTCTGAGTCCGGCCCTTCCGAGTCTTCTTGCCGTCCGTGCCATTACGCTGCTCGATCACGTGTTCGCGCAGGCGCTCTATTACGTACTTACGATGAGTGCTTTCGCCGCCGCCGAGATGCACGCGGCCGTCGGAGTGGGACTGGCTGGATTTGTGCTCCTTCGGTGGGGAGTGCTGGGGTGGGCGGCTGAATACGTACTGCGTCCTCTACAGCGCATACTGTATCCGCTCCCGATTGCCGACCAGGTGCTACGGGGGCTCATCGTCCGGGTAGCCCTCAAGCACCGACTTTCGCTTCCACAGGTGGACGACATTACCGAAGACATTCTCGAGAATCTACGCAGTCACCAGGACCCGGATGGAGATCCCTCTCAGGATCCAGGCAATCCTTAAGTGATCAGCTGGTCTAACGTTAACACCTTTGGATCAACTCGACCGACAATATGACCCTCGAGGCTTATCCGAGCACTGTGGAGTCGCCTACGACCCTCTATCTCGTACGCCACGGCGAGACCGAATACAATCGCCGAGGCATTATCCAGGGAGGAGGGGTGGACAGTGAACTCAACGCGGCCGGGCGGGCTCAGGCCCGGGCCCTGGCAGAGCGTCTCCAGTCGGTCTCCGCCGATGCGCTATACGCCAGTACGATGCAGCGAGCCAAGCAGACCGCCAAAATTCTTGCTCAACCACACGAGCCGATGTCGCGGACGTATCTGCGGGATCTGAGTGAGATGGACTGGGGGATTTTTGAGGGCGAACCGCCCTCGGAAGAACGCGACGTTTCGATGGAGGCCCTAAAATCTTCCTGGCGAGAAGGGGCTCACGATCGGGCGGTGCAGGAGGGAGAGTCGATTCGGGACGTTCAAGAACGGGCTGAGCGCGCCATTCAGCATATTCTGGCGCGGGAGGCCGGCCGGACGACCCTCGTCGTGACCCATGGTCGATACCTTCGGGTCCTGCTCGCCACGTTGCTTCCCAACTACGGGCTCGAACACATGCAAGCGTTCGATCACTCCAACACGTGTGTCAACCGCGTAGTCTACGAAGACGGGCAGGCCCGGGCTGATCTTTTGAACTGTACTGCTCACCTGTCGGCCGTAGAGACGTCTGCCTTTGCCTAACTGAATCGGAATTCTCGGATTCAGACCGGTTCGATGGGGGCCTCCCGTCCGGATTTCATTGATCGCCTCCTGCATCTCGTTCTTCTCCACCATGCTCGACCTCGATCCCGCCGTCATTGGAGACATCGACGCTGCCCCGGACGTGCGGGCGGCCCTCTCGGAGCGGATCGAAGGGGCGATTCGTGCAAAGAAATCAGGGACCGCTCGAGTGGAGGTCCCCGTTCCGGAGGCAACCCGGCCCATTGACTGGGTTCGGGCCCAGACGCACTCCGAAGCGGCCTACTGGTCGGGTCGGGATGAGCCCCGAACCGTCGCGGCGGTCGGGGCGGCGGATGTATTGTCCAGCACGTCGGCCCCAGTAAACTATCCGGAACTTCGCGCGACCCTGGATGATCGACTCGCCGAAGCGGAGTCGTCAGTTCGGTACTACGGAGGGCTGCGGTTCGACGCCGCGCAGCCGCAGGTTTCAGATCGCCCGGATCACCGGTGGGCCCCGTTCGGAACGTATCGGTTCGTCCTGCCCCGCTTTGAACTGCTGGACACGGACGACGGGCTTCGACTGGTGTGCAACCTCGTGCTGCCCCGTGACAGAGACCAGTGGGGACGAATTGAAGAAGCGGTTCACGCATTGGCCTTTCCGGAGCCTGCAGATCCGACCCCGCTCCCGCGGCCCTACCACCGTCAGGACGTGCCGGACCATGAGGCCTGGACCCGAATGGTTGGCTGGGCGCTCGATGCAATCGACGGGGACGCGCTTGACAAGGTCGTGCTGGCACGGCGCGTGGCCCTCGCGCTCGGCGATTCGATGGATCCCCTGCTCGTGCTGAATCACCTGGAAGCAGCCACGCCAGGCTGTTACCATTTTGCCGTGCGGCCGGCGGAGGGGCCCGCCTTCGTTGGCGCCTCTCCCGAACGACTGTTTCGGCGAGTGGGACGAAACGTCGTGAGTGAAGCGGTAGCGGGCACTCGGCCGCGGGGGAGTACCGAGACAGAAGATGCAGCTTTTCGGAACGAACTTCTCCAAAGCCCTAAGGAGCGGCGCGAGCATGCCTTTGTGGAGGACTCCATTCGGGCTGATCTCGAACACCTCTGCACGTCGGTTCACATTCCGAACGGCACCGGCGAACTAGCCTTGGCTCGGGGGCGACATCTGCACTCCCGGCTCACGGGCACGCTCCATCCTGACACGGCGACGACGGACCTGCTGGAGGTTCTGCACCCGACCCCGGCGGTGGGCGGCGTTCCGACCGACAATGCCGTGGCAGCCATCCGAGCGCAGGAACCCTTTGATCGGGGGTGGTATGCTGGCCCCGTGGGATGGGTTGGGCGCAACGCGGCCGAGTTTGCGGTTGGCCTGCGGGCCGGCCTTGTGCAGGAAACTCAGATTGCCCTCTTTTCGGGGGCGGGCATTGTCGAGGGCTCGACGCCGGATCGGGAGTGGGAGGAGATCGAACAGAAAATCGGGGACTTTGCCGCCATCATGGGGGTCTCTGATTCCCGGGCGACCTCTGGTTGAACCGCTCCCGAACTGTGCTCCTCCCGTGGCTGATTGCTCTGTGTCCGTCCTCGACGCGCCGAATCCGACGTATCTCTGGTCGCAACTTCTCGTTGAGGAACTGCTCCGCCACGGCGTCGAGACGTTCTTCGTTGCGCCTGGCTCCCGGTCGACGCCTCTAACCGTCGCTGCGGCCCAGCATCCGGATGCCGAGACGGTGCTCCACGTCGATGAGCGGGGGACAGCATTTGCGGCGCTGGGGCTGGGCCGGACGACGCAGAGGCCCGCGGCCTGGATCACAACCTCCGGCACGGCCGTCGCCAACGGATTGCCTGCCGTCGTGGAGGCGTCCATCGACGGGGTGCCCCTGCTCCTTCTCACGGCCGACCGCCCGCCCGAGCTGCGGGATACTGGGGCCAATCAAACGGTCGATCAGGTCAAGATTTTTGGAGACTACGTGCGCTGGCAGGTGGACGTGCCCCCGCCGTCCGAGGACATCGAACCGGCATACGTGCTCACCACAGCCGATCAGGCACTGCATCGAGCCGTGCGCGCCCCGGCCGGGCCGGTGCACCTCAACTGCATGTTTCGGAAGCCGTTGGAGCCGGCCGAGACGGACGCCTCGGTGGCGGTGCCGAGTACGATTGAGAAGTGGGCCGCCGGGACGGATCCATATACTCAGTATCCGACCCCGACTCCCACCCCCCCAGGGGAGGAGATTGTCGCTCTGGCCGACGCTCTCGGGACGACCCCGAAGGGACTCCTCGTTGTGGGGCGGCTCGACCTCCCCGCCGCGGCAGATGCCGTCCGGCGGCTTGCGACACACCTGGGATGGCCGCTCCTGCCCGACCTCACGTCGCGGCTTCGATTGGGCGCTGAGCAGTGCACCGGTCGGGTGCCGCACGCTGACCTCCTGCTCACGTCCGAGGCATTTCGGGACGCTCATGCGCCGGAGATCATTTTGCAGGTGGGAGGGCGTTTTGCCTCGAAGCGGCTTCGCCTCTTCCTGCGCGACTGCGCACCAGAGATATGGGCAGTGGTGCGCCCCAGCCCCTCCCGCATCGATCCAGACCACCGGATCACCCACCACATTGAGTCCAACGTCTCGGCCTTCGCCGATGCACTCATCGCTCGTCTCGACGATCGCTCAGGCGCGACCGACTGGCGAAACGCTTGGACGACGGCAAGCAACCGGGCGGAAGCAGTTGTGCGGAATCACGCCGAGGAAGCGAAGTCGCTGACCGAACCGCTCGTGGCGACCGTCCTAACCGACGAGTTGCCGTCAAGTCACGCGCTCGTGGCGGCCAGCAGCATGCCAGTGCGCGACCTGAATCGGCACGGCTCCACGGCGGGGGCTGCTGGCCCCGCCTACGCGAACCGCGGAGCGAGCGGAATCGACGGGACGGTGGCGACGGCCGCGGGCGTGGCCACGGGTCGGGACGGTCCCGTGACGCTTCTCATTGGTGACCTCGCCCTCTGGCACGATCTGAACAGCCTCGCCCTCCTCCGAAAGCGACAGATAGTGGCTGTCGTCGTCAACAACGACGGCGGCGGCATCTTCCACTTCCTGCCCATCCGCGAGCACGACGAGTTCGACCCGTACTTCACGACGCCCCACGGACGCGACTTCGAGGACGCGGCGGCGACCTTCGGCCTTCCCTACCACCGTCCCGAGAGCCCGTCGGGCTTCCGGGCGGCATACCAAGAGACGACCCGATCCGGCGGGTCGGCGCTCATCGAGGTCCAGACCGACCGGGCGGCCAACCGGCAGGTGCATGAGGCGCTAGAGGCATCAGTTGCAGCTGCAATCGAGAAATAGGGAGAAGAGAGAATGGAGGGGAGGAAGAGAGAAGATTTTCCCCTCCAATCCTCCATACATCCACGCCTAATTCGTTCGTTCCCGGTACACGGCCTCGATACAGGCGCCGAGGGAGAGCGCCCAGTCAAAGTTGAAGTCCTCGAAGCCCTCCAGGACAGTTTTCTGCTTCATCTCTTCGAGGGATGCGCCGGCCTGGCGCTGCTGCGTGACGTACTCGTTGAGCGCCGTGAGGAAGTCGCGCATCACGAGCACGTCCTCGCGTCCGCCCGTGATCCCGAACTTGGGATTGCCATGGCCGTGGATGACGATGGTGTCGTCGTCGAGCGCGGCGTGAATCGTTTCGAGGCTCGCGATCCAGTTTTCCGAGTCGGCCCCGCCCCCGACGTCGATGAACGGATACGCTCGGTTGAAGACGAGGTCGCCCATGTGGATGACGTTCGCGTTCTCGAACATCACGATTGCGTCGCCCCCGGTGTGGGCCGGGCCGCGGTAGCGGAGTGTGACCGTTTCCTCGCCGACGGTTTCGGACCACGTATCTTCGAACGTTTCGGTTGGATAGGTTGGCGGATCATCGTCCTCCTCCGCGGAGGCCCGCATCAGGTCGGGCACGTTGGCGTGGGCCACGACGCGGTCGGTGTGTTTGGCAAACACGCCGTTGCCCCCCACATGGTCGCCGTGGTGGTGCGTGTTGACGACCATGGAGAGGGGGCGCTGAGACCGATCGCGGAGTCCGCTCCAGCAGTCCGGGGCCGACTTCGGATACTGCGTGTCGACGACCATGAGACCGTCGTTGGTGATCAACCACCCAATCGTGCCGCCTTGCTGCGTGAAGGTGCCCACACCGCTTCGGAGGGCCGTGAAGCCGTCCGACTGAGCGAGCGTGGGGACGAGGGACGACAGGAATGGAGCCGTCGCGATGGCAGTGCCAAGGTGGCGGAGAAAGGTTCGGCGAGAATGCATGGGAGAAGCGGGAACGATGAGTCGGAGAAGCATCGTCAAATGTACAGGTTGGCTCTGTTGATTGCCAAGAACATGACAATCCACAACCGCAACGTTCGAGGAAATGCTACATCGTCACACATTCGGCTCGCTAGAACGGCCGACGCTCTGTTTTCTGCACGGCTTCATGGGCTCGTCGGCGGACTGGACGCCGGTGACAAAACAACTAGATGAGGAATTCCACTGTGTGACGATCGACCTGCCGGGGCACGGCCAATCTCTGAATCAGCCCGGGGAGGCGTATTCGGTGGACGGGGCGACGGAGGCTGTGGTCGAGGCTCTCGACGCCGAAGGCGTGTCGTCCTGCACGCTTGTCGGCTACTCGATGGGCGGTCGTGTCGCGCTTTCGGGGCGGCTCCGCCACCCCGAGCGGGTGGAGCGCCTCGTGCTCGAATCGGTGTCGCCGAGGGTGCAGGCGTTGGCGGAACGCGCCGAACGACGGGACGTGGATGCGGAGCGGGTGGCCTGGATCGAAGACGATTTGGAGGCCTTTCTCGAGGAATGGTACCGTCAGCCGCTGTTTTCTTCGCTTACCCGTCACGGTCTGGTTGACGAAATGGTGCGGAGACGCAGCAAGAACGATCCCCACGAGTTGGCGCGTGCCCTCCGAGGGATGAGCCCGGGACGGCAGGTCTCATTCTGGGACTGGCTCGACGAGATTGACGATCCGACCCTCGTGCTCACAGGGACGCTCGATGACAAGTACGAGACCATCACGAAGAAAACGGCGGCCCGGATTTCCCCCGCGCGGCACCTCGTTCTTCCGGACGCCGGACACAACGTCCACGCGGAACGTCCGGAAGCCTTCCTGGATGCACTCCGCACATTTCTCGCGGACACGGCGAAGTGAGACCCCGTACGCCCTCTTCCCAACGCCGACGAATTCTCGCCGATGAAAGAGTCTCGCGCTGCCGATCTCGACGGGCTGCGCGTATGGATCTGGGCGGCCCGTCCCAAGACCCTCGGGGCCGCCGTAGCCCCCGTGCTCGTGGGCACTGGGATGGCTGTGGAAGCAGGTGTGTGGCACCCGTGGGCGGCGCTCTTTGCGCTCGTGGGGGCCTTGCTCATCCAGGTCGGGGTGAACTACCACAACGACTACGCCGACTACGTGCAGGGTGCCGACACGGAGGAACGGGTAGGCCCCCTTCGCGTGACCCAGGCGGGGCTCGTGGCACCGGAGACGATGTGGCGTGCCACTGTCCTTGTGTTCGGCCTGGCCGTCGTGAGCGGGTTGTATCTCATTGTTCGTGGGGGGGGAGCCATCCTCGTCGTGGGGCTTGCCTCCATCGGCGCAGCGGTGTGGTACACGGCGGGGAGCTATTCCCTGGCAGCGCTGGGACTGGCCGATCTGTTTGTATTCGTCTTCTTTGGGCCCGTGGCGGTAGGGGGCACCTACTACGTGCAGGCGCTGTCGCTCCCCCTGGAGGTGCTCGTGGCAGGGGCTGGGCCCGGCCTGTTGTCCATTGCCATTCTGCTGGTAAACAATGTGCGGGACGTGACGCAGGATCGCGAGGCCAACAAGCGGACGCTCGTGGTACGTTTCGGGCGCCGTTTCGGAATCGTCGCGTACGGGGTGTGCGTGGCTGGGGCCCTGTTCCTGGCGGCCTTGCTGGCCAGCGGGCTTTTTGGTCCCGACGCGCATCCCTGGGCGGCCGCGCCCCTCGCATTGCTCCCGCTGGCAATCCGGCCGATCCGGACGATGGCAGCCACGACCGATCCGGAACGACTCAATCCGTTGCTCGGAGCGACGGGCCGAATTCTGCTGCTCTGGGCGATCCTGTTTACCGTTGGCTGGAACCTCTGACCCTACGCGTCCTCGTGGACATTACGACCGTTGTTCTGTACCAGTACGATCTTCCTCTCCACTCACCGCTGGAGATGGAAAATTCAACGCTGGAACGTCGGCGGGGCCTGCTCCTGCAACTCGAAACGAAACGGGGAAGCGTCGGATGGGGCGACGCCGCGCCCCTTCCAGGGTTTAGCATTGAGTCGCTGGCGAAGGTCAAGGCTCACGCGCGGTCCCTCGCGCCGGGATGGTTGGGCACGCGCATTCCCGAGTCGAAGGAGGTCCCCAGTTCGTCGCTGCGGATCCTTTCCGATTTCCCCGACTGTCCGGCTGCCCTTCAATTTGCGGTGGAGAGTGCCGTCGTGGATCTCCTCGCGACGACGCACGGAACGGCCGTTCCGACGGTCCTCGGAACGCCGCGATCGACAGTGGCCCTGAACGCCCTGATCACGCGTCCGGAAGTCGACGGGGCGGCGAAGGCGCGCCGATGCCGAACACAGGGCTATCGGGCGGTGAAGGTAAAAGTGGGACGAGCGTCCGTCGAGGACGAGGTCCAGTGGCTTCGGACAATTCAGCGAGGCCTCGGGGATGCGGTGGCGCTTCGGTTGGATGCCAACCGTGCCTGGTCCCGGGCGGAGGCGGAGGCCTTTGTGGAAGCAACGGACGACCTCGGGATTGACTACGTGGAGGAACCGCTATCCAACCCAACCCAGATCGAGAGTCTGGTGACGAAGACCGACCTCCCTGTCGCGCTCGACGAGACGACCCGTGAGGTCGACCCGGACGTTTTGCGCGACGGCCTTCCCGTGTCGGCGGTCGTTCTTAAACCGACGCTCCTCGGCGGCATTCTACGGACTGAGAAATGGCGTCGGAGTGCGCGGGAGAACGGCGTAACCCCGGTGATCAGTGCCGCCTACGAGTCCGGCGTGGGGCTCCGAATGCTCGTAGCCCTGGCGGCTACGGGGCCAGACACACCCGTTGGGCTTTCCACCTACGACCGCCTCGCAGCCGACGCGCTTCGTCCGCCTCTCCCCCTGAACCACCCGACGGTTGACGTTGGGGTTGTCTTCGGCTCCGACGTTTCCGTTGGCAAAGATCATCTCGATCGCATTGCCCACCACCCTGCCTGACGCATGGCGTCCGGTCCATTCGCTTCCTGTCCCATTCATCGTCACGCCCAGGCGCGCCCGGATGCCCTCGCGCTCTGGACGCCCGACCGTCGGTGGAGCTACTCGGAGCTTGATGCGGCCATCGCGGCGACATGTGCCCGGCTTCGGGAGCAGGGCATTGTAGGGGAGAGGCGTGTCGCTCTTTGCTTGCATCGGGGGGCCGACCTCGTTCTTCTGCTCTGGGCGCTTTGGCGGGCAGGCGGGGTGGCGATGCCTCTCAGCACGCGCTGGCCGGCTCCGAAAGTTCGAGAGGCTGTTCGGCGGATGGGTGCCCGGTGGCTAATCACGCGGGACAGAACTCTGCTCGACGACGCATCGGCCGATTTCACGGTGTGCCCTCCCGATCAAGTCGCTCTGAGAGAGGGAAAGGGAGAGCCGGCTCCTGCCCGCCAATCAATTCATCGCCGCGCGACTCTCGTGTTTACATCGGGCACTACGGGGATCTCCAAGGCTGTCCTCCACTCGTGGGCGAATTATTTGTACAGTGCCAAGGGCTCGAATGCAAACCTTCCTCTGCGCCCGGGCGATCGGTGGGTCCTGTCGCTGCCCCTCTACCACGTGGGCGGGCTGGCCATTCTCGTTCGGTGTGCACTCGCCGGGGCGGCTGTAACGGTTCCAGATCGAAACGCTTCCGTGGCGACGATGCTCGACTCGACTGGCGCCACACATGCTTCCCTCGTGGCGACCCAGCTTCGTCGCCTCCTCGACGCTCAGGACGGATCCGTGTCCCCTCAACTCCGTGGGCTCCTTCTGGGGGGCGGGCCGCTTCCCGAAACGCTCCTGCGCCGCGGGCACACCCGTGACTGGCCCCTGCACACGAGCTATGGATCGACGGAGATGGCCTCACAGGTTACAACCACACCGCCTGGTGCCCCGCTCGGCGATCTGCAGACGGCCGGGCGTTGCCTCCCACATCGTCGCGTGCGGATCGACGCGGACGGGCAGATCCTCGTGGCCGGCCCGACCCTGTGCCTCGCTGTAACCGACGGAGAGAGCATCGGCGATCCCCGCGTGGACGGCTGGTTTCCGACGGGGGACCTCGGCCTCCTCGATGCGAGCGGACGGCTCCACGTCGAGGGCCGTACGGACCGGCAGTTCGTGTCCGGCGGGGAGAACATTCAGCCGGAAGAGATCGAGGCGGCCCTTGAACGAGTTGAAGGTGTCGACCGGGCCGTCGTGGTGCCGGTGCCGGACGAAGAGTATGGGCACCGGCCCGTTGCCTTCGTCCAATCGGGAACTGGAACGATGCCGGACGACTGGCAGGCCTCTCTCGCGACGACGCTCCCGCGCTTTAAGGTTCCGGAGACAGTTTACGAGCTCCCCGACTCGGCGATTCGGGACCGCATGAAAGTCGACCACGACCTCCTGCGAAGACGAGCCCAAGAGAAGTTCTCGACGAGAGGGAACGCCTGAGGGATAAAGCAAAGCGGAAGAATCCGGGAAACTGCCGACCGCGGCCTGTTGGAATCACGAGAAGAGGAAGTTCCTAAAATCGATGACGTGCCGGAGACCGGCGATAGCCGGGGACTATCTGGGTTCATGGTCTCGTTGCAGCCACACCACGAGCAGGTCGTCCTCGAACTGATCGGAGGCGCTGCGGGCCAGGGTGCCGTCTAAAAGAGCTTGTATACTGTCGTCCTGTCCGTACGCGTCCGCCACAAGCTCTCGTACGCCGTCTTCACCCAGCATGTCCCCCTCCTGGGTACGCTGTTCGGTAAGTCCATCCGTGTAGGCCACGAGGGCAGCCCCCGGATCGAGATCGAGCGTCACCTCGGAGAACTCGACGTCGTCCTCCAGACCGAGGATGAGGTCGCTGTGCTCGGGAACTTCGGCTCCATTCGGGGTCATGAGCACGGGGCGGCAGTGGCCCGCGTTCGCATACGTGAGGGTGTGTGAGGTGGGGTCCCAGTGTATGAGGAGGAACGTTGCAAACGTATCCTCCAATACCTCGTCGTTGAGAAGCATGTCGTTGAGTTGGGCCATCAGCGCCGAGGGGGACGTCGACTCCTCCAGGAGGGTGTGTAGGGTTCCCCGCACGTAGCTCAGAAAACTGAAGGCATAAAACTTAGCCCGAAGGCCCTTGCCCATCACGTCGCCGATGGTGAGAAAGTATGTGTCTTCCCCCGTTTCCGTCCAGTCGAAGAGATCGCCGCCCCCTTGCTCCCGCGCTTCACTGTGGAACCACAAGTCGTAGCCATTAACGACGGGGACCTGATCGGGGAGGAGGCGATTGGAAAAGTCCTGCCCAATTTCGGCATCGAGCTGTGTTTGAAACATCTCGACCCGCTCCAAGAGCCGTTCGACACGGGAAAGCAGAGTTTCCATGTCGAACGGCTTTGTAATGTAATCATCCACGCCTTTGCGCTCCCCTTGCTGTCGCGCCTCCTCGTCGGCCCGGGCCGTGAGGAAGATGAACGGAATCACGCGGGTATTCTTGTCCGACTGAAGGGCCGACTGAAGGGCAAACCCATCCATCTTCGGCATCATGATGTCCGAGACGATGAGGTCGGGAATAGTCTTCTCAATCTGGTCGAGGGCTTCCTCGCCGTTCGTGGCCGTGTACACGTCGTAGTGCTTCCCGAGTCGGTACTTCAAAAGTTCCCGAACCGTACTGTCGTCCTCTACGACTAAAATAGTGTGTTCAGCTATGGATCGTGGTCGGGGGGAATAATGAAATCAAAGCTATGGAGACCCTCCTCCGTGGGTGTATAGGATACAGATTCGGTACACGTCTTAATGATTCGAAGTCCCATTCCGCGTTCGGGAAGAGCTTCCGGATCGTCGTCTTCAGAAGGCAGGTGGGTTTCGATTTCAAATCCTTCGGAATTATCCAATACGGAGCAGGAGACGTGGCGGTCCTGCCAGGAGAGATGAATCTCGACGGAGGGGGGGGGATTGCGAAACTCGGCGTGCTGGTGCAGATTGGCGATCCATTCGTGAAGCACGAGGCACACGCACTGGACGGTCTCGCTGTCCGGCCCGTCGTCGCTCTGGACCGCCGGCCATTCCTCGGGGAGCGACCGCACCTCGTCGAGTGCACAGTCGAGGTCCGTGTATTTTTTCGTGAATGTCTTCATAGAGCAACCGTCTTCGGAGGAAACAGCTCCGTTAAAAAGGGCCGATGCAGGAAGTGACTAGGCAGTGAATGCTTCTCGGGCCGCTTCTACGGACGGAAATTGGCGGAATACCTTGTAGGTGCGGGTGAGTTGGACGACGACCTGGACGGGCTCAGACACATTGGCGAAGGCAACCTTGCCATCATCCGGTGAGACTTCTCGGTACAGGGAAAAGATGGAGCCGAGGCCGGTTGAATCGAGCACTTCGGTATTCGTGAAGTCGAGAATAAACTGACGAACCCCATCCTCGACGTGCTCCTGAAACGTGGTCTTAAACTCGTCTGCGTTTCGGAAATCGAGAGCCTCACCAACGTGAATGATGACGGTCTCGGAGGAAATCGTTTCAACATCAAAACTCATGACGGCAGGCGGATCGTCTAAACAGAAAAAATGTGATGGAAAACTGGATCGCGAAGTGTTCCGGAAGGAGCTCCGGCGACGGGGGCTGGCGAAAAAGGAGGACCTCCGAATTTTGTTATCGGTTCCGAAGCTGTTTGGCGGATTGTCTGAGGCCTGCGACTTCGTGGATCTCGCGCAAAAAGCCTTCTGCACTCACCCGGTAGCTCCACTACAAGGTTCGTTTGGGCGACTTTTTGCGGCTTCGCCCACTGTGTCTCGGACTTATCATCCATCCGCCGAACAGCTTCTCAGGGTTTTGTCGAATATCTTCTATAATCAGAAGAAGCAAAATCGATACCAACATAAGGGGCAAGGAATAAACTGTGAAATGAGTCTACCTCTGCCTCTTGCGGATTGTTGGACAGTGGCAATGGGGACCCGTGGGCGAACACACTGGTGCGTGGGTCCACAAGGAATGAATCTCACGCTTTCCACGGTGCAATTTGTGGTCGGTTCGGAAATAATGTGGTCGGTTCGGGAATAATTAAGAAATCACGGAGTGATGACCGAAGGCTATGGCTGGAATCGGGAGAGGAGGGTGCTTATGACGAGTCTTCTTGGGATGCTGCTCGTAGTGGGGGCGTGTGAGCATCGGACTCGATCGGAGGAACGGTCCTCCTCACCATCCGAAGAAGGACCGACTCCGAAGCACGTAAGTTGGGAGGCTCGATTTACGATGTCCGAGGAGGGGCGCCCGCGGGCCGTAATTGAAGCGCCTCGAATGGAGCAGTATCGGACCTCCGATAGTACCTACTCGGTTTGGCGCTCATTGGGCGACACATCGCGAGTTCGCCTCTATCTTTTCAACCAGCAGGGAGACTCCTCTGCGACCCTCACGGCCGATAGCTTGATCTTTCAAGATCAAAAGGGCCTTCTCGACGCGTATCGTAATGTGGTTGTTGTTACGGAGAGCAACAAACGCCTCGACACTGAACATCTCACTTGGCGGCAGGCCGACCAAAAAATTCGTACGCAGCGATTCGTGCGCATCCGAACCCCGAAGGAAGTCGTCCAGGGAAACGGGCTGGTGGCGGATGAGGATCTCGATACGTATCAACTCGGACGGTTTTCGGCCGAGGTAGAGGTCGACGATGAAAACTCGGACGATGGTCAGTGAGGGTCGCCCACTTTTAGATTTGGGAACCCTTCTCCGGGGGGGCGGTGTAGATCTCGGCGTCTCTCCGGAATAAAATCCCGACCCCGGGTCTCGGACTCCAGGTATTCGCGTATGACTATCCCTCTCACTGTTCACGGGCGAGTCCTTGTCCTGACACTCCTCGGGCTTGGACTGCTGTGCGGCGGGGGGATGAAAGCACGGGCCCAGGCGGTCGACGATACGTCACGGCCCTCGGGCGTCGAGCCGGCGGCCCCCGATTCCCTCCCAACGGGCGGCGACTTAACCCCGTCGCTCCAGACCGGGGATGGAGGTTCGGCCCCCTCCGACACGGGAGATGATGAGCGAACATATGTGGAAGCGGACTCCCTGAGCACTTTGCAGCGAGGTGGGGAGCGGGTTCAGGAGATGTTCGGAAGTGTGTTTGTTCGGCAGGATACCACCCGTCTTCGATCGGCGTACGCCCTCCGATATCTGAACCGGGACGAGGTTCTTTTCGTCGATGACGTGGTGATCTACGAACGTGGGGATACCCTGCGGGCGGATACGGTGCGCTACGACCGTGACGCTGAGGTGGGGTACGCTCGGGGTCACGTTCGCCTGACGAATGGAGACGTGGCGGTGCGGGCCGACCGGGCGACGTACTACGATTCGGAAAAACGCTCGGTCTTTCCCGACAGCGTGGTTCTCGTCGATAGCAATCGGGTACTTCGAGCCCGGCACGGGACGTACTGGTCCGATGAAGAACGAGCCGAGTTTGGTGGAGGAGTGCGGCTCACCGAGCCCGGCACAACGCTCCTCTCGGATTCGCTAACGTATTACCGGGCCCGGGATCGGTCGATCGCCCGGGGAAATGTGTTTGTAGACCGACGAGGTGAGGAGGAAGCCCAGGCCGACACGACGAGCCGGACTTTTCTCTTTGGAAACCGGGTCGACAACCGAGAGGCTCGTCGGTACAGCCGGGTCGATGGCGATGCGCTCCTCGTGCGGGTTCGGATGGATTCCACCGGCGCCCCCACCGACACCCTTGTGGTAAAGGCCCGTCGGCTTGAGGCCTTCCGAACCGATGCCCATCGTCGTCTCGTCGCGGTGGAGTCGGTTCGCATCTGGCAGCCCGACCTGTCGGCGATTGCCGACTCGGCGGTCTACGATCGGGTCGTAGCTCCCACTGCCGATAGCGCTGGGGGAGGACCAGTGCCCATCGACACCGCACGGAGCGGGTCCGACACGACTACTGTGATTGCGGAGACGACAACTCCGGGCCCGGACTCCTCCCAACAACGATCCAGCCGCGACTCCCTTGCGGGGAGAGTAGAAGAACAGTCGGACGGGGAGGACGGGCCATCCCCCCCCGCCCCCGATACGACTCGGGGGCGCCGCCCGACGGAGGAAGTCCCTACAACAGATTCCACCGCGCGTCGCACATCGGCGTCCGTCCCGGGATGGGCCGCTCGAGAGTGGGACACTCCTACTGCCCAATCCGATAGTGCCCTCCCGTCCGAAGAAACGCGTCTCTTTCGGTCTCCGGTCACCTGGTTCGAACGCAGCCAGGTGTGGGGCGACTCGATCCGTGTGCGCGCTCGTAACCGGCAACCCGACACAGTGTTCGTGCGGGGAGCAGCCTTTGCGGCCCAGCGCGACTCGGCGCTGAATCGCATTCAGCAGCTCAAGGCTCGCAATCTCGTGGCGTTCTTCCGAGCCGGCTCCCTCTGGCGCATCCGTGCTGAGCCGAATGCCGAGGCCATTCGCTTTCTGGCGGCCGAGAACGACTCCCTAAACGGGGCAGCCCGAACCTCCGGTGACCGCATTGCGCTCCGGTTCCGCGACGGCAACGTCCACCGCATTAGTGTGATTGGCGGAACGCAGACCACCTACTACCGGAAGAACGAGAATATCCCGGACCCTTTTGAGCTTGAGGGCTTTCAATGGACGCCGGATCGCCGCCCCACTCGGAAGGAGCTTCTCCGGGATCCCCGGGTGCGCCAGCGGCTTGATCTAGAGGTGAGCCCAGCCCCACGGCGGGTGGCTGGGCCGGCCTCCACGCCGCCTGGGCATTCCTCAGAGGCCGGATCGGTCTCCGAGGAACAAACGACCGCCTCGTTTCCCCGTCCGCTGCCTGATTCGTTGCGGCGCGACGGCTCCATTCCGCCCGATTCGGGAGAAGCATCCGTTCGCCCTCTGTCCAGTGATACGTCTGAGACGAAGTACAATCCCAATCCATGAGTTCGTCTTCTCCTGGGATTCCAGCGGAACGCGACGCGATCAACGAGTCGGTGACCCTCTCGGCCCGGCATCTCACGAAACGATACGACAAACGGGCCGTGGTGGATGACGTAAGTCTCTATGTAGAGCAAAATGAAATTGTCGGTCTCTTGGGACCGAACGGGGCGGGCAAGACCACCACATTTCACATGATCGTGGGTATGACGCGTCCCAATGAGGGCACGATCTATCTCGAAGAGGAGGAAATTACTCGCCTGCCGATGTACAAACGGGCACGTCGGGGGATCGGCTATCTGGCCCAGGAGACCTCCGTCTTTCGGGAGCTTACCGTGGAGGATAATTTGCACGCCGTCCTCGAATTTCAATCGATGAACGAGGAGGAGCGCACCGCTCGGGTGGAGGCTCTCATCGACGAATTTGGATTGGAACGGGTTCGTCACTCAAAGGGATATGAGCTTTCGGGAGGAGAGCGTCGTCGGACTGAGATCGCCCGAGCATTATCGACCCGTCCTCGCTTCTTTTTGCTCGACGAGCCGTTTGCTGGTGTCGATCCCATCGCCGTCGAGGACATCCAGGGCATCGTGGCGGGCCTTCAAGAGCGGGGCATCGGCGTGCTCATCACAGACCACAACGTGCACGAGACACTTGCAATCACGGACCGTGCGTACTTACTCTATGAAGGACGGATTTTGAAACACGGGACCGCAGAGGAGCTCGCGGCCGATCCAGAAGTACGCAAGCGCTACCTGGGAGAAAAATTCTCTCTAGAGCGGTACTAGCTATTCCCCACGACCATCAGGTGGGACATTGGGACCGGTTCCACGGTCCTTTCACTTCTTGAGAACTTATGAAATCCCTGTGACGACTGCGGTCCCGAGATTTGGTGGCCGACGAGCCGTTACTCATCTCTGTCGTATCACTAATCCATTCGAACATCTATGTGCGGAATTGTCGGATATATCGGAACTAAAGAAGCCGAAGATCTTCTGATGACGGGCTTGAAGCGCCTCGAATATCGGGGATACGACTCGGCTGGCCTTGCCATTGTCAACGAAAACGGTCTTGACGTCCAAAAACAGGAAGGGAAGGTCGACGACCTCAAGAGTAGTCTAAATGGATCCCCCACGTCGGGAACGACTGGCGTGGGCCACACGCGGTGGGCGACCCACGGCGCCCCGAACGACGTGAACGCACATCCCCACGTGAGCACGGATGGGGAATTTGCGTTGGTGCACAATGGAATCATCGAGAATCACGGGGCCATCAAGCAGCAACTCGAAGAGAAAGGCTACACCTTTCAGAGCAAGACGGACACCGAGGTGCTCGTCTACCTCATCGAGGAGGTAAAACGCGAAACGGGGTTGTCGCTCCCCGAGGCCGTTCGGCAGGCCCTTACGCAGGTCGTAGGTGCCTATGGCATTGCCCTTGTGTCTCGGGAAGATCCGGATCTTCTGATTGCCGCCCGCAACGGAAGCCCGCTGATTCTGGGTGTTGGCGACGGGGAGTACTTCGTGGGATCCGACGCCGCCCCGCTCGTGGAGCATACGCGTCAGGTCGTATACCTTGAGGACGGAGAGATGGCGACCCTGCGCTCCTCTGGCTACGAGGTAACGACGATCGAGAATGAACCCCTGGAGAAAGAAGTCCACGAGCTCGAATGGTCGCTTGGAGAGATTGAGAAAGGGGGCTACGACCACTTCATGCTAAAGGAGATCATGGAGCAGCCCAACGCCCTGGAGGATGCGATGCGGGGGCGGGTCCGCCCCGAGGAGAACCAGATCAAGCTCGGGGGGCTCCACGATCATTGGGACCAGCTTCGCAATGCCGATCGCATCATCATTGCGGCGTGTGGAACCTCCTGGCACGCAGGGCTCGTGGGAGAGTATCTTATCGAATCCTTTGCCCGCGTTCCAGTGGAGGTCGAGTACGCGAGCGAGTTTCGGTATCGCAATCCGATTTTGCGGGACGGTGACGTAGTGCTCGTCATTTCTCAGAGCGGCGAGACGGCGGACACCCTCGCGGCGGTTCGAGAGGCTCACAGCCAGAACGTCCCCTGTTTTGGGATCTGCAACGTAGTCGGCTCCACCATTGCCCGAGAAACGGATGCGGGCGTGTATCTTCACGCTGGGCCCGAGATTGGCGTTGCCTCGACGAAGGCCTTTACGGCGCAGGTCACGGTGCTGTCAATGATTGCTCTCAAGCTGTCGGAGGGACGCACTCTCTCGACGGCCGAGTTGGCGGACAACATCCGCGCTCTCGCCTCCGTGCCCGATCAAGTGCGCCGCGTCTTGGACGCGAGCAATGGGTCGCTCGAGGCGATGGCACACACCTACCGCTACGCTTCGAATTTCTTGTACCTGGGCCGAGGCTACAATTTCCCCGTGGCGTTGGAGGGGGCCCTCAAGCTCAAGGAGATCTCCTACATCCACGCTGAGGGCTATCCGGCGGCCGAGATGAAACACGGTCCCATCGCCCTCATCGACCGGTCAATGCCGGTGGTCTTCATTGCCATGAAGGACAGCACATACGACAAGGTGCTTTCCAACATCGAGGAGGTGGCCGCCCGGGAGGGATCGGTTATTGCGATTACAGACGACAAAGACCAGGAACTCGACGAGCTCTGCGAGGCCGTGGTGGAGATTCCGAAGACCAAAGAGTTCCTTTCGCCGCTCCTCACCGTCATCCCGCTTCAGCTTCTTTCCTACCACATCGCGGTACTCCGTGGGTGCCATGTGGATCAGCCTCGCAACCTCGCCAAGAGCGTGACGGTGGAGTAGGGCCCGGTGCCCGAGAGAGGAAGTCGGGGAGCGGATGGCATTATTGAAGGGCACGGGCGAACCTGTGGAGGGAGGCCTCGTTCCACACAAATTGCGTGTTCTCTTCGATGTGGATCCCCGGTACGAATGATTGAGATGGAGAAGCTGGAAAAGGTGAAACGCCGCTTTGAGGAGGTCGAGAGCCTCATGGCGGACCCGGAGGTGGCCAACGACCCGGACCGCATGCGGGAGCTGGGGCAGGAGCACAGTCGTCTCGGGGAGGTAGTC
>CAYRPX010000015.1:0-26698 GCA_964426195.1 uncultured Salinivenus sp.
TGCTCCGATGCCGAGAGGTCAATCTCCACTGCCTCCACCGCTTCCTCCAGGTGCTTGGTGCTGGTCGTCCCGACGATCGGCGCATCGACCCCATCTTGATGGAGCAGCCACGCCAGCGCGACCTGGGCCATTGATGCTCCTTTCTCGCGAGCCACCTCCTGCACGCGCTCGCTGATCTCCTCCCCTCCCCCCTCGAAGTAGGGGTGCCGATCCGCAAACTGGTCGGTCTTCCCGCGGAGGGTGGTTTCGATTTCATCGTGGGGCCGGGCGAGGTATCCGCGGGCCAGCGGGCTCCACGGAATCGAGCCCACGCCCTTCCGCCGGCAAAGCGGCATCATCTCCCGCTCCTCCTCCCGGTAGAGGAGACTATAGTGGTTTTGCATCGCCTGAAAGCGCTCCAGGTTCAGCCTCTCGCTAGCGCTAAGCGCCTCGGCAAACTGATAGGCCCACATCGAGGAGGCGCCGATGTACCGGACCTTGCCCCGCCGCACTGCATCCGTCAAGGCGCGGAGCGTCTCCCGGATGGGCGTGTCGTCGTCCCACCGGTGAATCTGGTAGAGGTCAATGGTCTCCATCCCGAGCCGATCGAGGGAAGCGTCCAGTTCTTGCTCGATCGTTTTTCGGGAAAGTCCCGTCGCGTTTCGATGCGGGTCCTCTTCGGGCGGAGCAAACACCTTCGTCGCCACGACCATCTCCTCGCGGTCGTAGCCCGAGAGGACCTTTCCCAAAACCCGCTCGCTCTCGCCGTGGGAGTACGTGTTGGCGGTGTCAAAAAAGTTGATCCCGAGCTCGATCGCCCGTTCGATGAGCTGGCGGCTCTCTTCTTCCTCCAGGACCCAGTCTTTCCAGTCCGTCGAACCGAAGCTCATGCAGCCGAGACAGATGCAGCTTACCTCCATGCCGGTGGAGCCGAGAGTTGTATATTTCATCGTGAGGGACGCTTGGTTGAGTAAGGCGGGTGTGCCTGCGCGGAGGCGAAACGCCACGGGCGTCCCGCCGACGAACCGGCAGGCCGCTTTAATGATACCTCTGCCACGCAAAACATAAAAGCCGGGCGAGCGGAGAAACGACCTCCGGCCCACGGAGGTAGGCTGGCCTCCCCTTGTCCCTCTTGACTTCTCTCCAGAAAGACAACCTCTCTCGCGTGACCGACTCACAGGAGGACCGCTCCGACGAAGAGACCCCTCCCAACGGAGGTACGCCTTCGGGGGAGGCCCCGCCGGGGACCATTCTCGCCCCGTCGCCCCTGCTTACGCTCGCCGCGTTCCTCGCGGGACTCATGGGAGAGTGGATTTGGCCAACAAGTCTTCTGCCCTGGGCATGGAACCTGGCGGTCGGGGGGGTGCTGGTGACCGGTGGCGCTCTGCTTTTTGGCGGGGCCCTACGTGTTATGCGGACCCGTGGGAAACATCCCTCCCACGCCGACGAGCCCCCAGAGCTGATCACCGACGGGCCGTTCCGATGGAGCCGCAACCCCATCTACACGGGCCACAGCCTGATGCACCTCGGGGCAAGCTTCCTTGCCGATAGCCTCTGGCCGATCCTGACCCTGGTGCCGGTCGTCCTGTACCTCCGGCGCGTGATCGCCCGGGAAGAGGCGCGCCTCCAGTCATTGTTTGGGGCCGAATACGAGCGCCACTACCAGGAGGTGCGGCGATGGCTGTAAACCCGAATGCCACCCGACGTCTACTTCCCCAGCGGGGACCGTTTCCTGTGGTGAGGCAGCGGAGGTCCGGGCCAGGTCGCCGGACCAAATGGTCCCGGATTGCCTCACGACCGGTGCTTGTTAGATCCGAATTCGCTCGATCTCTTCCTGGGCCACGTTCTGGTCGCGCCGGTCGTAGAGACTTGTCGTCCGCAAGTCGGAGTTCCTCCGTCGGGGTCTACCTACGATCCCATCGCTTCTTCGACGGGGTCTTTGACGCGGGTCCGCCTCGGCTTGTAGTACCGCTGGGTGGTCTCCGGGGCCTCGTGCCCGAGAAACTGCTGGAGGAGCTCTTCCCGCATCCCCTCATCGGCCAGCCGTTGGGCGACGGTGTGCCGCAAGAGGTGCGGATACACCCGCTTCTGGATCCCGGCGCCCCTGGCTACGTCCTTGACGATTTGCTGGATGCGGCGCTTCGAGTAGTGGCCTCCTTGCCGAGACCGAAAGAGCCAGCCGGTTTCCCTCTCCCCCACGTGGAGCCTCAGTTCATTCGCCAGGGACGAAAGAATCGGGACGTCCCGGGGCTTCTCGCCCTTGGTGTGCCGGAGACGGATCTCCAGGTCCCGAAATGAGATGTCCTCCACCCGAATTTTCACGAAGGCGCTCACGCACGCTCCCGTCTCCAAGAGCGTCCGCATCATGAGTCCAGTGCGGTCATCACGGCCGTAAGCCGCGGTCAAGAATGCTTCCTGCTCTTCCGACGAGAGGCGTTTGGGAGAGCCTTCCCCAGACCGGTCCGGCGGAGAGAGCCCCACCTCCCTCCTGGCCTCCTTGATATAGCCGCCCCCTCTTCCGCCAGCTCCCGGTTCCGCTGCTCATAGTCGGGCATGGCACGCTCAACTCGCGTCCAGAACGCGGCGTCGTGATTGGGCTCGTGGAGATGTACTATCTCCACCATGCTGTCCCCGTGAGTGCCTGACCAGCAGGTGTTTACGGGGATTTCTATTTCAAGGAGTACCGGTAGAGGCGACAACTTGCTGCTTGCGTCTTCCGTCCGGATGGCGAATGCCAGCCGGTCCAGAGGGACGAAATGAGCCCCTAAGCAAGGAGTTCTTTAAAAGGGGAGATCATCGTTGGGCTCAAATGTGTCCTCCTCCGACTGGTTACCTCCGCGGCCAGGCTGACCACCGCCCGACTGCCTGCTTCCCGAATCGCCGGGCTGGCCGTCGCCGCTTGGGCCACTGCCACCAGGCCCACTCGACCGTCCCCCTCCCTGGCTCTCTGTCTGCCCCTGACGGTTGCTATCCAAGAACATCATGTCCCGGGCCTTAATTTCGGTCGTCTGTCGGGCATTTCCGTCCCGATCCTCCCACTCGTTGGTCTGGAGGGTGCCCTCAAAGTAGACCTGAGAGCCCTTGCTGAGATACTCATTGCAAATCTCCCCCAGTCGTCCCCAAGCGACCACGTTGTGCCACTCGGTTTGCTGCACCTCGTTTCCGTCGTTGTCGGTATACGACTCGTTGGTGGCGAGAGACATGTTGCAGACGGCCGTGCCGCCGTCAGTATAGCGCAGCTCGGGTTCATCTCCGAGATTGCCAATGAGCATTACCTTGTTGACACTGCGGGCCATGGAACGGAATAGGAATTTATGTGAGAAATGCTGTGGGACTTCTTTGTCACGTGCCATCCTGCTCGGATCAAGGCTTGCGCTTAGGCAAACGAGAAAGTATGAGAGCGGTTCACTCGGCCCTCTCACGAGGGGAAAATCAACATACCAGGGATCCCTTGATGGGGGAGCGTCGGCATAGAACCCTGTGCATCTACCTTGGATCCATTCTAGTGCCGGAGCGACGGCGCCAGCCCCCGGCTCGGACCGCTCCCCTGCAGTTGCAGTAGTGGCACACCATGGGACGTAGGTCCGCGAGAATGCCCACCAGGATCTGTTCAGGGATCCCGACCTCGGATCGCCAAAACGGCATCAGTCGTCCGCTATGGATTAGTTGTAATGGATTAGTTGTAGGTGAAGTGTGCAGTAATCCCCGTGGCACTCACGTCAGACTGGAGGCGGACCCAGTGGGCCCCGAATCCCTCCGGAAACTCGTGGTGGACGTATTCTCCTGGCGAAACGGAGATCTGCTGGTAGGAGCGCGGGCAATCCCTCCGAGGGTGGGGCGAAAAAGCACGAAAAGAAAAAGGCGATGACTATGGGAAGCAAACTTCATAATACCAAATGCGAAGCTTCTTTGTGCACTCACAGTCCCGTCCACATAGGGCCGTATGGCGATGCGGCCCTACCTCCATGTTTGGGGACGAAACCGACGAAAGAGGCATGGAATCAACTGGGGGAGTGGTGCATGGCGAACATCTGTAGATGGGATAAGATGGGAACGGAAAGAAGCACAAGGAGAAGGGGCCAAAACGCCGATCGCAAAGTGGACGCAGATCGAATTCCCGTTAAAATGCTGGCACGTCGCCCTTTACACTTCACGGGATTGCGAGTGATGTCCCCAGCCGGGAGTGTATAGACCGGAAAAGCGGGGTGACTTTACTTCTTCTGGTGTTCTTCCAGCCGTCGCCACTCGTCGCGCATCTTTTTGATGAGGTCGTATTTTTCGGGGTGCTTCTCGGCCCACTCCAAAAACGTATCCCAGTCATTTTCGGGAAAGGCCGTCCACGGACGGTCGTCGTGGTCGAGGCCTCCCTGGACCTCTGGGAATCGCCCCTGATCGTTCGTGACGTCGACGAAGGTCTCGAGGGCTCCCTGCAGTCGCCGCAGGGCAGCCTGATGGTTGGGATCGTTGGAGTTCACAAGATTGTGGACCTGGTGCGGATCATCGGGGATGTAGTACAGCTCCTCCTCCGGACGGTCTGGGGCCATCAGTTGCCGCTGTACGTCGGTGAGTCTGTCCTGAAAGTAGTACTCCCGCAGCACGTGGGGGGCCTCGTGGGTGCGCTCGGTGTACTCGTTGGCCAGCAAAAAGGGGCGATCTGGATGCCAGTTCTTGACATAGCGATAGTGGGTGCTTCGCGCCGTTCGCTGGCGGTACTTCGTCTCCTCGGACCGGTCCCGCGTCCCGAACACGAAGGAGCGCTCCAGGCGATCGGCACGCGGACCGAAGAACACGCGCCCCTGCATGAGCATCGGTGGGGAGACCCCTGCGCTCCAAAGTGTGGTGGCGGTGACGTCGATTGCGCTCACCAGACGCCCATCCACTTTCCCCGACTCGTAGTGCGTCGGGGGGGCCAGGGCCCTCGGCCAGCGAACCAGGAGGGGGATGTGCAGGCCTGCGTCGTACGCCCAGGTCTTCGCCCGGACGAAGGGACGGCCGTGGTCGCTGAAGAAGAAGACGATGGTGTTCTCGGCCAGCCCTTCTTGTTCTAGAAGACTCAGGAATTGGCCGAACCGATCGTCCACCAGTGCGATCTCGTCGAGATACTTTGCCCGTTGTTCTCGGATGCGGGGATCGTCCGGCAGATAGGGCGGGAGATTCACCTCCGACGGATCCACGCGCGAGGGAGCATCGAAGGGACGATGGGTCTCGTGGAGCTGAACTTTGGCGAAAAACGGTTCCTGGTCGACGAGTTCCTTCCACTCACGGGTGTCGAATGGCGCGTCCGAGCCCGCCCGGCCGTCATATTGAAAATTCCAGTCGTCTTTTCCGCTGCCGTCCCAGCCAATGTCCGCTGGCATCTCCTGGATGTTTCCTGTAAAGTACCCCGCCTCCCGGAGCCAATCGCTGATCACACGCACACCCTGTGGCAGCGTGTAGTCGTCCGTCTGGTGGGAACGGTGATGCTGCGCGTCAATGGCCGTGGCATACATCCCCGTGGCCAGGGCCGATCGGTTCGGCGAGCATTGAGGGTGAACGGCAAAGGCACGGGTAAAGCGAGTACCGGTTCGGGCGAACCGGTCCAGGTGGGGCGTCTCCACGGCGTCATTGCCGTACACCCCCAGGTCCGGACTCATGTCCTCCACCATGAACCAGATGATGTTGGGACGGTCGGGATCGGATCCGTCGTCCGCCTGCGTGGACGGAGAGGCGGACGCCTCAGGCCCCGGCCCCTGTCCGTGGGAGACCGGAACGCAGCCGACGATTGCTGAGAGTGCGAGTGCCAGAACGAAAACGGCGGAGGTTCGCATGAGAGGGAGCAGTTCGGGAAGAAGGTCGGTGATAGGGAAATTCCGAACGAGAGGAGACGTGTGCAAGCGCACCTGAAAAGAGGAGCTTCCTTCTCCAGTATCTTGGCCTTATGATGATCGCACTCCTGGTACGGATGAGCCGAACTCAGACGAGTCGGGACGAGGCTGTCAACAGGTGTTTGACAAGGTTGGCAACAAGGATATAAATTCTTCGTCCAATATGTAAAGGCATTGAGAACTGAACCTCTCGAAACGGTCGTTTCGCGCTCCAAGATGCTCAACGCCCCTGGGGTTGTTGATCGGTGCTGAAATCTCGCCGCGTGGACTTTTACGAACCTGCCAGGGATAATTCGAAGGGGGACCTAACATTCGAAGCGGAGCAAGGTCCGCCCTGCGGCCCGCGTTCGGGAGAGAACGAAGGGCTGGACGTGAACCGACCCGCAATTGCCAAAAGCAATTGGACTTT
Source organism: uncultured Salinivenus sp. (assembly GCA_964426195.1). Taxonomy (GTDB): domain Bacteria; phylum Bacteroidota; class Rhodothermia; order Rhodothermales; family Salinibacteraceae; genus Salinibacter. Next base: position 6,253 of record CAYRPX010000015.1, read on the forward strand.
TCGGACGCTCATTTGTCGGCTTCCGGGTCGTGCGGAGGCCCGAAGACGAGCGAGGCCCTCGTGGATCATTGCCGAGGAAGACCTTCTTTTCGATCTTTCTAAAAAGTAAGTTTCTACTGTGGATATCAAAGACGAGGTAAATTCCGACTCAGACATGGGTCAGGGCCGTTCTCGCCGTGACTTCCTCAAGCAAACGACCACGGCAGCAGCCGGGGTATCGGCAGGGTTGATGGCGTCGGGCAATTTTGCCTACGCAGCAGGAACAGATCCCCTCCGGATTGGCCTCATCGGGTGTGGCGGACGAGGGGCCGGAGCGGTGAACAATTGTGTGCAGTCGTCGAAGGGGGTTGAACTGTGGGCGATGGGGGACCTGTTCGAGGATCGCTTAGAGCAATCGCAGAAGACCCTGAAGGACGCCATTGGCGACCATTATAACGTGGAGAATCGCGGCTTTGTTGGCTTTGATGCGTACCAAAAGGTCCTCGATACCGAGATTGACCTCGTGCTCCTGGCCGCACCGCCCGGATTTCGGCCGCACCACCTAAGTGCCGCTATCGATGCCGGAACGCACGTGTTCGCGGAGAAGCCGGTTGCTGTCGACCCGGCGGGCGTGCACATGGTGAGAGACGCAGCGGACCGGGCCGAGGAAAGAGACCTTGCGATCGTGGCCGGAACGCAGCGTCGCCATCATCGAGGATACGAAGAGGCAATGCAGCGTCTTCACGACGGGGCCATCGGCGACATTCGGTCGGCCCACGTGTGGTACAATGCGGCGGGCTTTCGGGGGGCCCGGGAGCGGAAGCCCGGCATGTCGGACTCAGAGTGGCAAATACGGAACTGGTATTATTTCAACTGGCTGTCGGGCGACCACATTACTGAGCAGGCGGTTCACCGCATTGACCTCATGAATTGGGCCCTACAGAATCATCCCGTGAAGGCGACGGGACTGGGAGGACGACAGGCGCGTGTAGATCCCTCCTACGGGCACATCTTCGACCACTTTTCTGTCGAGTATCAATTTCCGAATGGCGAGTACGTGACCCTCATGTGCTCGCAGATTGACGAATCTACCCCTCGGGTCGGCGAACACTTTACCGGAACGAAGGGCCATGCCGACACCTCGGACCCTAGCCTCTCGATCGACGGCACCTACGACTGGAGCTTCCAGGAGGACGTGACAAACCCCTACGTCCAGGAGCACACCGATCTCATCGCCAGCATTCGTGCCGGCGAGCCACTCAATGAGGGACGTCGTGTGGCGGAGAGCGTTCTCACGGCGATCATGGGGCGTGAGGCCGCCTACACGGGCAGGGAAGTCACCTGGGACGAGATTGACGATCCGACCCTCGACCTCGCCCCAAAGGCCGACACGTTTCGGGGGCTGCCCTTCCCCGCCGTGCCGGAGCCCGGGCAAACAAAACTGGACCGGACCGTCTGGGGTCATCCCACGGGCGTCGAGAGTGCCAAAAGCTCCACGGACGGGTAGAAACAAAGAGAAGAACCGGCTGAAAGCACAGCACCCTTTTCAACATTCGCTTCCCCCCGAATTAGGCTCTGCCTCCCATCGTTTTGGCACTCATTCAACCGGGCGTACGTTCGACCCTGATCACTCCGCGGACTCGCCCAACGTCATTATCGGCTCCAGGCCAGCCTTATCGGGGCTTTCTAGCTCTTGACGTTCTTCAGTCATGCGGTCGGCCACCTCCTCAAACGAAGGTTTCCCCTTCGCGAAGGTAAGCAGGCTAACCACTACGTGCACAACCAGAGCGCTTGCCGTGGCCGGAATAATCGACTCCTGCCAGAACGCCTTCCATCCCGGCATAAACTCCACGAGACCAGTGGCTACGGCCCCGGTAATAATGGCCGAAACTGCTCCCTGCCAGGTGGCTTTTTTCCAGAAGCGGCCCAATAGGATGACGGATACCAATCCGCTCATCAAGACAGAAACAAACGTGACAATGAAATCCACAATGGACTTAAAGGCTAGCACCAGCAGTGTAGCGGCTGTCATCATCACGGCCACCGTAATGCGAGACGCCAGCAATTTATTCTCCGGATAGCGCCGCCCCGGAACGAAGAGATTGTAAACGTGCCGAATGAAGAACAGCGCACCTGATGCACAGTCCGAGTTTGCCGAGGAAAAGGTTGCAGCGAATCCAGAGATGAGAATCAGTCCCATCGCCCACACCGGAAAGATCTCGGTGGCCATCCACGGTAGTGCTTCATCGGGAATGGCGAGATCGGAATTCAAAGAATAAGCAGTCATACCGAGCGTGGCCGTGACAAAAGAAAACGGAATCGCAATGAGGCCCGGTATAATCATGCTCCAACGAGCATGCTTAACAGATTTTGCGCTGTAGATTCGGTGTCTGTATCCCGGTTCCGAGATGTAGCTAATCATCAGGGCCATCGGAATACTAAAGGTGTTGAACCATCCGACCTTTTCGTGCCCGAGAAACGATAAGTTTTCCGACGGCACACTGCTGGCCACCTCACTTACTCCCCCGGCAGCAATCACACCGAAGATCGCCAGTCCAATAAAGCTGAAGAAGAAAATAAATGCCTGTAGAGTATCTGTATACACCACGGCAGCATACCCGCCGATGACGACAAGGAGTCCGAACGCTATTCCAGAGGTTATCACCGAGGTAACATAGGATAAATCCGTTAAAATGCCGAGGTAATTCGCCGCGCCTATGATCTGAACACCTATCCAACAGACTAAGGATAGGAACATCATTAGATTTGAAAACTCATAGATGTACCGATTCCCCCCATAATAGCAAGCAATTTCTTCGCCCAACGACATAAATTCATACTTTCTCATCTCGGCAAAGAGCAGGCCAACGAAGATGACCCCAAACCCCTGCCCCAAGCCGTAAAGCGCACCAGCAAATCCATTTTGATAGGCATAGCCCGTCGCCCCGATCGTGGCCCCAGTTCCAAGAACGGTAGCGAGGGTCGACCCTGCGAGTGAAAAAACGTGCAGACTACGATCCCCAAGCAGAAATTCGCTCGTGTTTTCGATGCGTCTCCCGATATAAATCCCGAAGACGGTAATGCCGATGATATACACCGACAGCAAACTCAGTATAATCTGTTTATCACTCAACATATTCTTCCTTTGGTGTTTTTAAGTGTTCAATTTCCAATATAAGTTTCGGATCTCAGCGTGCGTATACTGTGAGGTATTTAATACTCGACATAGTATATGGATTCTTCTTCGGCGTGTATCCCACCAAGACCATTCCATACGAAGACGCCCCGGCATGCGCCCCAACATAGCACCGACGTCGAAGAGACACCAACCTCGGAAAGCAGGAAGGCGCATCTCGAACGCTTCGAGACGATCTCGACTGATAAACATCGACACGACGCGCCTTTGTCCGTGGTACCACGCCAACACGGCCCGCCTCCCAACCGAGCACCGGAAGAAGCGATTTTCGACCGCGAAGACCGCTGAGAAGAAGAATCTTCCCTTTTCATTTCACTGGATTTGCATTTTCGCCCGAAGCGGCACGATGTTGTAACGGCTACAGTCAGGCGTCGGAATGCAGAGATGTGGTGGTTCCTTTTGGCATTGTTCTCCCGCGACCGTGTGGAGCATCTGTTCGACGGGTTCACAAGCTGTTTTGGTAAATGGATCAGAAACTGAGACACAATGGTCGAAGCTGCACAACAGGATCCAATCGAGTTCGGCACGCCAAGCGCACTCGCGGCGCAGCGTATTGAGGGCTACCGGGCGAGTTGGGATCTCAGTGAAAACTGTCGATGTAACTCGAACATCCGTTGAAGGAGAGGGATCGTCAGGACAAACAGATGCACAGGGACCTGGGGGCCGTCTTTTAGAACTGCTTAGCCTGAGCTTTGAATATTCGCCCGAGTTCAATTTCTCTATTGTAGCTGCCCACATAGATGAAAAACGATCTACGTGAAAATAAGGAGTCGGTCTTATTACTAATATAATTCTCACCTAACATCGATATGAAAAGGCGAGAATTTTTAACCAAGGGATTGGCTACAGGTGTTGCTGCGGGGGTTGCTCCTTCCGCAGTGGCCGACAAAGACTGGAGTTCACTGGACGATACGGTCAGTCTGGGCTTTATCGGAATCGGAGGACGTGGGAGTGGCCTACTCGATATCACTTTAGATCTTCCTGGAGTTGAGATTTCAGCTGTATGTGATATTGCAGAGCAGAATCTCAAAGACGCGCAGGATATGGTCGAGCAGTCAGGGCAACCGCGCCCTGCAGGGTACGGGGAACATGATTATTCCTATCGGGAGATGCTGGAAGAGGAAGATCTAGATGGAGTCGTGATCGCTACCTCCTGGGAATGGCATCTTCAAATGGCCATCGATGCGATGAAGGCCGAAACCTATGCGGCGTTCGAAGTGGGTCCCGCCAACTCGGTGGAGGAATGTTGGGAGCTCGTGGAGACCTATGAGGAGACAGGTGTCCCAGGCATGCTGCTGGAGAATTCCTGTTTTTCCAGGAATAATATGATGGTGCTCAATATGGTTCGCCAAGGGCTGTTCGGAGAACTGGTGCACTGCAGGTGTGGGTATCTCCACGATCTCCAAGGACGACTAGTCCTCGGCAAGGGGACTGGGCCTAATCCACTGAGTTCCTCAAATGAAGTCGTCAAAGGTGAGGGAGACTACCGTTCGATGCACAATCAATTTCGGAACGGAGATCTGTACCCTACGCATGGGGTCGGGCCTATTGCGAAATGCCTGGAAGTAAATAGAGGAAATCGATTTTCTTATCTGACGTCAACTGCGACGAAATCTCGGGGGTTAGAGGACTGGTCGGAGGAGAATCTGTCTGCGGACCATCCTCGTCGTAACGTGGACTGGGAGCGAGGAGACGTTGTGACCACCACGATTAAGTGCCAGAACGGAGAGACGGTGGTGATCACCTTTGATACTGTTCTCCCGCGACCGCGTGGAAAATCTGTTCGACTGATTCAAGGAGTCGATGGAATATGGGAGCACGAGAAGGATGCCGTACACATCGAAGGGCGGAGTCCCGAACACGAGTGGGAATCAGTGGACAATTATCAGGATGAATTTGAACATCCTCTGTGGGAAAGATATCTTCAGGATGATCAGATGCCGAAGACGGGACACGGAGGACGGGATTCCCTTGAATTACGAGTATTCGTGGAATCTGTCAGGCACGGAAGTCCCCCTCCTATCGACGTGTACGACGCGGCAGCCTGGCGGGCCATTGCTCCTCTTTCGGAGGCCTCCATTGCGAAGGGGAGCCAGCCCGTGGAATTCCCCGACTTCACCAATGGTCAGTGGATGAACAACGACCCGATTTTCGGGGTCACCGATGAGTATTCTCTTCCGCACTCTTAGAGTGGGTTCATCGAACAAATTAAGAGGTAAATTCAGATGGAACCGCAACAAATTGACCGACGAGAGTTCCTTGAGAATAGTATGCTCGGAAGCGTAGGGGCGGGAGTTGCCCTCTGGGAAGGGGGGCGTGTATTGGAGGCGGATCAAAGATCCTTCGCGTTGGAGCGAAAACAGAAATATCGGGTGGGGATTTTGGGCTGCGGGAACCGGGCCAAGTCCCACATTTCAACCCTGAATGAGGTCCCAGAGATCGAAGTGGCGGCCCTGTGTGATTTGGTGCCCCACAAGATGAGGCGACGCGCAGAGCTGATCGAGGAGGGGCCTGAGCCGAAGATGTATACCGATATGGAGGAGATGGTCCAGCACGACGGCCTGGATGCGGTGGCTGTGGTGTTGCCCAATCATTTGCACAAGCGGGGTGCAGTTACTGCGCTGGACGCCGGGAATCACGTCTTGTGCGAGAAGCCCATGGCGCTCACCGTGTCGAATTGCAACGACATGATTGCCGCAGCCGAGCGGAACGGAAAGGCACTGCAAATCGGAACGCAGCGGCGGCACAGCGACAATTTCAACATGCTGGTCGAGGCGATTCGGGAATCGCCCGTGGGAAAGGTCTTGCAGTCTGATGTGAGCACCTACCGAGGGGACTGGCGGGTGCCCGCCAAGGACGAGTATCCCCCTGGCGTGGAATACTGGCGGATGAATCAGAGCAAGTGCGGGGGGGTCGTTTACGAGATGGGGGCCCACCTTATCGACGTCAACAACTGGATCTTTGACAGCCAGCCCGTGGCGGTGACCGCCATTCAGGACGTGAACAACCTGTCTCTACGGTCGAGGAATTCGACCGACCATGCCGGGGTCATGGTGCGGTATGCCAATGATGCGGTGATGAACTACGGGGGCAATCTTTATAATCAGGGGGCCGGTAATCCCGACTCCTTTTTTGCCGTCAATGGAACCATCGAGTTCAGCGTTGACGAGATGACCATTCATTACCGGGACTCCGAACAAGGGGATCTGCCGGAGACCGAGACAAAATCACTTCCCGAGCGGAACGGGACGCTTGGGCAGTGGAAATATTTTGCACGGGTCATGGCGGGAGAGGCAAAGGCTCATCCGGATGGGTACATTGGTCGGCAGACGATCGAGATTTGTCAGGGGGCTATTGTTGCTAACCGAGAGAGAAGGACAGTGGAGGTAAGCGAACTTAAACACTACGACGCGCCGGTAGCGTAAGGACTCGCCAGGCCAAGAAAGGGTCTCGCCCGCATCGCATTCCGGAGAGACGCGAATATTTTTGCGTGAGATCGCGGGTAAGCCTGTAGGGAAAATCTCGATTCTCACTGTCGTTGATCGCGATAACCGTTATTCAACGGTCTACTTCTGAAAACTATCACCCAAACCTTTTGCGCACGAATTCACCTCCGACTGACATGATTACCCGACGAGAGTTTTTCGAAACCACAGCACCTGGAAGCTCCCGGAGTGCTTCGTCCGAACAAGTGGCTGAAAGCCTTGAGCGGGATGAGTTTATTAGCCTGTTCGATGGCGAAAGTCTTGACGGATGGCATTCAAGCGGAGTCACACAAAATGGTAACGGAGGACGATGGAGAGTCGAGAATGGAGTGATCACCGGCCAGCAGAATCCTCCCGGATCGGGAAACGGAGGCATCCTGATGACCGATCAGGAGTACGGAGATTTTGAACTACTCGTCGATCTGGCACCGGACTGGGGAATAGATTCTGGCGTGTTTCTTCGTACCAATAATAGAGGATATTTTCAGATATATGTAGACTACCACGATCATGGAAACATTGGATCTCTTTCTGTAGAACCTCCCACAGGGGAGGGTCGGGTATTCATTCGCCCGTATAACGTCTTCGCAGAAAAGAATGCCCAAGGACATATGACGGGATTCGCTTTCAAGTCCGATGAACGAGAGGTGGCTTGGGATCCCAGTTACTTAGAATACAGCGCTCCGCCCCAGGATTGGGAGGCCGCCTGGAAGATCGGCCAGTGGAATACCCTGCGTATTCGCTGTGTCGGCAAGTATCCACGAATTAGCACGTGGATTAATTATACGAAAATCGCCGAATTTGACGGGGCTACCTGCCCGCATCCTCGGTATGACCGGGAAGAGACATTTCAAACACTGGGAAGAGAAGGGGCCATTGCATTACAAGTTCATAGTGGAACTGGAGGATGGGAAAAAGGCGCCAAGTGCCGATGGGATAATATCAGGATTAAGCCACTGTAACTGATCTTTAATATATGCTACTTAAAGTCGCTATATTTATTTCTTTTAGGTGATAAAACTTGCCTAAATTTCTGTATTTACAAAATTATTGGCAGGTCAACCACAATTATAATGAAATTATAAATTGACGAATCAAAAATGGAAAGACGGCGCTTCATTCAACAGATTTCGTACGGAGCTGCTTCTTTGGGCCTCATGGGAGCAGCCAGTCGCCCGCAGAGCAGTGATGCGGAAAGTAGTGATGCGGAAAGTGATGTAGGAGATGACCGCCTCCCTTACAAAATCGGCATCCGCCAGGCTAGTTTACGCAATCCGGAGGATTCTTCGGAGGGAATGATCGCGAATTTTGACACCTTCAAGGTAGCTCGAGATATCCCCGAAATTATTGGAGTAGAGTTACAGGTGACCAACGGGACCCCAAATATGCGGGACCTGTCGGTAGCCCGCCGGTACAAAGCAGAAGCTCATCGATGGGGATTAGATGTCCCAACTACAGCTGGAGTGTGGAATCATACTCCATGGGGCCCTCTTGCCACTACGGACCTCACAAGATCTATCCGAGCCTCAGAAATCGTAGGGGCCAGAATTATGTTGGTAGCGTTTTTCAGGGACTCTGCTCCGGACATGACGGACAAAGATTCATATGAGCCTGTGGTGTCCGTATTGAAGGAGGTCGCACCCCGAGCTCAAGAAGCGGGAATCATCTTGGGATTAGAGAATTCTCTCAGTCCGGAGGAGAATAAGATGCTGGTGGACATGGTCGATCATCCTGCTGTCAAAGTATACTACGACCTCGATAACATGTATAGTTATGGGTATCCAGATGCCGCAGTCCCAGGGATAAAATTGCTTGGGAAGGATCGAATAGCTGCTGTCCATGTGAAAAATGACGGTCGTGTGCTCCAAGACAACTGGCGTATTGACTGGGCTACCGCATTTGATGAGCTTAACAATATCAACTATGATGGATGGTTTATATTCGAAACAGACCATGACAACCATGAGCAATGTAAAGTAGTGACGGGCAAAAATATCGACTTTATTAAAGATCACTTTATCCCCCCACAGGGATAGAATTATTTTTTCGACGCTCTGTTTTTCGATTTACATTTATTTTTACAACGGTAATATATCGATACTTAAGAGCGCTCTTTGTGCTTCTTTGGCCACCCAACGAGTTTATTTGATCGAAGCTACGTAAGTCGTACTCCATATTGAGTCGCCCCGTTTATATCCGAATCGTCAACGTCGTGATCGCGGCGATTGAGCTAAAAGCCCCTTCCTTCGGGAAGAGGACAAGAGGACTGATGGCACAGCGGCTCGTCCGTCGGGATACGACTTGTGCGATTGCTAACCTCTTCGAGCGCCTCCTCGTCGATGCCCCGGATGGCACGGTGCGTCGATAGACCTTACGATTTCAGGCGAGGGATCGGACCTGGAGCGATGAACCTCATCTTCTACAGCCTCTTCCCGGAGGAGAGGTCCCAAATTTTGGATCAAAACATTACCCCTCCCAAATGACCGTTCGCTTTCTTGGTACCTTCGCGCTCGCCATTTTCGGCTTGGTGCTCCTGCCTCTCGACCTCATTGCGCAAGAGCGTGCGCCCGTGTATTGGGAGATTCACGACCCCGAGCGTCCGAACCCGCCTGTTGTGGATCCTGGCCCTGCCCCCTCAGAACCGGAGCCTCCTCCTTCCGACGCGGTCGTTCTATTCGGTGGCGGTGACCTCAGCGCCTGGACGCATCTCGACGGCTCCCCTGTGAAGTGGAGGGTGCAGGACGGTGTTATGGAAGCAGACCCGGATACCGACGACATTCAGACGAAGCAGTCGTTCGGGGACGTGCAACTCCACATAGAATGGGCCCCGCCCCCGTCGTCCGAGATGGAAGCTCATGGGAATAGCGGGGTCTTTTTAATGGGCCGATACGAAGTGCAGATACTTGATTCACATGAGAGTCAGTACGCGGATGGCCAAGCAGGAGCCCTATATGGACAGTATCCCCCACTTGTGATCGCCAACCGCCCCCCTGGGGAATGGCAAACGTACGAGATTATTTTCCGCCGTCCGCACTTCGACGGGAACGGGAATGTGGTGCGACGAGCGCGCGCTACTGTTTTCCACAACGGCGTTCTGGTACAGGACAATGAGAAACTGACCGGTCCAACAACGCACAACGCTCGCCCGCCCTACGAGGAGCACCCGGCCCGTCTGCCGATTCGACTTCAGACTCATGGCGATCGCGTGCAATTCCGCAATATCTGGGTCCGCGAGTTGGATTGATAGGTGGCACATACCCGCTCGGGAGAAGAAGAGCCCATCGATTAGAGTCGACAACGGACTTCTCTTGAGCGGATCGGCGCAGAAGACCACAGTGAAATGGATCAGCAAGAAGGAGATAGAGTCCGATGGCTCATCAGGAGAGCATCACTCGTCGTGACTTTCTACGGACAGCCAGTCTCGGGGCCGCAACCGTGTGGCCCACCAGCACGCTGCTGCAATCTCGGAGCGCGGCTGCCGCAGACCGCCCGAATGTGGTGATGATTTTGGTGGACAACATGGGGCGGGATGCAGGATGTTATGGAAACGGCGCGATTAACACCCCGAACATAGATGCGCTAGCGGCGGATGGAGTGACGTTCGAAAATGCTTTTTGTACCACGTCCAGTTGCAGTCCGAGCCGGTCTGTCATATTGACCGGACTCTACGCCCACGCCACCGGCATGTATGGTCTCTCGCACGCCTACCATCACTTTTCCTGCTTTGACGATATAAAGACCCTACCAGGCCTACTCAGATCTGCCGGGTATCGCACCGGACTCAATGGAAAACTTCATGTAACTCCACGCGAGATCTTTCCGTTTGACGCAGAAATCGAGTCGGATGCCCGAAACGCCGTTCAGATGGCGGAGACGTCTCGCAACTTCATTTCCCAGGATGACGATCAGCCCTTCTTTCTTTACTTCTGTCCCTGGGATCCGCACCGGGGGCGTCCCTTTGACGCCTGGCCGGATCCAAATCCATTTGGCAATAGGCCGGAAGGATACGAGGGAGTCGAACAGGTGACCTATACTCCGGAGGAGGTCGACGTCCCCTCTTACCTGCCGGATACTCCGGCAACCCGGGCCGAACTGGCGGAGTATTACCAAGCAATTTCGCGAATGGATCAGGGGGTGGGTCGGCTCATCTCGATCCTGAAAGAGAACGGTCAGTATGATAATACCCTAATCATGTTTCTGTCCGACAACGGGCCGGCGTTTCCAGGGGCACTGGCGACCTTGTACGAACCAGGGACTCGTCTCCCCCTTGTTGTGAAGCCTCCCCAGCCAAAAAACCCAGGGATAACCAATGACGCCTTGGTCAACTGGTCGTGTCTAACGCCAACCATCCTGGACGTTGCTGGCCTATCACCGGCGGACGCAGCGTTTCAGGGGGATTCCCTAAAGCCGATCCTGGAGGAGGAGCATCCCCAGGGATGGGACGAGAGCTATGCCTCCCATACCTTCCATGAAGTCACCATGTATACTCCAATGCGGGTGCTTCGCGGTCGGCGGTTCAAACTAATCTGGAACATCATGTGGGAACAGGAACAGCCAATGCCGCGGGATATCTGGGAATCGACCACGTGGCAGTATCTGCGGCGCAACGGCATCGAAACAATTGGGAAACGACCAACGGAGGATTTTCTCCATCGCCCACAATTTGAACTGTACGACCTTAAAGAAGACCCGGATGAGCTCAACAATCTGGCGGAACGCTCGGAGTATTCAGAACGGATGGAAGCGATGAAGGCAAAGATCAAATCATTCCAAGAGGAGACAGAGGATCCGTGGATCATTGAATGGGAACACCAAGGGTTGGAAGTTTCGGAAAGTTATTGAGGCAGTTGGAGAATTCCGGTAGAGAGGTCGCGGAAGGTTCGAAGGAAATGAGCCCTGGAAAGCACCGGGCAAACCTTGAAAAAGCTCTACGGAGCAATGCAGGAAGGTCAATGCGCCGGGGGACTTCACGGATGGATCGAACACTTCGGAATCGCTCGACACATCGTCCCAATCCCACCAGGTGAACTGCCAAATGCCAACTTCCCAACAGTTCGAAATCCCGATTGCACGCCTGCTTCTCCGGTAATACCCAACAGTCTGCTAGTGGAACCCACCTTCCGGGTTCGATACTTCTAATTTGCTTCATCAACCAGTTTCCATCCCATGCACAGCGATCCTACGGAGCAGGACCGGACCTCACCTACGAGAGGGGGAATGTCCCGTCGAGACGTCCTCAAAGGCCTTGGGGGAGCGGCGGTAGGCCTCTTTGCTCTTTCGACCGGCGTCGGCTGCTTGCAGGCGCCGAGAAACCAGTTCGGATTCAGCAGCTTTCCGGACTTTTTCAACTGGGATATTCCGTATCCACAGCCTGGCTATGAGGAGGCGATTACCTGGTTTCTCGAAACAATGAAGGCTGACGGGGCCGAGTTTGGGCTCGTGGCCGGCGACCTAATGGATGCGCGCTGGAAGGATTCGCTGGGACAGGCCCGGCAGCACGCGCTCGCGTACTGGGGGGGCTGGGTCCGACGGATGAAGGACCACGAATTTCCCTTCTACGTCGTGCCCGGTGACCACGAGCGAGGAGACAATCCGGTCAATCCGGAAGTCGTTCCGGCCTTTGAACGGACCTTTCGAGACGTTTTCCAGATGCCGGAGAATGGACCCGAGACGAAGAAGGGGCTGGCCTACTATTTTACGAAGGGCAACACCTTGTTTGTAAACGTGGACACCTTCGATCTTCAGGACGGGGAGGTTCGATGGCGGGTCGCCGGCGATCAAATGGAGTGGTTCGAACAGGTGCTTGCCGACCATCAAGACCGGGAGCACATCATTGTGCAGGGGCACGTCCCGGTCCTTCCGGACGTGAGCAGCCGCAAGTCAAGTGCGATCGTGATGGCGGGCGGAAATGGACCAGAGACCGACTTCTGGAAGGCGATGGTCGAGCATGGAGTCGACGCCTACCTCTGCGGAGAGCACCACGACATTACCGCGACGAAGCGAGAGGGAATCTGGCAAATCGTGCATGGGGCCATCTGGGGCGGGCTCTCGCCGATCAGCTATCTGCAGGGAGCGGTCGATGGGGAGGCCCTCCGCCTCGAACTCAAAGAGTTTGAGGTGGAGTTTAGCGGGGACCGAATTTGGCACGTCAACCGGACCGACCACAATGGGCCGCAGGAGAATCTTACGATTCCTGATCGGGTAAGGAAAAAGGGCCCGACCACGGTGGGGACGCTCGTCCGACGGGGAGGAGAGGACGTCGAACGGACCGGGCATTTTGCGTGAAGCTTCCCGCCCTGCGTAGAGCGCATCGATCGCATTCCCGTGAGTGAATTAGTGTGGTGAATGCCCTTCCTAGAGTGTCTTTCGTCCGTCTCGTCTGTACGTCATCGGGTGTGGTCGCAGTTTCGGCAGACACGGCCCACGACCTAGGGTTCGAGCGGTACGCGACGTTCGACTAGGTGAGGTCTCGAATGGCCAAAATGGAGAGCGAACGGTCATGCAGATCCTTTGGGAAGATCAATTTCCCAGGATCCCGAAGTAGAATAACGGCGGAGTGCGCAGGTTATTTCACCACTGTCAGCCTCTGCGTCTTCGTCTCCCCGCCAGCGGTGAGCCGCAGAAAGTACACCCCGCTCGACAGGCCACTCACGTCGATCTGGGCTGCTTGCTGCTCCCCAGCCTGCGGGGTCCCATCGTATACGGTGGCCACTCTTTGACCGAGCGTGTTGTAGAGCTGAATGGTCGTTTCCTGGGTCTCTTTCACCGCAAAGGAAACAGTGGTCTGGCCGGAGACGGGATTGGGCGATGGGGCGGTCAGACGTACGGGCTGTTCCATGCGCAGCTTCACGGAAATAGCCTTGGAGAGGTGCGCGGTGCCGTCCAGGTCGACCTGCTTCAACCGGAACTGGTGCGTGCCTGGCGCCAAGCCCTCCTCAACTGAGAAGCGATAGGACCGCGACTGGTTGGTCGTGCCGGCTCCGTCAACGAAGCTCATCTTCGCCCAGGCCCCGTCCACGGACGTCCGGTGCTGGACCTCGAAGCCAGCGTTGTTCGTCTCTGAGGTCGTTTTCCAAGAGAGTACGACCGTACCTGCGTCGGCGTGCGCCTCCAACTTCGCCAGCTCGACGGGCAACTCGCTTTGTTTTGCCGTAACGGCAAATTGGCTAAAGCTCGATTGCTCGGTGGCACAGATCTGCTCCGGATTCTCCGCGCTAGGACGCAGCTCGGTCGGGGTGCGCTCCTGCCAGTCGGTGCCTGAGGGGTCGCTCCGGGCATAGACGTTGAGAGCCGAGCGATCGACAACCGGAAAGAACAGGTCCCCGATGTCGAAGCAGACCGTCGCTTCGACCTCCGAGGAGGACGGCTCAGGACTGAACTCGATATTCCAAAGTGCAGTGACAGCCAAGCCCTGTTCGCCAGGAAGACCGAGCCCCTCCGTCGAAGCCGATCCGTCGTAGGTAACCGTCAGATCGGTGCTCGTGGAGAGGGTCTGGAACGTTAGCTCGGCCCCAAAGCTTTCTGGCAAACCAGCGTCGGAGTCCCCCGCAGACAGAGAGGCAGTAAACTGGGGAGGCGCCGACCCGGCCTCGTACGGCCCCATGTCGACGGTACCCTCAGTGCGGACGTTCTGGTCGAGGTCGTAGGGAACTGCTTCGCTGGAGTCACCATCCGCATCGAGGTCGAGGCTGTCGTCGGGAATAAGGCTGTCGTCGCCCGCGTCGACGGCGGGCGAGCCGCTTTGAAGATGGTAGTCCCCATTGCTGGGCGCGGCGAACTGAGGGTCCCCGGTGATGTTACCACCATTATCCGTGACGTCACTGGGGAGGCCTCCTTCCACGAGGGTATTTTGGACGTTGAGCGTGCTTCCGTCCTCAGCGTCGTTGAATATCTGACCCTCGTTTTGGTGAACAATGGAGTTATGAACGGTCATCGAGCTTGGGCCCGATGTACCGTCGGCGTTGACGAGTCCTGTCACCCCGTTGGACGCGACGACCACATTCTTCAACGTTGCAGAGCCCCCGCTGTTCTTCACGACGCCAGTCCCAACGACGCTGAACGGCTCGGTATTGTCGGCGAGCAGGACGTTGGTCAGTTGATTCTTGCCCTCCTTTATCGCTTCAATCATACCCCCTGTACCTTCATTGCCCCGCACTTCCGCGTTCACGAGATCTACCGTGGCATCGTCGGTGATAAGAGCTGCTCCCTGGCCGCCGAAGTTGCTTACGGCGACGTTGTCCACAAAATCGACATTCTTCAGCTTATATGTCCCTCCGCTCACCCGCATAGCACCGCCGTCCGCTCCTGACTCATTCGACTCGAAGCGAACCTTCTCGAGCCGTCCCGAAACGCCGTCCGGATTGAGTTCTTCGGCGGCAAGCCCGCCGCCCCCAACCGTTCCTATTCCTGCCCCATCACTGGTGTTGTTTCGGAAAACGACGTCCTGGAGCATCCAGCCGCTGCCGGAAATGTCGAGTCCTCCGCCGTTTGCTCCCGCCGAATTTTCTTCAAAGAGGATGCTGTCAAACGTAATTCGGCCGCTGCTAGTGACCGCACCGCCGTCCGTCTTTGCCGAGTTGTTTCGGAATGTCGTGTTGGCGACCGTCAAGCCTTCCGTCTCAAATCCTGACACGAGATACTGCATGGCACCTCCGCTCGCGTCCGTCGCGTCGCCCTCGGGCGTAGAGGCAGCATTGTTTTCGAACAGTCCTCCGCGAAGAATGCCCCCCCGCGATTCAAGATGAAGTCCTCCCGCGTTCGTCTCCGAGACGGTGTTTCCTCGAAACGTCAGGTCGATGAGCGTAGGCTCCCAAACGTCCAAAAATGCCCCGCCTCCCTCGCTGTCCTGCGGATCGCCGCCTCCGTCGTACTCTGTCGTGTTATTCTCGAAGGTGACCGACCGAAGGACGAGGGTCTTATCCGGAGGAGTACCGAACAACTTATCTCCCCCCTCCGCGTAAAGCCCTCCACCCTCACCGTTCAGGGTTAACTCACTTCCGACTTCAATTGCTTTGTTGTCGACAAAGGTAACGTCGGTAATTGCCGGGAGCTTGTCGCTCGTCGCGTGAACTCCGCCTCCACCGTTGGCGACATTATCTTGGACGGTCGTGCCTGCCAGGGTGAGCGGCCCGGAACGAACTTGGACCGCACCTCCAAATTGCCCGGCATTCGCCCGAAGACTGCTGTTCTCGACGGCGAGACTGCCAGGTTCGGTCCCGAAATCATCGTCCAGGTGAATGCCGCCCCCGTCCTGAAAAGCGACATTGCCCACGAACGCAGCGTTTTTCCATACGACATCACTATTGAGGAGAAGAGCTCCTCCACCACTCTTTCCATTGCTGGTCCCATCGCTGTCGTTGTTTGCCTGGCCCGCGGTCACGGTGAGTCCGTCCAGAGTCGCGGTCCCACTGATGTCACTGGCCTGGACCACGTGATCGCTGTTCGTGCCACTCACGTCGGCAGTGTCCGTGACGACGCCGTCGCTGTTGGTGGCATCGTCCTGATCAATATCCCCGCTGAGCACGGTCATGTTTGCCGCCGGGTCACGGCCGCTGAAGTCGCCTGTATACCCGCCTTTCACGGTGAGGTCGCCGCTGAGCTCGAACGAGGCGGTATTGTCCCCATCGGTTACGCTGCTGCCCTCGTCGGGGTAGTACGTGCCCCCTGCGACGCGAATTTCGACGCTGCCGGACGTATTCGCGGCCTCGGAGAGAGCCTCCTGCAAGGCCGCGTAGGGATCGCTCTGCGACCCATCATTGGCCCCGCCCGCGTCGTCGTCCACGTAGATCACCGTCTGGCCGACGGCTGAACTGGGAATGATGAGAGCTGCGACGAGGCCAAGTGCGACAAGCGAAGAGAGAAGACGTGAAAAGAGCATGGGACTGGGTTACTGTAGTGAGATGAAGCGTCGCCTATGGGGTTCTTTCCATGTGAAGGAGACACAGGTTTGATTTTACACCGGGTTCGGGGCTTGGACCGTAAAAGTTACCGGCCAGTCTGGCCTCATTTCAGGAAAAAATGTAAATATAAAAATGTCAACTCTAGGAGAGCTCGTTCTAGCGTTGATCCTTCGTGTGAGATCCGTTAAAGCGTGCAGTCCCTCCCAACCCCCATGAATGCGCTTCTCACAGGACAACCGGGGTGATTAATTGAATGCCGTCACTGGATTTTCGAGGGGGAGAGCTTCTCGACGACGGTGCACAAGGTCCACGACCTGCACGAAGAACAACCGCAAACGAGAAGCTGGTCGTCTGCTTCCACAGGAACAAAGAGAATCTGGACGACTGTGGCCGACATTTTCGTCTGGCCCTTGCTTGGATTCGCCAGAACCGGACGAAATAGACGCCTCCGTAGTCCTGACTCCATAAGTGTTTGGTTAGCAAACACTTATGGAATTTTATTCTCGGGCGCATTTCGGAGAGCGTTGCTCGACCCGAAACGGTTCTCTGCCCCTAGTTCTACACCGGCACGAGGACACAGAAGTGCGCTTCGACCGGAGGTGGTCCTTCCTCCAGTCTTGCAACATTGCCCACCTTCAGTCGGTCCCACTGTGGGATTCACCGCCCAAATCTTTGGCGCTCTCCTGCCTGCCCGTCTCTTGAACCATCCTACCGGCTACGAATGCGGCGTTCCGTTCCTATCCTCCCACCGATCCTGCTCGTTGTGATCGGACTCGGCTTCGTGTCGTGCCAGAACGACCGCGTTCCTTCGCCCGACAGTGAGGAGTACGAGACGGCCATCACGAGCTTCTACACCGGCGTGTCGGCCCTCCAAGTCGGCGAAAACTTCCGAGCCGAGCAACAGCTCACCACAGCATCTGAGGTGGCCCCCGGGGAGCCGGCGGTCTGGGCCAATCGGGCCCTGCTGGCCGCACAGCAAAATGACTTGGAGACGGCAGCGTCCCACTTTGAGCAGGCTCGATCCCTCGCGCCCCAAAACCCAACAATCCGTCTTCTGTCCGGCGTCCTAGCCCGAGAGCGGGGACGCTACGACCAGGCCCTCGCGCACTTCGAGGAGGTCGTGGAGCTCGATTCGACGCACGCCCCGGCCCGATACGCGCTCGCGCAGGTGACCGAGCAGCAGGGCGGCGCGTCCGCCGACGAGAAGGCTCTCCGGTGGATGAGGGATTTGCACACACAACACTCCGACAACCTCGTGGTGCTCGTGGAAATGGCCCGGCTCGCGGCGAAGACGGGAGACGAGAGCACGCTCCGCGAGATGCTCGATCAGCTTGAGGAGCGATCCGCCTCCTGGCCCGAAGCGGTACAGTCGTCCCTCCAGGACGTCCGCGACGCGGTCGTCCCCCCGTCGCAGGCCGCGTCGGAGGTGGCATTTCTCGAAAACGAGCTTCAGCGCCTCCCCGCCTACCGGAGCGCGCGGTCCGCGGTCCAGCCGCCATCCCTCCGGGACCGTGCGAGCGTCGTGACACAACTCTTCCGAATGACGCCGCCCGATCCTCGTCCCGCGTCCGTGGATACGGGCCTCACGTTCCCCCCCGACACGCTGGCCTCAACGGGGGCCTGGGACTGGGTGCATCACGTGTCCCTGGCAGACGACGTGCCCCCCGACGTGATCATGACGGACGGCGAAACCATCCGCCTCGAAACAGGGCTCGGACGACTCCTGAGAATGCCGTTCCCGGGGGGAGCAGACCAGGAGAGCCCGTCGAGCAACGCCGTTACCGCTTTCGACATGGACTACGACTTTCGGGTCGACCTTGCGGCGGCGGGCCCCGGCGGCGTGCGTCTCTACCGCCAGCGACCCGACAGTTCGTTCCAACATGTGACGGCGGACGCGGTGCCCGCCGACGCCCGGAACAAAGCGTACGCAGGGGTGTGGCCCGCCGACCTCGACATGGACGGAGATCTTGACCTCGTGCTGGCTCGGGCCTCGGGTCCACCACTAACGCTTCGTAACAACGGAGACGGCACCTTTGCCCGCCGGTCGTTTTTCGAAGAGGTTCAGGCCCTCCGGGCCTTCGTGTGGGCCGACCTCGACGCCGACGGCACACCCGACGCCGCGATGCTAGACGCTGACGGTCGACTTTCCGTCTACGACAACCAGCGTTCCAATTCGCCGCGCTTTTCGCGCATCTCTCTCCCGAACCTCCTCCCCACAGGCCGTGCCCTTTCGGTTGCCGATGTCAACCGAGACGGCACCCTCACCCTCCTGGTGCTCCGGGCGAACGGGAGGGTGTACCGGCTTACCCCTCCTCCTCCACAATCCTCCGAGTGGCAAGCCGACACGGTCATGACTACCGAGGCCCTTCCTCCTGAGGCCCCCGTCGCCTCGACCCGTCTGCTCGCGGGCGACCTCGACAACAACGGCGCGATCGATCTGACGAAAAGCTCTCCTGACGGAGCGGAGGTCTGGCTCCAAGACTCGACCGACACGTTTGTCTCACCCTCCCCCTCCGTCCCGCACTCAGTATTTTCCCTCGCGGATGTGCGCGGGGAAGGCCGCCTCGATCTCATGGCCCTCGCCGACACGGGAACCCCCCTACGACTCACGAATCGAGGGGCCAAAAACTACAACTCACAGCGCCTTCAGCCTCGGGCGGCCCGTGCCCAGGGCGACCGCCGCATCAACCCTTTCGGCATCGGCGGCGAGATTGAACTTCGGTCGGGCCTGCTCTACCAGAAGCGTCCCATTACTGAACCAACGGTTCACTTTGGCATCGGGCGCCGTACGGGGGCCGACGTGGCCCGCATCATCTGGCCCAACGGCACTGTGCAGGCCGAATTCGACCTCGTCTCGACCCAGATGGCCCTCGCCCGCCAGCGGCTGAAGGGGTCGTGCCCGTGGGTCTACACCTACGACGGCGAGGGAATGCGCTTCGAAACCGATTTTCTCTGGCGCACGGCCCTCGGCCTCCGCATCAACGCGCAGGGAGACGCGCAGGTCATTCACAGCGAAGACCGTATCTTCATTCCGGGCGAGCATGTGGCCCAACGCAACGGCCAGTATGACATTCGAATTACCGGCGAGCTGTGGGAGAGCCACTTCTTCGACCGCGTGGAACTGTTGGCGGTGGACCATCCCGCCGACACCGAGGTGCAACTCGACGAGCGCTTTACCCTCCCGGCCCCGGATCAAACGCTGACGCCTCTCGCAGATCCGCAACCGGTCGAGCAGGCCGTTGACCAGGAGGGTCGGGACGTCACACATCTCGTCGATACTAAGGACAACCAATACCTTGATACCTTCGACTTGGGACCGTTCCAGGGCCGTGCCGAAGAGCACTTCGTCACGGTGGAGCTGGGAGAAAACGTCCCGACTCGAGGCCCACTGTGGCTCGTTGCCGATGGCTGGGTCTACCCGACGGACACCTCCCTAAACCTCGCCATCAGCCAGGGCGACCACGCACCGCCTCGCAGCCTCACGGTCGAAGTGCCGGACGGAAACGGCG
This sequence comes from uncultured Salinivenus sp., assembly GCA_964426195.1. GTDB lineage: Bacteria > Bacteroidota > Rhodothermia > Rhodothermales > Salinibacteraceae > Salinibacter. The sequence goes on from CAYRPX010000015.1 coordinate 26,321, forward strand.
GATGGTCCGTCGCCAAATCGGACATCGGCTTTCCAGCGGGCAAGTCGAAGACGATGCTCATCGACCTCTCGGAGGCGATCGGGCCGGATACGCCCTCGCGCGTGCGCCTACGATCAAACATGGAAATTTACTGGAATCGGCTCGCCTGGGCCTCCGGACGCCCCAACACGGAGATCGAGACGCACACCCTCACGCCCGACTCGGCCCACCTGCGGGATCGCGGATTCTCGAAGGTCGTTCAAACGGAGCGTCGAAAACCGACCGTGCCAGTGTACGATTCCATCGCCACTACCACCCGTCTGTGGCGCGACCTCGAAGGGTATCACACCCGCTTCGGCGACGTGCGCGAGCTGATCACGCAGACGGACGACCGCTACG
>CAYRPX010000016.1:0-7276 GCA_964426195.1 uncultured Salinivenus sp.
TGCGGAGGAAGTCGTACGGCGCTCCGAGTGCCCGGATTTGTTCATCGGTACAGGGCACCACGAAGTCGTGGATGTCGGGCGGCTGCGGGGGCAGCGTCTGCCGAACGTCGCCGTCCGGCCCGCGGCAGGCTAGCATCTGAGCGCGCACAGTGGTGCGGAGCAGCTCGTCCACCATCGGCATCTCCTGGGCGCGCTCCTCGTGGGAGAGCCCGAGCGCCACGGCCTGTCGGTTCGTGTCGTAGCTCCCCGTCTCCACGTGGCTCACGAGGCCGTACAGGGTCGGCGCGTCGTCGGGCTCCACCCGCACCCAAGCCCCAAAGTCCGGCGCGTCGGCTTCCTCATACACCTCGGCCACGAATTGTCGGGTGGAGGCCTCGATAACCTCTCCCAGTGCCCTAGAATCCTCCATGTCGACGGAGCGCCATTGAGAAGAGTACACCCATCACGTATGCGTCGGCCGGCCTCTGGGTTGCGAGGGAGGCACTTCTCGACGTGCTGGACCTATCGGAGCACTGTCAGGCGCTGCGTTTGCTCGACCTCGGAGACGCGGAGCCGCACGAAGTACGTCCCGCTCGACAACGGCCGTCCCAGAACGGATACTCTTCCTCCAGCGGACGCTCAGTCCAGGTCTGACTGCTCACCGAGGTCCTATACCGGACGAGAGACCGTCGAACTTGAGAACTCTCGTCCGCACAGCTCGGTGGTGATGTCTTTCCCTCGACACGTAGAAACGTCCTGTACGACCATCCGCATCAGCGTCAGTACCAATCCCCTCTCAGAACGCCGATAGCGGTGGAAGAGGACGTTTAAAAGGGATGGACTGTTATATGTGATTTTGTGTTTGAAGGCGAACTCAAAATTCCCGAAGCAAGTCACTTCGAGCGCATCCCAGAGTACTTGGTCGCCACGCTCCCAGCAAAGTCGAAAAGCCTTGCAGAAGGAAACAGCCCCATACAAGGAGAGTTCTCGACTATGCTCGAAATGACGTGCCATCCCCTGGGAATTTTGAGATCGCGACTCCGATTTGGAAAATCACCTGTAACGTGCCAGCACCTTCCCGGTCCCGTGGAACCTCCAGGTGTCAGAGGGCACACTATGGCCGATTCGGCTCATCGAAGGGAGTTTTCCCCACCTCATTCGACGTCGGGCTCTCCTCGTCTTCCGGATTTACCGATGTGACCCGATAGTAGTACATCGTTCCGTTCTCCGCGCTCTCATCGGTGTGCGACCCTGAGGAAATGCCCGCTTCTAAGGGCTCACCCGACGTGTCAACCCCCGAATTCGTCGACCGGTACACATTATACGTCTGCGCCCCGGCGGCCTCGTCCCACATTAATTCGATCTGGGAGTCCCCGGAGGTCCCCTCCAGTTCACTTGGCGCCTCGAACGGCGTCCCCTCGATTTCGTCGCTGGGATCGCCCTCGACCTCCTCCCCGTCTTCGCTCGCAACGGCCGTCACCACGTAGTAGTACGTCGTTCCGTTCTCGACCTCCTCGTCGGTGTAATTCGACGCTGATAGGCCTGTGTCCAGCGGGCTGCCCGACGCGTCAAGGCCGGAGCTCGTAGACCGATAGACGCGATAGGTGTCTGCGTCGCTCCCAGCACTCCACTCAAGCGACACCTCTTCATTGGCCGCCGTGGTCTCCAGTCCCGAGGGCGCGGATGGAGCCGTAAGGTCCGATTCTGCCCCCCCATCGCCCCCGCCGCCGGAGCCAAATAAGCCGCACCCGGTTCCCATTAGGCCAAGTCCGGCCAGGAGCAATCCTGTAATTACTATTGACAGTGCCTGCTGAAAACGTCGGCTCAATGAGCGTGCTTGAGACATGACATACATGGGGTCAGAATCGTTAGTCGAGTAGAATCGCGGTAGGAAGGGCCTTTCAGGAATAGGCCCGTCCAAGTTCGGTGCACTGCAATCGGGACCAATCCTGAGAGAGCGGTTTGAACCAGCGAGACATACACCCTTCACGTTCGGCACGCTAGCGGATGACTGTGATCTTCTGGGTGCGGGTCTCTCCATCAGCCGCCAGGCGTCCGAAGTACACGCCGCTGGAGAGTCGCCTTGCGCCCAGCTTGATGGCGTGGCGCCCGGCCTCTTTCCGGCCCTCCTCCAGGACCGCAACGCGGCGCCCGAGCATGTCGTAGATCGCGATTCGCACGTCGGTCGCCTCCGGAAGCGTGTACTCGAGAGTAGCCTGCTGCCCCATCGGATTCGGGTAGGAGGTGAGCGTGACCTCGTCGGGAAGGATCTCCTCCATCTGATCCTGGATGTACGAGGAGCTCCCGACGGCCAGCTTGAGGCCGGTGCTGTCCGCTGCCTCAAGCGTGATGGCCTCCCCGGCCGACAGGTCATAACTGCGGCCCGTGGACGGGCGCAGAAGCGCGGCGTCTGAGCTGCCTACTTCATCTAAGCCCTGAGCCGTAATCTGGACGGGCCCCTCTATCTCGGTCCGAAGTCGGAGCCGGAATGTCTGGCCTTCCTCTGGCCCGGTCTCAGGGGGTCGCCTCTCAGTCTTCACGGCGCGCCGCCGTTTCGGGGCGTCGCCAAGGACTCGAAGCCGCAGGCTCAGCGGCGAGAACTGGCCGGGCGGGGCCGGTTCGTCAAGGCGGCCGAGGCCTTCGGCGGCGGACTCGTCGAACCCAACCTTCACCGCGGAAGTCGGCGACTCCATGCCTTTCGGTCGGGCCATGATCGTGAAAAGTGGGCTTTCTTCCTGATCCTTCGCTTGGACCTTCGAGGCCGGGGCTCCCGGATACGGAACGCGAAGGGAGTCGAGACCCACATCGTTCAAGAAGTAGAAGGCCTTCCCTGCCTTCGCCGACTGGAAGGTATCGGCCTGCGCGAAGCTCCCGTCGAACTGCCAGAGATTTCGCAGGATGTCGCTGTGTGCAGCGTTTACGGTAGCCCAGGAAACCCCCTTGTCTAGAGGATTCGAAACGATATTCCATCCATCGTGAACGTCGATAGTCGCGGCCGAGTCGCCTTTCAGGTCTACGGACGGCACCGCCTCTTTAACAGACCATCCTTCGGTGTGCGTCAGCCAAAAGCCGCGGCCTGGCTGGAAGGAAAAGACCTCTGATCCATCATACTTCTGAAAAAAGTTCTCCGCGGACCCGTCGTCCCAGAAGGCTTGCCACTTTTTTCCGGGCTCGCCGCTTATGGTCTTGGAAAGAGGACGGTCAACGTCCCCAGGGAGCGCAACGAGCCGGTAGTCCTCCGCACTGGAGGCATCACCAAACGACTCACTTGCGATGACTGGAACGTCCGAGGAGTAAAGGAACGCCTTCTGTTCGCTGGAAAGGGCGCTCCGCAGGCCCAGTGTGTCCCGGGTGAGTACTCGGTAATAATACGTCTGTCCAATTTGTGCGGTCGTGTCTGCAAAAGCGCTCGTGTCCGGGCCGACGGTAGCCAGATGGGTGCCGGTCGTGTCGAACCCCGCCACCAAGCCGCGAAATAGTTCGAAGCCGGCCGCATCCTCCTCTTCGACCGGACTCCAGTCAAGTTGCACCCTACTTACGCCTTCAGATGCCACTGCCTCCGGCTCTGCCCCGATGGTTTGGGGAGGCGAGGGAGGTGCTACGATGGTCGTGTTGCCGTCGATCTGATCGGGAGATTGCTCCTTGTTTCCGACCGTGTCGACCGCAGTGGTGAAGAAGTGGTATTCCATTCCGTGCTCGCCCTCAAAATCAAACGAACCCGTCTCCGTACTGGCCGTCCCTTCAAGGATAAACTCTCGCCCATCGAGAGTAACCGCTTTCGTTTCCCCTCCCTGCGCCGGGGATCCCCCCTCGTCTGAGGAATCCCTTTCACTCAGGGAGGCCGCGCCGCCCTCCTCAATGGGCTCCTTCGCGACCCACAGGTGGACCTTTTCGACGCCAGACGTGGCGTCGGAGGCTTCAAAGTCGACTGGGAAACTCGTCTCACCGGTGATGTCCGGCAGCGAAACGGCTTGGCTCTCCGGCGCGTCCCGGTCTACCACGCGGCGGGATATGTTCGTCTCGATTGGCGGGTTGTCGTCGAAAGTGATCGTTGCCTTCGACTCAAGGGCGGTCCCCGACGAGACCGATTCCTTCGGATCCATGGAAAATCGGATCCACCCCTCTCCCTCGGGGGGGTCGTCATTGGGAGGCAGGTCAATCCCCTCGAACGTCCAGGTGATGGTCCCGGCGGCCGGATCAACGGTCTTCTCCATCACGTCCGGATGGGAGGAGCCGTGGAACTGGGCAGAACTGACGTCCAGGTCCTCATCGACGGGCAGCTCGACGGTAACGTTGGTCGCCGGGAGGTTCGCCTCCGGCAGGTTCTCGAACTGGAGAAAGTAGCTGAGCTGCTGGGAGGGATGGATGAAGCGCCCGTCGGGCGAGGCGGTAATGCGGTTGGGATCGAAGGCCGCAGCCAGTCGAACGGATCCCTGGTTACAGTATCCCTTGTCTGTCGGAGCCCTCGGCAAGCCCTCCACCGCATCCTGTCCTTTCTCAGCAATTTTCGTAATGGTGCCGGCCGGAACCTCGTAGGTTTTCCCATTCCCGAGGAAGAGTTTGACGTTCTTGGACAACGGGCCCGACAAATGAACCTTCCTCGAACCGAAGCTCGCCGCAAGCTTGATCCCTTCCTTACCGTCGGTGAGGAGCTGAACAGATCCTTTGACCTGGCTGCCGTTGACCGTCGAATGCTTGACCAACCGAGCCGGGTCATCCGCTTGGTTCGCCCCCTTAAGGAGACCTTTGAGCTTGCCTGTTACCTTGCTACCCGCCTTGCTAATCTTGAGGGCCTCGCTTCCCTTCGCGAGGATCTTTTCCACCGCTCCCCCCTGAGGGATGAGCAGGCTTTGCATGCTGCCGACGAACCGCTGCTGCCCGATCTCCTCCTGCTCAAGCCCGTTGATGTGGGCGAGACTTCGGCCTCCCATGTTGGGTTGCCAAAGGCCAAAGGTGACCCCTTCAACCAAGCCTTCGGCCTGCAACGTCAAGCGGGCCCCCGCCCTGCCGCTGGTGACCTCATCGTAGGCATTCGTCCCAATCGTCTTCGCCGCCCACCAGAAGTCGCGGGTGAATTCCGCAGCCTCCGACCCCGGGTCCTTCCACCAGTCTTTTGCTTCCTGAACAATCGACTCGACCAAGTTAGCTTTGGCGCCTTGAGCCATGAAATTAGACATGCCAGCGGTTTCGAGGTCGGACTTCTCGATGCTCATCACGTCCTGGCCGTACACCTCCTGATTCGCCCTGATATGCGTGCTTAGCAGCTCCTTTGACGCCAGGGCGTCGGCCACGAAAGGACGCTGCTCCACGAGCTGCTGGACCACCGCTTGCCGCTCCTCCTGACCAAGCTTAAAGTACGTCTCCGTAAGGTAGCCCCCCCGAAGCAGGCTGGCCCAGTGCGCGCCTCGCACGAGTTCTTGGGTGCCCGTCGCTTCCTGTTGGACGGCCTCCCACTCCTCGGAGGTCGGAGATCCGATCACGGCAAATGGAAACCGGATCTCGTCGCCCAGGCTGTGCTGGTCGGGGCCGGGCTCCTCGTCGGGGGGTACCACGTTGTCCCACTCGATCTTCAAGTCCAACTCCACGTCTCGCGAGGCTCCCGCGCCGACCGGCTGGGCAATCAGCACATTGCGGTCCGTTTGAGAGACGATCTCTCCCCCGGGCGCGTTAACCCCGACCAGTTCGAAGCTGGGCGGAATGAGCACCGACGCCAGCGCCACGCTCTTCACGTTCCCTCGATTCGTCAGGCGAAGGGTGTGGCGAGTATTTTCGCCGGGCGAAAAATCTGGCCCATTGAGGTAGCTGGCTTCCACCACTGGCATTCCAGGAAGGACGAAGAGAGGTTGCCGTGCCGTTTCCCCACCCGGGTTCTCCACGACAACGTCCCACTCACCGACGTAGTCGACGGTGGAAAAACCAAACTCGGCGCGGATCTCCGTGAGCGACTGTGAGACAACCGTTCCTTCAACGTCGCCTGGATTGGGAGCCCCTCGATCGCCCCGAGTCAGCCTGACGGTCGCCCCTGGATCGAATCCGCCTCCGAAAATCGAAAGCGTTCGCTTCCCTTCACCGACGATAGACTCCGGAGAAAGGCCCGTGATGTCCAGTTGAATGCTTTCGGCAAAGTCCGCCTCTCCCTTCAGCTCGGCGGTCATCGGACGGCGGGCGGCCCCACGCGAAACTGCCGTCCCCGCCGGCTCGCTCAGGCGCCAGTAGGCCCGCAGGCCCTCCTCGTTGCCGACTAGCTCCTCCTCCATCGCGGACTGAATGTCCTCCTGACTGCGGGCCACGTCCCACAGGCGCACCTCGTCGATCTTACCGCTGAAAAAATTGGAGGTCGGCTCGTCAAAACCCGTGTTCGTCCCTAACCGGAGCGGGCGCGAATTTGCTCCGATGGTTCCCGACCTCTCCGCCGTCCCAGTCGCCTCCCCGTTCAGGTACAGCCTGAGCTCCTCCCCGTCGTAAACCGCGGCCACGTGGGTCCACCGTCCCGCCTGCACCTCACGGCCGGACGTGACACTGGCGGTTGCAAATCCAATGAAATTGAGGAACACCTGGACGCGAACCTCCTCCCCGCTGCCGACGAGGGAAAGCTGGTAGCCGACGTCGTTTCCGATCTTGTCAATAATCCGTGCGTCCTCGTCGCTGGTCCCGTCGTGTTTGACCCAGGCCTCCATCGTGAGAAGCTCCCCGTCAATGTCCAGGGACTGGCGGTCGGACACCCCCGCGTAGTCCCCGTCGCCGCTGAGGGAGAGCGCGTTGCCGAACGGCCGCTCCGACGGAGTCACCGGCGCCTGCAGGGCAAAGTCGCTTTCCTGCCCCTCCCCGTTTACAGCCGTCATCTCGTAGAAAAAGTTCGTCCCGTTGGAGGGACTCCCGTCGACGTAGCTCCTCTCCGCCTCTCCCACTGCAGCCAGGTTCGACCGCTCCCCCCCGTCCGGTCCCTTCGCACGGTAGATCCGATACTGATTTGCCACCTCGGCGCCCCGCTCGTCCCAAAACACGTCGGCCATCTCGTCTCCCCCCCGCGCCCAGATGCGGGGCGCGACCGGAAGCGCCCCCGGTCCTTCAACCGAGCTTCCCTCCTTCAACTCAACGCTAGGACGGCGCCGAGTGTCTGCTATCGAGACTTCCTGCTGGATCGCCTTTTCTGCGTCGTTGAACCGCCAGTAGGCCCGGAGGCCCTCCTCGTTGCCCACAAGCTCCTCCTCCATCGCCGACTGAATCTGGTCCTGACTGCGAGGGACCTCCCACAGGCGCACCTCGTCGATCTTACCGCTGAAAAAATTGGAGGTCG
>CAYRPX010000016.1:7376-25026 GCA_964426195.1 uncultured Salinivenus sp.
GGGACCTCCCACAGGCGCACCTCGTCGATCTTACCGCTGAAAAAATTGGAGGTCGGCTCGTCAAAACCCGTGTTCGTCCCTAACCGGAGCGGGCGCGAATTTGCTCCGATGGTTCCCGACCTCTCCGCCGTCCCAGTCGCCTCCCCGTTCAGGTACAGCCTGAGCTCCTCCCCGTCGTAAACCGCGGCCACGTGGGTCCACCGCCCGGCCCGGACCCCTCGGTCGGACGTGACACTGGCGGTTGCCACTCCCCCAAAACCGACGAACGCGTTGACGCGAACCACCTCCCCGCTGCCCTCAAGAGAAAGCTGGTAGCCCGTGGCGTCGGCTACCTTATGGAGAATTCGGGCGTCCGCCTCGCTGGTCCCGTCGTGCTTGATCCAGGCCTCCAGGGTGATCGCCTCCCCGGTGATGTCCAATTCGTCGCTATCGGGGGCCTCTGCGTAGTCGGCATCTCCATCCAGCACGAGTGCCTCCGACTCCTGCGCACTCGTAGGGAGGGGACGGAAAAGTGCAATTACAAAAAGAGCGAGAAGGGCAAATAAGAGACGAGCATGGGACATGGGCCCGGAGAAGAGAGTTGTTGGAGCGGTTATGACACAAAGACACAAGCGATGCCTATGAAAAGAGCCCAAGACTCTCAATAGATAGGGTACGGGCATGGCGAACGGACTTTACGCCTACACTTCTTGAAGAAGAGGTGAATTAGTCACATAGACAATGTGCCTTCCGCTGGTCCCACGGAAAAGAAGAGGACCAAGCCTTCTCCTGAGCCGTCCCGAGGACCGGAACCTCCCCCTCGAGAGGGGTCGGGCACTGCTACCGCCCATCCCCCATAAGGAAAAAGCCGGCCCAGTAGAAGGGATGAGCCGACGCATCGGACGTGCGGGCCTCTTGTAGATACCGGCGCTGCGCCCAGGTTAGCGCCTCGGCCGGACCTACAGGCGCCCTCGCCTGGACCGAAACGGCCTGTGTTGACGATGAGGTGCCCAAAGACGAACCGGTGAGCTGTCGGTAAAAATGATGCATGAGCCGGGCGGTCGCCCGGTCGTCAACCCGCCAGAACGACGCTACTACGCTGCCCGCCCCGGCCGACAGGACCGCGCGGGGAAAACTGACGAGGGAGGCACTCGTGGGAACGTCTCCGCTGCTTCCTACCCCACGCCCCGTCTCACACGCGCTCAGCACCACTAGTCGAGCATGCACGCTGTCGCGGAGTACCTCGTGGAGCTCGATGCGCTCGTCCGTGAGCTGGAGGTGGGAGTAGAGCGGAAACTGCTCATTGGTGCGAGCATGGGCGGCCAGGTGCACGAGGTCGTACTCGGCCCACCCCTCGCGCACGGCGTCGGCCCGAGCCTCGTCCCTCGTCAGCACCCGCCGCTCCGCGAACGGCTCCGAGGGAATGTGCTGGACCTCCCTCTCAGTGTAGGGCAGGCGTCCGGGCACCGGGGCAGCAGCGAGCACCGAGTCGAACTTCGGGGCCGGGCGCTCTCGCCGTTCAACCAGGGCGGTCGCTGAGGGCGTATAGGACACCCCGTACCGCTCGATCAAAAACCGCGGGTCATCTTCTGTGGTCGGCGTTGGGAGGGCGTGGACGGGCACCCCGTAGAGCATGCGATGGGGCGCCACGATAAGGTGATCGTCCGGCGTAAGCCACCCCTCGCGCACGAGGGGACGGATCACCAGTTCATAGATACGATGCCCTGCGGTCTGCCAGAGCCGCTCTCGGGGATGGTCATACCCCCGCTTCACAAACTGCTGGTACGTCTCGATGGTGTTCGTCAGTTGTGCCGGGGACACCGTCTCGGTGAGGAAGGCCGAGGTGTCCCTCCGGGCCACGAAGACAAACATCGAGTCCTTCGACACGAAGTATTCGGCAAAGACCTCTTGCCGCCGGAGAACGCGCTGAAGCGCGGGACGGGTGGTCACGTCCAGGTCGGCGGTCGTTGGGCCCGCGCGGTCGAGCACGTGCTGCTCGGCCAGTTTCTGGTGGTAGATCTCCCCGAGCGTCGTCATCAGATTCTGAATCTCGTCCATATCCTGCGGGGTGGCCTCCAGCTGCTCCAGCTGCCGAACGAACCGCCCAAACTCTTCGCTGTCGCCCGACTGTGGTCCGCCCCAGAACGGCAACCGGCGCTCGCGCTCCAGCGTGGCAAAGGCGTCCTCCTCCTTCCGCCCCACGAGCGCGTCGAGAAGGAGCCCATAGATGCGAGATCGGTTGCCGTGCACGGCCTCGGCGGCCGTCTGGAACGCGACTTCAGGCGCTGTCTCGTGCAGCGTCCGCAGGTAGCGTCGATCGTATTTCTCAGCGAGGGGGCGCAGCAGATTCGCAGCTTGGGAGGGAGCCCCGTTTCGAAGGGCAAGACGGGCCCGCTCCCTCGTGGCCCCGGTCTTCGTCCAGGGTCGGGTCCCATTTTCGTCCAGCGTGTCGGCACGTCGGAGGAGCCTCCGAGTCTCGTCTTCTCGCCCAAGCCGAAGGAGCACCTGGCTCCGCTGGACGAGCGTACTCCGCTGAAAGTTGTGGTACCCGATGGAGTCCGCAATACGGTGGGCCCGGGCCAGCAGCGTATCGGCCCTGTGCCACCGGTTCTGGCGCCGGGCCGTCTTGGAGGCACGGAGGATTTCCAACATCTGGTACTCCCCGGAGGGCCGCGAAGAGGATGTCTCCAGCGGCGGAAGCGGTCGATCCCAATCGTCGAAACTCCGACGGAGGACCTTTGTCAGTCGCCCACTTGCAACTTGCTCCCCCCAGGCATAACCGATCTCTCGGCTCAGGCTCAGAGCCTTGCGGGCGTACTTGATCCGATAGGTCGGATTATTGGCCCCGATGTATTTGGGAATCTCAGACAGAAAACTATAGCTATCGGCCAGTCCGATCTGTTCCCCCATGCGCCTTCGCATGGTGAAGGCGCGCAACTGCAGGCGGGTGTGGGCCTTCCACTCATCCTTTTGCCAGTGAAGGAAGCCAACGTTGCTGAGCGTTGCGGCCACTCCACTCGAATCCCCCATCCGCCGGTACAGCCGAAGGGCCGGCTCGTAGAACGCCGTCCTCGCCGAGTCGACCTGTCCCCGGTACCAGTAGAGCACTCCAATCTGGCGCAGGGCATCGGCCCGCACCCCGACGGTGGGCGGAGAATCGGCCCGGCGGGCCCACTGCAGGCTCTTCCGCTGGTGGGCGAGGGCGCGGTCGTACTGTGCCTCGTAGAAGTGTGTGCGCCCGATCACGTGATGGCCCTGCGCGATGCGAAGCGGGTCGGCCCGGCGTCGGCCCCGTCCCAGGAGCCAGCGACTCAGCGTCCGCGCGGTGTCCGGGTGGCCCAGATAGAAGTGGGCGCGGCCCAGTCCGTACAGCGCCGCATCCCGATAGGTCGGGGCACGGTCCAGAAGGCGATCGTATGCGTCCCGTGCCCGCTCAAGCTCGCCTCGGGCCAGGAGCACCTTCCCATAGAGGTGCTGCACACTGTCGGGCTGGGCCGCCGATTCCTCGAAGAGCGGGGTCAGGATCTGTTCTGCCTCCTGGAACCGGGCCCGCTCGAAGAGGCGCTCCGCCCGCTGAACGCGGGCCTCGTTCTCCTGGCAGGCCGCCAGGGCCATCCCCACCCACACGATTCCCACCAGATGCCAGAGGGACAACACGTGACAGCCGGGGTCACGGGGCATACGTGAAGGTTCGGGCGTTCGACTGGAGCGTGGTCCCGTCGGCCCGGAGGGCCTCGGCGCGCCAGAGATAGGTTTTGCCCGTAGCGAGAGACACATCCGCCGGCAGACGGACCCGGGCTGCCGTCGTGTCCCCTTCCCACACCACGGTGCCCCCCGGCGTCCAAAGGGTCACGCGGTACCCGAGCGCATCCGAGGCGGGCGCACACACGAAGACCGGACGCTCAGACACCGTCGCGCCATCGGCGGGGGCCCGCAGCGTCAAGGCGGGAGTGTCGGACGAGGCACGGAGTCGGCTCGGGGCCGGCTCCTGAAACTGCCCGTACAGCAGACCCGCAATGCTCAGCAGCAGTGCGACGGCCATCACAATCGCCAAGGGACGACGAACCCACTGTTGCCCGGTCGCTTCGTCGTCCTCGTCGTTCCGTCCCAAGGCCTCAGCCTGCGCCTGCACCTCAGGATGCACCAGGGGCTTCTGCTCAACTCCGTTCTCAAGAATCTGGTGCACCGCTGCCACCTGATTTCGGCACCGGGGGCATTCTGCCAGGTGCGATTCTACGTCTCGTCGCTCCTCGTCCGAAAGCCGACCGTCGACGTAGCGAGCAATGTCGTCCTCGTCAATATGCATGCAGGGACGCTGATTATCGGAAGCAAGCGCCACATCGATTCGGGTACTCACCCGGTCAGTTTACACTTCAACGGTCGTAACATCGACCCGCCTCCGGAGTTTTCGCACGGCCCGGTCCATCAGCATGTAGACTTTGCGCTGCGACACCTCCAGGAGTTGCCCGATCCCGGAGGCACTCACACCGGCCCAGTAGTACCACCGGACGGCCAGGCGTTCTTTCGGGGGAAGATCTTCGAGAAGTGTCTCAATCCATTCGCGCCGGTCTCCGTCCGCGCGTTCTTCGACGGCCGAATGATCCTCGCCATGAAGGACTTCTTCGAAGAGTTCGGGTGGACGCGGGGGCTGTCGGGCCCAGGTCTTCGACGGACGCAGATCTAGGGCCCGCAGGCGATCGAGCGAAGCGGGGACCTGGTCCGCCTCGTAGTCGGGAGATGCTTCCAGCTGGCCAACGATCTTCCGCGGGGACTTCCCCTCCCAGAAGTAGAGTTCAAAGACCTTCTGGTCCAGGGGCGAGAGATCAGCAACCGCAGCCGGGTAGCGTCGTCGGCCCTCGGTTTGCCGCCGATGCTCAATGCAGAGGTTCCGGACCACTACTGTGAGCCACGTGGACACCTTCGCGGGCGCGTCGTCTCGAGCCGAATCGTACATGCGGAGCTTTGCAAAATTGTCCGCCGCCAGCCGCTCGCAGACGAAGAGATACGTCGCCATGGCCTCATCGTGATCGGCCGCAAACTCCCAGGCAACCTTGAGCACAAGCGGCGAATACCGGCGCAAGAATTCCGCCCAGGCGGCTTGCCGATCCTTCTCCTCCGCTTGGAACACGCGAAGCAACGCCCGATCGTCGAGCGACGACACTGGCGGATCGGTTCCAGACATGCGTCCTCAGCAGTGTCTTCTAAAAATCGGCTCTGTGTATATCCAGTAAAACTTCGACGAACCAAAGTTTCCAGCATTAGCAAACATCGATGTGTGAGAACGCCCGAAACGAATCGGGCTCCTCGTACATCCCCGTCACAGAACGCCGGGTGGAAACCTCAATCACTTCGCCAAGGGCATCGTCGTCCATTGCGTTTGTTCACTTACTGACAGGAACGCCTCCATCCTCACGTGTGCGAAATTCGGCCAAGGATTGCCGGGGGGTGTATGGGCGTTTTGTGCGTGTGTAAGCACAGGCGTGCTCATCGTCCCCACACCCCCAAACGCCCAGACGCCCACAGAAAACACTCAAACCCGCGGTCGCTGCTTCGAACGGCGCTTGCGGGACCCGGTCGGATCGAGCCCGGCGTCACGCAGCCGCCGCTCCATGAGCCGAAAGAACGCCTCCCGCTCCGACGCCCGCACCACGGCTCGCTCGTGCGCCTCCGAGAGGGCCAGCGGATAGCCCTCGCCCTTCCGGCACTCCCGCAGCACCGTGGCGTGGACCCAATCGAGGAGTCCCGGATCGTCGGCCACCCACCGCGGCACTTCCACGCGCGCGAGCTCTCCGCGTCCCGGCCCCGGCCCCTTCAGGTAGAAAAACGCGATGTCGGTCCCCGTCGGGTACTCGCCCTGAATGTGCGAGGCCGATCCGAAGACTGCCGACCGCTCGCCCGGAGCGAGAACGGTGTCCAGCACGTGACGGTCGAGCAGGCCGTCGAGACGCGGCGTATCGGGGGCATCGGTCGATATTGAGGACGGAGCCGCCTCGAGATCGTCCCCCACGAACCGGAGTAGGTTCACGATCTCTGTGCTCGCCGGCCTGCTGACGTACGACGCCAGGGCGAGCCTTGCGTCTCGAAATTCTTCGAGGTGCTCGGTGTAGCGGGCAATGAGTTCGTCCTCGAGGCGTTCGTCGTCCATTCCCCGAATCATCCACCGAATGAGCGTACCGTCCGCGAGTGCGACGAGGGGCCGATCCGGGACCCGGGCCGTGGTGGCCACATCGAGAAGCTGACTCAGCTCCAGCTCGTCGCGCAGCGCGGAAACCAGTTCGCTGGGAATCGTGTCGAGCGGGGCATCGAGGCGATCAGCCAGTGGCTCCCGAAAATGAAGCGTTGGGGTCGAGTCGAGAAGGGCCTCCTCCATTGTGCCGTACTGGAACGCGACCCGGCCCACGTTGAGAAGAAAGAAGGGCGGCCCGACGTGGCGGTCGGGATAAATCTGAGACCCGTCCGTGGCCACCACCGTGATCGGGGACGGCCGCTCTGGGGCCGCGTGGGTCGTGGCGGGGGGCTCGCGCATCTTGGCCACAAGGCGGCGAGGCTGGACCTTTGCAACGGACTCTTCCACCTCCCGCCAGTGCTCGTGACACGCATCGAGCAATGCTCCGGCCCGATCCTGCTGAGCGCCCCGTCGGTCTCGCTGCTCGGCCTGATGCTCTTCGAAATCGGAGAGCTGATCTCGCAGTTGGCGGAGGTCAAGCATCGGACCAAAAGGCTTACGTACGAGTGCGGTTCGGACGTGTCCGATTTGCACTGGGCAGAGGTCCCCGTGCTCCGAAAACCGGATGCGAGTATGCCCCACCGCTCGTTCGACCCAACTCACTTCATTTACCATGGCCGACCGAACGACGCGCGAAACGCTGAGTCTGATCGTCGACATCGTGATGATGATCCTCATCATCGTCAACCTCGCCCTCATCATCGTCGACTGGGGCTTTGCCAGCCCTTTCGTCCAGGCTCAGATGCCGGCCCACGCCCCTGCGATATACACCTGGTACGACCAGACGATCCACCAGCACTTCATCGTCTACGACCTCGCGTTCGTCACCGTCTTCGTCGTGGAAATCCTCGTGCGCTGGGGACTGGCCATCTACCGGCAGCAGTACCACCGCTGGTTTTTCTACCCGTTCGTCCACTGGTACGACGTGCTTGGCTGCATTCCCGTCGGATCGCTCCGCTCCCTGCGGCTGCTGCGATTGATCGCCATGATCCCGAAGCTGCAGCGAACGGGCCTCCTCGACCTCCGCAAGACGTATTTCTACAAGACGTTCAAGAAGTATCGAGACATCGTACTCGAAGAAATCAGCGACCGCGTGACGGTCCGGATTATCGAGGGACTGCAAAATGAAATCCGGACGAGCCAACAGGTCACTCAGCGCATCGGCCAAGAGGTCATTGCCCCGCAGCGGGAGGCCCTGATCGAAGCCGTCACGCACCGGTTCCAGGAAGCCACGGCCGTGGCCTACGAGACCCAACAGGAGGACTTTCACGAGTATCTCGACTCGGTAATTCAGGACGCCGTGACTCGCAATCGGGAAATCAGTACCATCGCTTCCTTTCCTGGCCTCGGCCCCCGCGTCGCAACCCTTCTCGAAAACGCCATTAGCGACATCGTCTTCAACGTTGTCGACCGGATGGTGACCGACGTGTGTTCGCTGGAGAACGACGAGGCGATCGCGCAGGTGACATCGGTCTCGGCGGACGCTCTGATGAGCCCGAAGTACGACCAGCGTCTCAATCAGATTGCCCGGTCGGTGGTACTCCAGTCCCTCGACGTGATCAAGGATCACGTGCAAGTCCGCCGCTGGAAACAGCAAGACCCGTTGTCTATGTCTCCGGATGCGGCAATGTCCTCGTCCTGAATGATGGCCGCCCTGTACGTTCACATTCCGGCTCGGTCCAATCGCCGTTTCCCCAACATGTCGGTGTTCACGACGGCGCTGATCCAGGAAATGGACCGGCATGCCCGGCCTCTCTTCTCGGACCGGGACATGCAGACCCTTTATATCGGCGGGGATCGGCCTTCCAGGCTCGCTCCCTCCACCCTTCGCACCGTTTTTCAATCCCTTCGCCAAACTTTCGGCACCGCATCACTCACCGAAACGACCGTTGAACTCCATCCCGATGACGCCTCGCCTGCGTATCTGGAAGCCCTCCGTCAGTTGGAGGTCACGCGACTGAGCATAAACGCTCGCTCGTTTGCTAAGGACGAGTTGCGAGCACTTGGAGCGTCACATTCCGCCGAGGAGTTGCATAGAATTCTTCGAGAGGCACGACGGATCGGGTTCGAAAACACGTCCGTCGATCTCTTCTTCGGCGGCGGCGTTCAGTCCCTGTCGGACTGGAAAACCAGCCTTCAGCGGACCGTGGATCTACGGGTACCTCATATCACCATCCACGAACGCGCCCCAACTGAGAACCGGCACGCGGACGATCGCGCCGAGCGCCTAGCATTTGCCATGACGTTCCTCGACGCGAAGGGATACGAGCAATACGAACTTACCCACTTTGCCCGGCCCGGTCACCGCTCAAAGTACCAGGAGCACGTCTACGCCCACGGCAACGTCCTTGGTCTGGGCCCGGGTGCCGAAAGCTTCTGGTGGCCCGATCGAACCGATCCTTCCACTGCGGAGCGATGGTCGAACGTGACGGACCCGGAGGCGTACGTGGAGCGAGTGCAAAGCAAAAAGCCCCCGGTGGCCCATCGGGAAACGCTCGCTCCCCGCGCCCTCGCCCGCGAGTACATCCTCCTCCGCCTCCGGACAAGTGAGGGCCTGGACTTGGACGTGCTCGAAGACCGATACGACTGTCCCCTCCGCAGCGAGAAAAGGACCACGCTGGATCGTCTCGCGGTGGAAGGACTGATCCACGACGCCCCCCATCGCGTCCGGCTCACCGCCCGTGGACGCCTCCTGACCGACGCGATCACGCGGCGCCTCCTACCGTCGTGATCCCTTCCCGCCTCGCGATCCGACGTGCCGGTCACCGCCCCCCTCGTACAGCTCGTTTCCTTCTCGGACATCTGTAAGAGGTTGAGAAAGCGTTGACTACTCCCGACGTTGAAGGGCGCTACTTAGCGGAATGGGCGCCCACGAGACGTGGCCGCAGCGTACTCGTCGCCGACAGGATCATCGAGGCGGGTGGTTTTCTTTGCTCGTTAGCATTCGTACGGCTTCCCAAAACTCTCCCATGTCTCTCCTCCGATTGGTGTCCTCAACCCTGATTGTAGTACTCCTCAGTGTACCGGTCAACTCCGCCACCGCCCAGGATGGCAGATCCCCGAAGGCCCCTACGAAAGGGACTTCCCCTGCGGCTCCTGCCGAGTCGTTGGCGTGGACCGAGTGGTACCGTCCCGTGGACAACCCGGTGTTTACCAAGAATCATGGTAACAACCACGACTCGATTCTTTTCGTGGACATGTCCCTGGAGTATCCGTACCGCCTCATCATCAGCCACGAGCCCTCCGGCGCTCACCTCTGGCGGAGCAAAACGTTTTCCTGGGACAAAGCCGATTGGGAACTGGTCTCCGAGCAGTACAACATCGGAGGCCATTACGAATACGACGACGGAGTCCGGGTAAACGGCACGTACTACATTTTTGAGTCCGGGACCGTGTATACCTATTCCGGATCCCTGGAAGAAGCAGACGGGAACTGGAAAAAAGCAGGCTCTTTTCCGTCGGATCGCGCCGGAGACATCGGGGTGTACTACGAGGACGGAACCTTCCACATTTTCGGTGAGAATGGGACGTTCCCCCACGGACCCGATGGGACGCAGCTCTCCCATTTCACGTCGGAGACGGGGCTGGGCAACTGGGAACTGGTAAACGAACGAGCAGTGGACCCTAACCCGGACGGGGGCGACAAATACGGCGTCGGCGACCCCACCATCGCCCGGATCGAGGGCACGTATTACCTCTTCTGTGACCGCGAGACAAAGGATAATCCGTACAAGGTCACGGCGTGGAAATCGGAGTCCTTGAACTCCTCCTTCGAATACCTCGGCAAGGTGATTCGGCCGCGTTCGGAACAGACGGACGACTGGGATAACCACCGCATTCAGGACCCGGACATCCAGTACGTACCGGAGTTATCGCGGTACGTGATGATGTGTAACATGAAGGACCTCGACGGCACCCCGGGAGCCCAGGGTCGATTCCCGAATCTGGCCGACGATAACACTCGGGTCATCGGCTCCTTCTACTCGAAAAAGACGACTGATCGCCCCACGGACGAGTAGGAGGACGGTTCAGGAACAAAGTTCTTTCTCGCCCTCGATCGGGACGTGCTCGATGCTCCCTACTGCAGCGCTCCGAGCCTCTATCTTGGACCGTCTGGCGATGAATGGACGGATCCACGACGACCCTGATCGCAGCCGGCCCGCCAATCGGGATCACCTCCTTGTCGATGCTCTCCCGCAGTGATTTCCGTCTGCCCGTACTGGGGAGGTACGACGCGGACTCCAAAACTCCTCCGTGGACGTATGCTTCTGTCCCACCGATCCTCTTCCGACCCAAGCCCGCTCCCGTCCCCCTGAATGCCTGCACTCCGCCCCGCCGAGACCGAAGCCGATCTGGATGCCGCCCGGCGCCTGTTTCGGGCCTACGCCGAAAGCCTGGATTTTGAGCTCGACTTTCAGGATTTTGAGCGGGAAATGCAGGCCCTCCCCGGCCCCTATGCCCCGCCCGAAGGCACCATCCTCCTAGCGGAGGTCGATGATGAGCCGGTGGGCGTCGTGGCCCTCCAGCCGCTCGACGAGGACAAAGCGTGCGAGATGAAGCGGCTCCACGTAATCCCCGGCTACCGACGAGAAGGCATCGGACGAGCCCTCACCGTGGCCATCATCGAAGCGGCCCAGGAGAGAGGCTACGAGGTGATGCGGCTCGACACGGTAGCCTCCATGACGTCCGCCCGTCGGCTCTACCGCTCCTTCGGGTTCGAGGAGCGGAGCGCATACTACCACAACCCGCTGGACGACGCCGTGTATATGGAACGATCCCTCTGATCCCGTTTTGCCCCGCTGGTCCCACGATGATTGACCGAGCTCCGAACGCCTTTCTCCCCATGCGACGGTATTGCGGCCTGCTGCTTATCATGCTTGTTTTCGTGGGACCGCTCGGGTGTGGGGACGACGAACAACCTGAGTCCGACAATGGATTCCAAGAGGAAGGAACCCTCGCCTTTTACCAACCCAATGGGGACACGCTTCGAACGATCACCATCGACATTGCCGGCACCGACGCTGAACGAACGCGAGGCCTCATGCGCCAACGCTCGCTGGGGTACGATCGGGGGATGCTCTTCATTTTCGACAATGTGGACAAGGGTGGCATGTGGATGAAAAACACCCCTCTTCCCCTCGACATCGTCTTCGTGGCCCCTGACTCTCAGGTCATCAACATTGCCCGTCGGACGACGCCCTTCTCCGAAGAAGAAATTGAACCGGCCGCCCCCCGTAAGTTCGTCGTTGAGGTCCGGGCGGGCTTCGCCGACCGCTTCGGCCTTACCGACAGCACCCGCGCCCGGTGGACCCGAAACCAGTAACGTCTTTCATGGCTTCCTTTACGCTTCGACCGGTCGTCCTCACTCTACTATGGGGCTCCTTCCTCCTCGGAGGACTTGCCTGTGGTCCAACGAGCGACTCTTCATCTGCAGACAGAGACACAACCGAGACCATCCCCTTCACCCGGGAGGGACAGCTCGCGGTCATTCAGGACGGAGATTCGACCGTCACGATCGACATCGAAATTGCCGACACGGATTCGTCACGGGAACGGGGCATGATGCAGCGGGAGGGGTTTCCTGATGATCGGAGCGGCATGCTGTTTATCTTTGAGGGCGAACAGCCCCGTAGCTTCTGGATGTCGAACACGCCGGTGGCCCTCGATATCATCTTCGTCGACGCAGACTCGCAGATCGTCAATATCTCCAAATACACGACGCCGTTTTCCTCCGAACATTACCTCTCGGGAGCCCCCGCGAAGTTCGTGCTGGAGAGCCCAGCCGGCTTTGCCGACTCGCACGGGCTCCTGGAAGGGGACCGTATTCGGTGGCAACGTACGCAGCCGCATTGAGGCTCAGTTCAGCGAGTGACCGTCAGCGTGCGGATGTGGACCTGTTCGTCCGCAGCGAGGCGCACGACGTATGCCCCGCTCGCCAGGTCCGACCCTTCAAACCGAATTTCTTTCCGGCCCGTCGGCATCCACCGAAGCGCGGGCGGAAGCCTCGGGAAGTTCCATCCGCCATCCCTGTTTCCTTCCCCGGCAAGAGGAGGCTCTGCCCGAACGCTGGACCCGTCGAAACAAAGAGACCGAAAACTGTCAGTGCCGCAAGGGGAAGAAGAAACCGTCGCATCGCAGAGGAGATCGCTGTCTTAGAAAGAGCTCGATCCCCTCAGCAGGATCAGAGCTGGGCCAAGCCGAGGGGGACTCGTCTGGTTCCGGCTCTCCAGAACACGAGCCCCCGGCAGTAATCAATCCGTCAGATGAATTTTTGATGACTTGAAGAAGGAGAAGCCCCCCCCAATCCTCTCAGACGCAGATTCTCAGGCGCGGATGCTGACTTGCCCTTGGCCTACACAGACTTGTAGACGGACTTGGCACGTACGTGTCCCCGGTTCCCTCCGAACAAAGTTTGCACGGTGAGTCCGAGCAGAGACGCTACCGGTTTAGGGATTCTCACGGTCTCCTAAAGGGCAATCGCATTCGAGGGGGATGCCTACGGATGAGACAGATTCGTAGCGACTCCAGGAAGTGGGATTCTGCTGTCTGCCCTCCGCAGATCGCAGTCCAACTACACCCCAAACGACTCTCCGCACGCACATTCGCGTGAAGCTTGAGGATTGGAGAAATGAAAGCCGTCCCCGTCGAGCCCATCGGTGAAGTGCAATTCCGATCCGTCAAGGTAGAGGCGACTCTTCTTGTCGAGAACCACCGTGACGCCGTCGTGCTCTTCTACGGTGTCCTCGTCCTGCACCGTCGTCTCCCACCCCAGGTCGTACGTCAGCCCCGAACAGCCGCCGGGCACCACGGCCACACGGAGGAGCGTCTCGTCGAGGTTCACCTTCTCGTTTGACGCCACCGTCTCGATCTGATCGACGGCTTCGTCAGTCATCGTAATCGTCATGACGGAACTGGGAAGTTTTGCAGGGACGTTATGGATGGAGGCGTACCGTCTCCCAAAATCGAAAGTTTCTCCGACCCCCGTTCTTCAACCGACGAATCGAGGTAGCGGAGCCTCCACTGCCGAGCAGGATTATACACACGTGTCGCCCTCTTCCCCGAACCATTCATTCCTCCTCTCCCCCGCCCGAATCACCAACTTCCGATAAAGATGTAACGCCCCCCGCCGTCCGAGGAACGACCGAGAATCTCAGAGTGTTGTAACTGAGCGTTGACACACAGAAAACCGTAAACATCGGTTTACACTCGGGATTTGACCGCTCGACGGCACTCCCCGAGAAACCGGTGCCATCCACCCGCATCGGACCACGCACGACACCACGAGGGACCGCTTATGAGCACATCCGAGACTGAATATCTGAAGGGAAAGGCCAGCGAGGACTACGAGCACGGCTGGTATACCGACATTGAAACCGAAAAGGCCCCGAAAGGCCTGAACGAAGACATCGTCCGCTACATCTCGCACAAGAAGGATGAACCGGAGTGGCTACTCGAATGGCGGTTGAAGGCATACCGCTACTTTGACCAGCTCCTCGAGAGCGGTCACTATCCGGACTGGGCACACCTCGATTACGAGCGGCCCGACTTCGACGACATGTACTACTACGCGGCGCCGAAGGAGAAGTCCGACTACGAGAGCCTTGACGAGGTGCCGGACGAAATTCTGGAGACGTTTGAACGGCTGGGCATTCCGCTCGAGGAGCAGAAGGCCCTCACCGGCGTGGCTGTCGACGCCGTGATGGACAGCGTTTCGGTGGCCACCACCTTCAAGGAGAAGCTGAAGGAGAAGGGTGTCATCTTCAAGTCCTTCGGCGAGGCCGCTAAGGACCACCCCGAAATCGTCCGTGAGCACCTGGGTTCGGTCGTCCCGTACACTGACAACCTGTACGCGGCCCTGAACTCGGCCGTCTTCAGCGACGGGTCGTTCGTGTACGTGCCGGAGGGCGTGACCTGCCCGATGGAGCTGTCCACCTACTTCCGGATGAACGAGCAGGGCACCGGCCAGTTTGAGCGCACGCTCATTGTGGCCGAGCCGGGCGCCTACGTGAGCTACCTCGAGGGCTGCACGGCGCCGATGCGCCAGGAGCACCAGCTGCACGCCGCGGTCGTCGAGCTCATCGCCCACGAGGATTCGGAGATCAAGTACTCCACGATCCAGAACTGGTACCCGGGCGACGAAGACGGCCAAGGCGGCGTGTACAATCTCGTCACCAAGCGCGGCATCTGCAAGGGCGACAACTCGAAGATCAGCTGGACCCAGCTCGAAACCGGCTCCGCCGTCACGCAGAAGTACCCGTCCGTCATCCTGGCTGGCGACGACTCGGTCGGCGAGTTCTACTCGGTGGCCTTCACGAAGGGACACCAGCAGGCCGACACCGGGACCAAGATGCAGCACATCGGGAAGAACACGAAGAGCACCATCATCTCGAAGGGCATCTCGGCCGACGTGGCGGACAACAGCTACCGCGGCCTGGTGAAGGTGAGCAAGAATGCTGATGGCGCCCGCAACTTTTCCCAGTGCGATTCGATGCTGTTGGGCCCGGACTGCGGCGCACACACGTACCCCTATATCGAGAGTGCGAACCCCTCGGCGCAGATCGAGCACGAGGCGACGACCTCGAAGGTGGGGGACGACCAGATGTTCTACTGCCACCAGCGCGGCCTCGGCGAGGAGGAAGCCCTGAAGCTCATCGTCAATGGCTTCTGCCAAGAGGTCCTGCAGGAGCTCCCCATGGAGTTTGCCGTGGAGGCGAAGGAGCTTCTCGACATCGAACTCGAAGGATCTGTTGGGTAGTTGCGTGTGGGAGTACGGGAGCGTGGGGGTGTCTACGTGCTCGGCCACCCCCACACCCCCAAACTTTCATGCTGCCCAAAGAGGGCACCCAGCTACGGCACGTAACCATTCTTTCCAAACTGTACCACCCACAACCGAACGAAACATGGCACTTCTAGAAATCGAAAACCTGCACGTCGGCGTCGAAGGCGAAGACATTCACATCCTCAAGGGCGTGGATTTGACCCTGGACACGGGCGATCTGCACGCCATCATGGGCCCGAATGGGTCCGGCAAGAGCACGCTCGCGGCGGTGCTCGCCGGGCGCGAGGAATACGAGGTCCTGGAGGGCGAAATTCGCTACGACGGTGAAGATCTGCTCGAGCTTGAACCCGAGGAGCGCGCCGAGGAAGGCGTTTTCCTCGCCTTCCAGTACCCGGTGGAACTTCCTGGCGTGAGCATGACGAACTTCCTGAAGGAGGCGGTCAATTCCGTCCGCGAGGCGCGCGGCGAGGAGGAGCTCTCGTCCGCTGAATTTCTGAAGCAGATGCGTGAGCGGGCCGACATGATGGGCCTTGACGCCGACCTAACGAAGCGGTCGGTCAACGAAGGCTTCTCCGGCGGCGAGAAAAAGCGGAACGAGATCTTCCAGCTCGCAATGCTGGAGCCGCGCCTCGCTATCCTCGACGAGACCGATTCGGGGCTCGACATTGACGCACTCCAGGACGTGTCCAAGGGCGTCAACAAGCTGCGCGATGACGACCGCGGGTTCCTCGTCATTACGCACTACGAGCGCATCCTGCAGTACATTGTCCCCGACCGCGTGCACGTCATAATTGACGGCGAGATTCTGCGCTCTGGCGGGAAGGATCTTGCGCGTCAACTCGAGGATCACGGCTACGAGTGGGTCCGCGAGGAAGCAGCGGCCGCCGCGGCGTGAACCCGCACGGGCCGGCCCGGACTCGCCTCCCTGGCGGGTTCTGGGGCTTTGCCTCATCGCCGCCTCTCCCGTTTTCCCGCACGCAATCCTCTTGCCGTATCATGACCACTGCTCTTGACACAGACGTACGCCCCGAAGACCGATTTATCTCGGCCTTCGAGGTGAATCAAGGACAAGCCCTCAACGGGACGAATGCCTCCATTGCCCAGCAGCGCGAGGACGCCATCGAGCGTTTCGCACAGCTCGGCATTCCGGACAGCGACCTGGAGGCCTGGAAGTATACGAACATCTCGAAGATCATCGATCGCCCGTACACTCTCCCCCTCGCGCCGGAGTCCCCGTCGGTCGACCCGAGCGACGTCGCTCCATTCTTGATCGACGATCTGGATGCTCATCGCGTCGTGCTCGTGAACGGCCGCGTCGACGAGTCGCTCTCCGACATCGGCGAGCTGCCCCCCGGCGTTGTCGTAAGCAGCCTCGCTCAGGCCGGTGCTGACCATCCGAATATCGTTGAAGAGCACTACGGCCAGTACGCCGACGTCGAGAACGAGGCGCTCACGGCTCTCAACACGGCCTTCGTGCAGGATGGCGCGTTCGTCTACGTGCCGTCCGGCACCATCGTCGAGAAGCCGATCTTTTTTCTCCACGTGACGGCGGGCCAGGAAGACCTCTTCCTTCAGCCCCGCCACCTCTTCGTGGTGGAGGATGGTGCCATTGCCCGCATCATCGAGACGCAGCATTCACTGACCGACGCCCACACCTTTACAAACACCGTGGGCGAGGCCTTTGTCGGCGAGCGGGCCAACCTGGAGCACTATCTCGTCCAGGACGAAGGGCCCACGGCCTCGCAGGTTCACACCCGCGCCGGGCAGCAAAAGGACGACAGTGTGTACACGACCGACACGGTGACCTTCAGCGGTGAGGTGATCCGCAACAACGCTACCATCGAGGCCGATGGCTCCTTCTGCGAGTCGAACCTCTACGGCCTCTGCATCGGCAAGGACGACATGCACGTGGACAACCATACGCGGATGAATCACGTGCAGCCGGACTGCAACAGCAACGAGTTGTACAAGCACGTCCTCAACGACGAGTCCACCGCTGTTTTCAACGGCAAGGTGTTCGTATCGCGTGGCTCGCAGCGCATCGATGCCTACCAGCAGAACGACACCATCGTCCTGACGAACGACGCGAACATTTACACCAAGCCGGAGCTTGAAATTTATGCGGACGATGTGGTGTGCAGTCACGGCGCCACGACCGGGCAGGTCAACGAGGAAGGGGTCTTTTACCTCCGCTCCCGCGGCCTCTCCGAACGCCGGGCACGCATCCTGATGCTTCAGGCCTTCACCGACGAGGTCCTGAGCGAGTTCAAGATTGACGCGCTGCGCGACTACATCACCAACAAGATTCGACGGCGCTTCGCCAGCTACTTCGAATAAGTGTGGATGCATGGACGCATGGATGGATGAAGGCAAAATTGTTCCTGCGTCCATCCGTCCATTCATTCTTTCACCCCTACCCATTATGCCTGCGACGACGCACCCTACTTCCGAGGCGACCTCGTTCGACGTCGAGGCGTTCCGTGCAGACTTTCCTGCACTCGCGCAGGACGTGTACGACGACACGCCTCTGGCCTACCTTGACAATGCGGCCACCTCGCAGAAGCCCACCCCGGTGATCAACCGGCTGGAGCAGTTTTACGGCGAGGAAAATAGCAACGTGCACCGGGGCGTCCACAAGCTCAGTCAGGACGCCACGGAGGCGTACG
>CAYRPX010000017.1:0-24655 GCA_964426195.1 uncultured Salinivenus sp.
CTCAGAGGCCATGATCGCCTCGAAATCGCTCTGCCACAAATACGCCTCGTGGGCCTGCTCTCCCTTCTTGGCGCCTTCGGGACGATAACTACGGTTCATATCGACCCCCTCCTGATTGGTTCGATACCAGCCGTTTGACGGCGCGTCCGGGCTCATCATGAGGATCACGTGGGCCATGTTGCGCTTCCGGAAGGAGACGGCTTCGTCACTGAGCATCCAGTCGACCATCCCGACAATCCTCCACTCGGAGTTGTGTTCGCCAGGATGTTGGTTCGCAAAGTAATGTACCCATCGCTCGCTGCGGGGGTGAGAGCTCTCCGGGTCGGTAATCTCCAAGCGATACATGTTGCGTCCCTCCAGGGACTGACCCACGGTGTCTACATCCACGTACGGATTGCCTTGCCACTCCTCAATCTGATCGACGGCCGTTTCGTAGGACATTGGGACCTGCGTACCGACGTACACCTGATCCTGTGAGAACGTGGGAAACACAAGCACATCTCGCTGGGGGGTCTCCCGGAAGCCGCGTTCCCATTTAACAGGTCGCCAGTGTTCGCCGTCGTAGGACCAGGACTGGAAGTATTCGTTAAAGGAATACGCTTTTCCACCGGTAAACACGACGTCTAAGACGAGGTCATTGCCTTGAGCGTGGTCGGTAATCTGGAAGTTCAGTTTATTGGGCCACTTCGGATGCTTGGGTGCGTGACCGAGGCGAACCTTGAAGTGATTCGTGCCAATCTTTTCGATGGTCGTCCCGTCCGAGCCCAGCGGCCCGTCAAAGCGAAAATCATCGACAGTAAGTTCCTGGACATCAGATTGACCGCCCCCACAGCCGACGAGAAGAAGCGGGAAGAAAAGAGCCAGAAGGGTCCCGTGCAGTGGAAAGTGGCTTGGTCGAACGAAGTCGAACATATTTAGAAATTTCCTTCGAGAAATCCGCGGACACTGGTCGAAAATCGGCAGATGTCCGGGGAAGGTCAAGAAAAGAACCCTGCCCTTCCGTATGCATTTCGGGCTGGGCATCAATTGCGGTTTCGCAATTATTCGAACCAAGGCGCAGTGCCTTGTCGCCCACACCTTGAAAAGAACTTGTGAAGGCGCCGATTGCATCCTACGTTAGGAGGAAGGCTATTGCACATCGGCATCGGAAACGTACGCTGCGGCGATTGGAGTCTCCACAACGTCAGCGCTCTGAGTGCCGAGGGCAACGGCCTTCCTGTGCGCTAGCAGGAGAAAAAAACGCACCGGTCGTCAATATTCGCGGGGACTCGCCCTTCCATAGAAGAGAATCCAGCACAATGGAACGATCCCTCATCTACGTCCTTCTCGTCGCCCTCCTTGGGGGAGCGGGCTGTGGGCAAGCCGACTCGAAGACCTCCTCTCCAAACATCGTATTCGTTTTCGCCGACGATCTGGGTTGGGCGGACGTGAACAGCTTCGATCCGTTGAATCGGGACTTCTACGAAACTCCTCACATCGACTCCCTCGCCGCCCAAGGGATGCGGTTTCCCCAAGCCTATGCGAACGCGGCGAACTGTGCCCCGACTCGGGCCGCGCTCCTCAGCGGGCAGTACTACCCCCATCAGCCCCTCTACCACGTCGGCTCCCCCAGCCAGGGCAAACTGAGTCCCGCCCCAAACGCTGAGCATCTGCCAGCGGACAAAGTCACCCTCGCCGAAGCACTCAATCAGGCGGATTACAGGAGTGCATTAATCGGAAAGTGGCACATTGGGGAGTCGCCGAAGACCGGTCCCAAACAGCAGGGCTTTGACGTGAATGTCGGAGGGTATCTGGCCGGGAATCCCGGAAACTGGGACGGCGGGTACTTTCGACCGAACAACAATCCCTACATCGACGACGCCCAGGAACAGGAATATCTCACCCACTACTTGACTCGAAAGGCGGTCTCCTTCATCGAAGACAATCAGAACGCGCCGTTTTACCTTCAGCTTTCGTACTACACTCCCCACTGGCCCTTCCAGGCCCCGGACTCGCTCGTCCAAAAATATGAGCAGAAAGACGGCGACGGAGGGCATACCCATCCAACATACGCCGCCATGATTGAGGCGATGGACCGGGGCGTGGGCCGACTCATGACGACGCTCGACTCGCTCGAGATCGCCGACGAGACAATTTTTATCTTCTACTCCGACAACGGGGGCATCGGGGGATATGGGTTTCTTGGGCACTCCGACGACAACGTCACCAGCAATGCACCCCTCAAATCCGGAAAGGGATCGTTCTACGAGGGCGGCATTCGGGTGCCCCTCATTGTCCGTTGGCCCGGCGTAATCGAGCCCGGTTCGGTGAGCCAGGAGCCAGTGATCGGCATCGACTTCTACCCGACCTTCCTGGCGGCCGCCGGCATCGATCGGCCAGCCGACTACCTGCTCGACGGCGAAAGCCTGATGCCTCTATTCGAAAATACTGATGCCACCCTGGACCGAAATGCCCTGTACTGGCACTTCCCTGGCTACCCCAATGCGAAATGGCGAACCTCCCCGGTGAGCGTCATCCGAACGGGCCCATGGAAGCTGATGAAATTCTATGAAGGGAATCGCCTGGAGCTGTACAACTTAGCCGCGGACCGTGGAGAAGAAGAAAATCTGGCCCAGGAAAGGCCCAAAATCAGGAAGCGACTCCACAACCAGTTGACACGCTGGCTTGACGAAAATGACGCCCCGCTGCCCCAGCGTCGCTCCCAGTAACCATCACAGAGACAACCTGATCCCCACCCCTTGGCGTCAAGTCCCAGAAATCATTGAGGGGGGAACCTAATCAAGCCCGCCGGAAACGATGGTAGAAGCC
This sequence comes from uncultured Salinivenus sp., assembly GCA_964426195.1. Lineage (GTDB taxonomy): Bacteria > Bacteroidota > Rhodothermia > Rhodothermales > Salinibacteraceae > Salinibacter. The sequence goes on from CAYRPX010000017.1 coordinate 2,809, forward strand.
AAACCCTCGCTCTGAATGCTGTTCACGCCAGATCTGGAGAGCGTCAGATCCCAAAAAGACTGATGAGGATCCCCTAAGGGCGCGCGTAATCGAGCGTATTTTCGTGGGTCCGCTCCTCAGTGTTGGCAGGGGGACGTTCGATCATCTCGTTCGGTGCGTTCGCCCGCCGCACGAGATCGAAGGCGTCGTAGGGCTCACCGGTGGCGGTGTAGGACCGGTACGTCAGCGTGTCGCGTCCCACCTCCACCACCTGATAGAGCTGCGTATTTTCGCCCCCACGCTCCATCTCAATGCCGTCGAATTTTCCCCATCGGCCCGGCTTGATCTCGTACATCTTAGGGCCGCTCACAGAGTTGACGTACACGGTGCCGCCCTGCGGCGAGCGCGCGTTCATGCCTTGCTTCAGGTTTTCCGAGCGGCCGCGAGCGTAGGTGTGGTCGTGGCCCTGCAGAACGAGATCCACATTGTACTCGTCAAAAAGCGGCCGCCAGGCCTCGCGGAGCGCCTCGTTGTTCCGCCCCTCACCGGACGAGAACATCGGGTGGTGAAAGGTCACGACCGTCCACCGCGCGTCGGCGTCCTGCAGTGTCGACGCCAGCCACTCGGTCTGCTTGGCGAGGACCTCCTCATCATTCTTGGCAGCCTCCGAGTTAAGGCCAATGATGCGCATGCCCTGGTGGTCGAGGTAGTAGACCGTCTCCTTCAGGCCCTCGGGGCCGTTACGGGGCAACGTGAACTGCGGACGCCAGTGGACGGACAGTCTCTCCGAGCTCTCCTTTTCGACCTCCATCAGAAACTCGCCCGTGAGGACCGAGCCGTCAACCGACACGTTTTGGAGCGGGTATTTATTGCCGTCCTCACTCACCATTGTAGCGGTGTACTCGGGCGATCCCTGTTCAATCCGGAGCATCCCCACGTACTCGCCATTCCCGCCGTTGTAGTTCCAGGTCCCGGCCGGATACGCCTCGTCCCCGGACGCAGCATTGTCGCTAGTGGCCTTCAGCGGTTCGGGGTTGCCGCCCGGCTCCACGATGGTGCCAGCCATCTCTTGTCCCGAGGCCTCCACCTCGACAGCAAAGGTGTCGGGCTCGTGCCAGTGCCGGTAGCCCTCGTACTCGTGGTTGCCCGGCACGGGGACGTTGGGCACCATTCCCTGAATCCACCCGCCGGCTTCGTTCCAGTGGCCCCACTCCACGTTCGCGTGGGCGTTGTTGATGAGGTCGCCCGCGTGGAGCATAAAGCTTACGTCTGAGGCGTCGGAGTAGGCCTGCCGGATGAGCCGCGACCAATGGGAGCGCACATTGTTCTGCGCGTCGCCCACGTAGATAAAGGAAAACGGCTCCGGCTGGACGCTGGCCGTCTCGGCGTGGTACCACTCGCTCCAGTGCTCCCCGTCGCCCACGCGATAGGCGTAAAGGGTATCGGCCATCAGATCCTCAAACGTTACGGAGTGGTAGTGGGCACTTACATGCTCCCCATCGATCTCGTAGGCAGGCAGCGACTCTGTGGTGGGGGCCACGGTGCGGGCCTCGGTGTAGAAGGAGGGCTCGCTCCGGGCCAGCGCGATCTGCGCCGTCGCGTCGGTGACCGTGGTATCGGTGCGCCACGTGACGCTCAGCGTAGAGGCGGGATCCTTCTCCCAGTTGAGCACGATGCGGTCCGGATACGGTCCCGGACGGGTCGACGGCAGTTCGGCGGTCGTCTCCCCGGACACGGCTTCACCGGACGCACTTCGGTCAGACGAGTTGGACGACGGGTTCAAGCAGGCAGAGACGACAATCCCAATTGTAATAAGAACAACGGCAAGAAGGAGAGAGGAAAGCGTGCGTTGCGTCATAGAACCGAGATAAGAGGGCAGAAACAAAGGTGTAGAAGCCCATCCGCTCTCCATCTACAGACACGGAAAAAGAGCGGCGTGAAGAATCGAATCACAGGGCGAAGGCTTTACCTAAAACTCCGTCGTGAGATCCATGGTGAGGGTACAACCGTTTAACTCGTAGAACTCGAGGTGGCTTTCCTCCCCATCGGACGTAATCTCCGGTTCGTTTGTCAAGTCTTTGGTCCGTATAAAGCATACCCGTCGCAGATTACCCGCGTAGAACCACCACATTTTGAAATGGTGACAATTCTTTTATCGAAATGTAAACCGATGAGAACCTGTTTTGCGAGTGGATGCGAAGCCGAAACATAGTAGGCGACGCACATGAACGGTGCCCAAGCGAGCCCTGTAGCGGGGGCTGAGCGTAGCGAAGTCATGCCTATGGTGAGCTACCGGGCGAGTGCAGAACCCGTTCTGTGCGAGATCCACGAAGTCACAGCGCTGGGAGCGGTAGCGACCAAGTAGTCTCCGGGCTGCGCTGGGAACGGAGTGACCGAGTACTCCCCGGGGTGGCCGTAGACATCTGGCCAAACGGATTCTGACCTGTTCACCTCAGGTCGACTCCCTGTCGTAGAAGTCCCTGTCTGTGGAAGGGGCACAACCAAGGCACGGAATCCCGCCTCCGACTGCTAAACTACCTTGCTGATGCTGTAGCAGGCTATTTAATCTTACGTGAGATCATATCTTGATGTTGACGAGACTATCAGAGCACCTTAGTAACCCAACTTTTACGTTTTTTGATTACCAGGAACAAATTCTGTTTTGTACGATCGGAGCCGAGTCGATTAGTGCCGGTCCTCACCTGCAGGCGGTGGTTCCGATTCAAGCACGTAAGATCTAAGACTCTCATTTTTCGGCGGGGAGGAGCTTGGCTCGCTGGACTCCCTCCGGGCGATACGGCGGAAGCGGGGACGAAGGATGCCCCGCCCCGGACTGCTCGTGCGCCGTAATCGTGCGCGTGAGCAGTGAGTACAGCCCGGCGTGGCGAAGCGTGTCGGCCCTGGACGACGGGCGAAGCCCCGACGCGAATCCGTACTGGTGGAACCGTTGGACGAGAACGCTATCACGACTCAAAACGTGGACGGGGGTACTGGGAGGGCCCTCTCCGAAGTAGGGCTGGTGGTCCCCCACCACCAAAACGAGGCTATTTTGGGGCGCTCGAGAGCGGAGATAGTCTGCGAGCACCTTCCAGGTGTGCCCCAGGTGACGGAGCAGGCGGTCAGTCTGGGACTGTGGCGCCTCTGCCCCTACAGAGGGCGTCAGGACAGGCGCCTGTCGGGTATGTCGGGCAGTAGTGGCGAGGGCCCGAGACTGATTGAGGACCTCCGCGTCTTTGACCAGTGGAGGCGGGGCTCGGTCCAATGGAATGTGGGATCCCACCGTCTCGAACAGAAGGAAGAACGGTTCAGACGTCCGTTCCACGAACTGCTCGTGGGCCACCGAGAGGCTGTACTGGTCCGGCACGATCCCCCACCCGTAGTCGGGGCCCCGATAGTTGAGGTCCGAAAAGTAGAATGTCTGGTCGAATCCATAGTGATTCTCTACCTGCAGTCCAGGACGCTGACGGACAGGAGGCTGGAGGACCGCGGTCCTGTATCCCTGCTTTTGCAGGAGGGAGACGAGATGTGGGTACCGGCGAAGCGTAGGACGGATCATTTCGTAGGTGGGTTGGTGCTCGATCGAGGTGCCAAGCAGAATCGACGCTACGCTCAGCCAGGAGAGGCCACCAAACACGGGAGCCTTGCTTTGGGCCGTCGCGGTGTGCCACTCGGCAGCTCCAAGAGAGTCGGACAACTGCCCCATCAGGCGGCCATACGCCTCCTGCGTGTCGTCCGAATTTGAAACGACCGTTCCGTAAGACTCCATCACTACCAGGTACAGAGAGGGGGGCCGATCCCAGCTTAGATCTCGGTACGACACGTAGGTAGAGTCCGGTGCCTGCGACTGGCGGCCTGCTGTGCGGGTTCGGAGCGCCCACGACTCTTGAATGTTTCGCACGAGGGCCTCCGTCGTCGACAAACACACGGACTGGTAGGTCTGGCGCTCGATGCCGCGCCCAGTCACAGCCGCAAATGCCACAAGGCTCCACACAATGACGCTCACACCGGCGAGTCTCCAGCGGAGCCGAGGCGCCCAGACGAGCCGATGGAGGTGCGTAACGGCCGGGAGCATGAGCTGGACCATAGTGTAGATCAACGCCACTCCTCCCGTGACACCGAAAAGGCCCTGCCAGAACGAAATCGTGTTGTACAGGAGGTAGACGGCTCCCGCAAGGTGGGGCAGATCTGCGTAGAACAGCGGATTCCGGTGAAACGCCGTTGCGACAATCGCCTCGTAGGCCTCATAGCCGAAAAGCACGCCGATCGTGCCGACGGCGAACGCACAGGCATGCTCTCCCCACTCGGATCGCGGCGGGATGAGCGCGAGCAGCGAGACGAGCGCGAAGAGGTCGAGACTCAGCAGCCGAAGGGGCCCCTCCCAATAGAACGCGACAGCCTCAGTGCTGACGGGGAGCGGCAATGTCCCCAGAAGAATTCCCGGCAGCTGCACGAGAAGGTTGATGAGGAGGAAAAGGCCCACGATCTGCCAGCCGGAGGCCCGCGTCGTACGTACTGGCGGGAGGATGTTGCTCATCATGCTTTGAGAGATGCCGTGCTATCGAATGTTGAGTCTCGGGGTGAAGCGACAGGCCAATGGCCCCCCGTTCTTCAAACCCCCAAAGCAAATGTGAAGTAGTTATCGCTTTCGGGGCAGGGGCGGCACCATATATATACTCTATCGGTGGCTTCAGGCAATCTTGTTGGAAACGGCCTCCGCGTAAGCTCCTTGGAAAACGAAGAGGGTAATCCCTGAATCGAATCCCTCTGGGAACGAACGCGAACCCTGGTCGGCTCACGGATCTCAGAGGCCTGACCCTCCTTCCGATTTATTGATCAGCCTCGTTTTGGACGGAAGACTCGTCCTCATTGATGAACACGTCGTCTTCGGGATCTCCGCCGGAGAGCATGTAGGCCATCAGATCACGGAGCTCTTCGGCATTGAGCGGGTTTATCAAGCCCGGAGGCATCTGTGATACATCTACTTGGCTACTTCTTTGGACCTCGTCACGGGACACTACAGTGGGGGGAGCATCCGGATCCCTCGTGTAGACCTCCACACTCTCCTCCCGTTCCGCAACCAGTCCAGTAATCGTCTTTCCCTCCTCAAGAAGCACCTCCGAACTACTATATTGATCAGAGATCACCCGACTGGGATGTATAATCTCCTCAAGTATCCCCTCTGCACTAAATCTGTTGCCCACACTGCTGAGATCCGGCCCAATATTTCCACCATAGCCATTAAAGCGATGGCATGAGGCACAACTGATTGAATGAAATAAACTGCGTCCCCGCTCAAAGTTTTGATTCTCGAGATCACTGACCACGTCTACCGCTTCTTCCAGACCCCAATCGCGACCTGGTCCCTGTGGAGGATTAATTTCGAAATCAGGCTCGCGATTTAAATTCACATCCGTCAGATCGGAAACAGCGGCAATCTCTTCTTCGGTTGCATTGTTCAAGGCTTCATTCCGCATCCGTTCAAGAAATCCGGTATAGCTGGCACCTCCCGCCTTATCAGCGGCATCATTAATGAAGGAGAAATACTCACGGCGCTGTTCTATCGTCCACCCTTCACGCATATTCCGAAGCATGTAGGCATACGCGAGTTTATTGGTGGGGGGAGGATTCTCCAGCATCTCCATAATAGTACCGCCATACCGCTCACTCCGAGCCAGCAGCTCCTCGTCCCAGTCTGGCGTTTCCGGCGGAATATCCCGTTGCATAAGCGCCAGTCCCTTATCTACTACGCGAGGATCGTCTAGATACACGAGCAGCCGGACAAGCTCCACATTCACCCGCTCATCTTCGTGGGGCAGCAATTGATTCAATCGATCGGTAATTTGAGTGTGTTGCTGTTCATCTGGGTCGCCCAGGCGTTGAAAGACCAGGGACATGGCCCGGAGATAACCGAGTTTTTGATCTACACTGAGGGCTTCCAGATCCATCTCCATAAGTGATTCGATTGCCTCGGCACGGTAGTCCTCGGAGGCCACACGGGCAAGAGCCACCAGTGCCGTAATGCGGGCTTGGGGGCGATCCTCGTTCAATGCTCGCTCTGCCCATGTGTCAACGGGCTGCCACTCGATAGCTACCCGGGCGGCAGTGCGAAGGAAACGATCATCGTCGTCCAGGTACGGCCAGGCGGTTTCGACAGCCTCTGCATCCTCGTGCCCGTGAAACGCTTCTAATTGATGGCGCTTCTCCCGAGCGTCTCGTGCCTCGGGGTTATCGACGGGTTCGGCGGGGTTCGTCGATTTGTCCCCCTGATAAACGACCCGGTAAAGGATGCTTTGCTTGCCCCGTCCGCCCGTGAGAACGTACAGATGCCCATCCTCCCCAATCACCGCGTCCGTCAAGGGCAACGGGGCACCCGTAACGAACTCCTCGGTCTCCTCAACGCTGTAGCTGGACCCGTCGGGAGTCATATGGAATGCATAAATGGTACCGAACGTCCAGTCGAGCGCAAAGAGAGCGCGTTGGTATCTTGCCGGAAATTTGGCCCCTGTCCCAAACAACAAACCAGTGGGAGATCCCGGTCCTATATTATGAAGTGGGGGGATGCTGTCTTCAAAATACTCTTTCCATTTTCCACTCCCGCTTCGCCAACCCTGGTCACTACCACTAACTATATGCGTAATACGAGTAGGACGGTACCACGGCATCCCCATGTCCCACTCCATATCCGCATCATACCCAAATACCTCACCATCCTGATTGACAGCAATATCGTAGGTGTTTCTCATCCCAATACCAAAGATCTCCCACTCGGTTGCTTCGGGATTAATACGAGCAACATAACCCCCAGGCGCACGAATGCCGCGCGCATGACCTCGAGGGTCCCAGTTTCGGGGGAGCAGTATATCCTCCTCCCAACTTGCTAATCGACTGGTATGAGACTCGGGGGGTGGGGTGTGATTTCCATTGAGAACGTACAATCCATCCCCATCATGGGTTGGGAGTACAGAGTGATTTCCATGCTCGCCCGCTCCTTTCGGCCCACCCAGATACTCAAGTACGTCGTATTGATTCTCAAAGCGGCTCTTTTTATTGCCCAGCCGATAGAGCCCTCCACCATTGACATTCACGTATAAGTGATTAAAAGCCCACTCTATTCCCTGTGCCCCAGAAATAGGCATAGTGGACTCCTCAACTTCGACCTCTGGATTATCCACATCACCAGTGACCTCGACTCGATACATCCCCTCCTCGCCCTCATCGGATACGACCAGGTTGCCCTTAGGTCCCTTGGTCATCTTAACCCATGACCCCTGCTCATCGTTGGGGACCTCATAAAGCTTTTGGACCTCAAAACCTTCTACTACTCTATCAATATTTTTTGGCTTATTATCTATATTACCTCTTTTTTTGTATTCGTTATTTCGATATATACTATTTGACCTATAAAAAAGAACAATAAATGGTATTATTGCAACCAAAAAATAAGACTTTAGATTCACTGTATTGTAAGATTCTTCTATTACAATATAAAATGCTGTCGGCTCGGTAACGTCCGCCAAATGGACGTCCAAGGCGTGCAGGAGCGGCCCGCCCCTTCTCAAAGCCCCCCTCCAGCATCCATGAACGACCAAATACAAATGCTATCGAACGCTCACCAAGTTCTGGCTGGCCTTGAGCCACAGGGACTATGGAGGATTCAGCGGTTGACTTCATCCTCGACGCTTGTTCCCAATAGGGTCTATTGGACTCCTCCCGACAGGACAGGGGGATTGACAAACGCGTCATAGGCCGCTTCGACCCGCCCCTCCTCAGCGTCGCCTTCGTGGAGCCAAACGCGGTAGCGGAGCGTCACGGGCTCCCCGGGTTCGAGTACGCTCCCGTCGTTGCCCGGCCAGGCCACCCCCAGAAATCCGTAGTGGCGGAGGGTCCACTGCACCGGAAATCGTGGATGGGAGGGGTGCTGGAAGATCGCCGCCCCCTCCCGATGATCCGCTTCTCCAAACCGGCCCGTCTCGTCGGCCCAACGAAACCGCTGGTGGTTGCTATCCTCCGCCCGCCCGTCCGGAGACACAATGACGGTGCTGTCCCGCGGCGCATACCGAAAGGAAAAGCCACCGTAGCCCTTATCCTGATTCGACTGTCCAAGGAGCGTGACTGGCTGCTCCGTGGCCTCAAGCGTCAGCCGCACGTCGAGGGCCCGCGTCCCCTGCCGGGCCGCGAACGCGCGGATCCAGACCCGTTCGTCGACGATCGTGTCCGTCTCGGTCTCCCAGTGGACCTTTGCCCCCACCGTGGCGGCGTTCGGCCCGGCGCGGCGCACCAGCCACCAGTCGAACACCTGTCGAACCCCTTCGAGATGCCACAGGTCGTACTCCTCGCCTCCAGTCTGGACGCGCGGCCACATCCACGACACCCCACGGTGGTGATAGTGATCCTCCGGAAAATCGTCGGTGAGCACCGTCCCCGCCGGACTCCAGACCGGATGGACGTAGCCGGCCCGACGGTACGCCTCGGGCACGCCCTCTGGGCGCTGCTCGCCGAAGTTGTAGGCAAAGACCGGCTCCCCCCCCTCCAGCACCGTAAGCCGGCCATCTTCCTCCTCAAAGTCAAACGCGCTCGACGTGTCCCCCGAAGCGACCGGATGCTCCCCGCTGGAGAGTCCGACCGGCAGAAGCCCCACCCACGCCGAATCTAGGGGAGCGGTCTCCGATCCGAAGAGAGCGAGTCCCCGCTGCAGCCGACCGACCGACTCGTCCCCGGTGCCGATCCGGACCGCGGAAGCCTCGCTCTGCAGGGCCCGATCCGTCTCCATTTCAACGGGCACCGGCACCGGCTCTATCGTCCCCTCTCGTTCAAGCCGAACGGTTGTCCCTGGGTCGCCTGCCGACTGGCAAGCGGCCCCCACGAGGCCCACCGCCACGATCAGGGCCAAGCCCGTACAGCTCAACAGGAACTGCTCCGTCGTGCCAGGGCCGATTCCTTCTGCTTTTCGGGTAGACATCGGCTACGGTTGACTGGTGAGCGGATCCTTTCCTCCCTGCATCCCCGGCGACCGCCACTCCACGGCGTAGTACGCGGCCGGACGGGTCCCTACGTTCTCGAGGCTGTGCTCCTGATTGGGCGCGAGAAAGAGCACGTCTCCAGCCCCAAGCGTCTGGGTCTTGTCTTCCACCCCACCGGCGGTGGTCGGACGGATCTCGCCAAGCTCGACCCGGAGACTGCCCTGGCGTACCAGCACTAGTTGCTCCTCGGTCTGGGCGTGCGGACGGGCCGGATGGGGCGTCTCTCCCGCCTCGATCGTAACCCCCCGCAGATCCAGATTGAGGAGCGTCGAGGTCGCCGTGCTGGCGAACCCCCGCGTGTGAACTCCCTCCTGCATCTGCACCTCCGCCTCATTCCAGTGAAAGATGGAGGTGCCCATGATCGGGACCAGCGCCCCGGCCCCATGGGTCACCCCGAGCGTCAGCACAACGGCAGCAAGCGCGACGAGCAGGTCTCTTTTGGTCATCGTGTTCTGGGAATCATCGATTGAAGATGTGCGATGCCGGTTCGCCGGTCGAGGACTCTCGGGTCCCAGGCGGCGGAACGGCGTTGACCGTGTAGAAGGCACGCGTGTTGACCAGCGATGTCCCGTCATCCGCCTCTACGCCGCGCAGGCGAAGTTGGTAAATGAACCCCGGCTCGAGGGACGCCAGATCAATCCGCACGCGGCGCCCCTCCGCCCCCACCTGGACATCCTCGACGCCGATTCGACGCAGGTCGTGCCGCTCCGATCCGTAGGACTGTCCGTACTTGTAGTAGTAACGGGTAAACTCGTAGGCAGTCGTGTCCTGCGCCGTGGCCCGGTCGACGGGGCGAGTAAACGTCAGCTCAAACCCGTCCTGGGTAATGGCCATCGAATCGACGTCGAACGGCGTTCCACCCGTCCACACGACCCGCTGGAGGCCCCGGTCGCCCGGCCAGCCGTGATCGGTCTGCCCCACCCAGAGGCTCCCCTTGGGACCAAAGGTCATGCGGTTGTTTCCAATGCGGAGCTGGCCGGTATTAATGAAGGGAAAGACGGCCCCCTGCGTCTGCCCGTTCACCTCCTCAGTCACCACCCGCATGATGATCGGATGGTTCATCTCCCCGATAAAGAGCTGCCCTTCAAACGGCCCAAAGCTTCCCCCTGTGTAGTCGAAGACGGGCTGCGTCGGGGAGTTCGAAAGGATCTGGTGTGGGAAGAGCACGGCGGCCCGCTCGCGCATTTTCTGAAGCTCCGGGACCGGAATGGCCAGCGGGTTTCCCGAAAACCCAGGCTCCCACGCCAGGCTCGACGCATGCCCGTAGAAGCCGTCCCGCTGTACGTGAAACAGCTTGCTCGTGCCGAGCCAGTCGCCCTGGTTGTCCGGAACGAAGAGGCGTCCCTCCCGATCCAGTTCGAGCCCGTTCGGCGAGCGAAAGCCACTTGCCCAGGGCGTGAGCTCTCCCTCCGGACTCAGCCGGAGCACCCATCCTCGATAGGGCACGGCGGAGAACATCCGACCCACGCGACCGGCGGGGCTGTACTTCCCCCGCGTGAGGGCCCGAACCGGCCCGTTGTTCGAGGCCGTGTTGAGCGAGAAGTAGAGGTTGCCCGCCTCGTCGAGCACAGGCCCGTGGGTAAACTCCGCGTAGTTGCCCGACATGCCGAACTCGTCGGTCAGCGTCTCGAACCGGTCGGCCCGGCCGTCCTGGTCGGTGTCGGTGAGGCGCGTGATCTCCGGCCGCTGGCCAATGATAAGCTCGTGGTTGGAGACGGCCACGACGCCGAGCGGGTCGTGCAGGCCCGTCGCGAAGACCGACCACTCTTCCGTCGCCGGATCGTAGGTGAGCACCTCACCCCGGCGAAAGGCAGCAACAAGCCGGCCGTCCGGAAGGAAGTCGACGCCGCCAGTCTCCGGAACGAGCCCCTCAGGGGTGGGAATGGTCTCGATCCGGTATGGATAACCGTCAATCTGTGCACTGGTGACCTCTCCCTCCGGGGGCGCAATCTTTCCCGCTCCGTAGGGAGGGTCCGCGTCTCCGCGCATCGGTTCGTCCGCGGCACCGTCCCGAACGATCCGGACCTCAAAGCGCTCGGCCTCGTCCGGACGGAGACGAACAAACGTCCCCGTTCGGGTCCCCGCCGACGCCTCGACCCGGAGGTCGGCCTTTTTTGCGGACGTTCCCGTTCGAAAATACACGGTCTCGTCGACCCCTTCAAGCTCGAACCGCCTGTGGAGACCGCCTCCCTCTGCCCAGGGCCGCACGAGCTCCCGGATGATGACCCCGTCGGCCCGGTACTGAAATTCGGGGTACCCACCCGCCCCGTAGGTGTAGCCCATAAACTGCGGCTCGGGCACGTCGTCGGGGGCCCCAAACCGGAACGGGAAGCCTGCCTCCTGACGGTAGTAGACGTCGCCCTGCGGCTCCGAGAAGGCATTCCCGTTGCCTGCCCACTGCTCGGAGTTGTCTACGAAGCCCCCGTGCCAGGCATACCGGAGGAAAGACGCGCCCGCGTCGAAGGCGTAGGACTCCCCGCCGGGCAGGCCCACTGCGATGGCCGCCGGAGTCGCCCGCGGCAGGAACGTACGGTACAGAGCGGGCCGACGCAGCGAATACGGATGGCCCGAGGCCCCGACCGGTCGGGGGAAGACGTCCTCGGCGGACGGGGCCGGGCCCTCTGGCTTCCCGTCCCGTTGCGTGGCCGTCTGGCGGGCCCGCTCGGGCAGATGCGGATCCTCCGCCACCGGCGGCATCGAGACCGCCCCTACGTACATGGCCCCGTACATGATTACGCCGTGGCCGGGATATGTACAGACGTAGGGGTAGACGCCCTCCTCCTCGGGAGCGTTGAACCGGAGGACCTGACGCTCCCCCGGCCCGAGCATGGCCGTGGCGTGAAGGACCGCCGAGGTGTCCGGCACAAATTCCTCGGCCGCACCGAGCTGCGCCGCCGCGTCCACGACCTCGCTCCGGGCCCCCGGCGCCGTGACCACCAGATTGTGGAGAATGTCATCTGTGTTCTCGACGACCATTCGTACCGGCCCGCCGACCGGAACTTGAATGCGCGCCGGATTGAACTGGAGCCCGGTAATCGCGTCAATCGTGACCTCGGTCGTATCGGTTCGCAGTACCGGGGCCGGACTCGATTGTGGCTCACTGAGACCGAAGATGGTAGCGCCGCAGAGCGACGCTACGAGTAGCACCGCGCCGAGGGCCCGAACCGAAGAATGTATGGGCATGGGGGTCATGACCTTGTTTATCATCCATCTGTGCCTCCCTCCTGCTCCACCACGTGCATCGTGCCCTGCATAGTGGCCCAATGGCCCGTAAACGTGCAGACGTAGCCGTAATCGCCGATCCCCTCCGGGGCGGTAAACGTGACGGACACGGTCTCTCCGGGGGCAGCGAGGGCGGTGCCCGCAAGGACGGCCGGATCGTCGGGGACGAAGCTCTCTGCCTGCATGGCGGCCTGACCGACGCGCCGAAAGACATTCTGCTCCGGAGGGGTGTTCAGCACCACGACGTTGTGCTTCAGGCGAGGCGCGGAGGCTGTATTCTCGAAAATGAGTTCGACCGTCTGTCCCGCCGAGACGGTAATCTCGGTCTCCTCGAACTTTAGCTGGTTGCCCTCCGGATGGATTGTAACCGTCTCGACCCCGTCTCCCTCGGCGTCCGCATTCGATTCTCCGCTTGACGGGCTCGACGTCCGTTCAGAGACGCTCGTGTCCGAGACGGTCAGAGAGCCCCTCCCCCGCATGGAGTCCGACGATGCCCCCAAGGCAAGGGTGCCCGTCGTGTCCGTGGAGACCGCAATCCGGTAGATTCCCGAGTCCTCATTGGGGGCGCCGTATCCGCTTCCCCACTCGACGAGGTAAAGGGCGCCATTCGGCCCCACCGTCAGATCCATCGGTCGTTTGAACTCGATTCCGGGCAGGAAGGGCTCCACCTCGACGGGACGACCCTCCTCGTTGAAGGTCATGTACTTGATCCAGTTCTGGCCCCGTTCGAAAATAAACGCCTTGCCGCCGTAGTAGCGGGGCAGGGCCGCAGTGCCGTACTCGTCCCTAAGGTGGTAGACTGGTCCCTGCATGGGAGCTCCACCAGCAAGCTGCGGAAAGGGCACCTCTGCCAGGTTGTCGTAGGGAATGTGCTCGTCCCACTCAGCAGGATGCTCCAGGTATGCCTCCCACTTGTTCGGGGCCGGGATCATGCTCCCCTTCGCCGTGGGCAGTTCCTCGAGGCCGGTGTTGTTGACGGACCCGTTGGTGGGCCGGTCCGGGGAAAAGAGCCGTCCGGAGGTTTCGGTGTCGAAGTTGTAGTGCCTGTAAGGAACGTTGTCTCCGGTAAAGTAGGGCCAGCCGTAGAAGCCAGGCTCGTCGGCCCGGTTGTACTCGACAGTCCCGGGAGGCCCGCGCTCGGCGTCCCAGTTCCCGGCATCCGGACCATAGTCGCCCCAGTAGAGCGTCCCAGTTTCTTGATCGACCGCGATCCGGTACGGATTCCGCATCCCCATCACGTAAATCTCCGGTCGCACCCGGCCCTCCTCGAGATCCTCCTCGTGTCCGTTTGCCTCGGTGAACAGGTTCCCCTCAGGAATAAGATAGGAGCCGTCGTCTTGAGGAATAATCCGCAAGATGCTTCCCCGGAGATCGGCCGTGTTGGCCGAGGTACGCTGGGCATCGTAGCCGGGACGCCCCTCCCGCTCGTCCAGGGGCGTGTACCCGGTGTCGCAGCAGTACGTGTCGTCCCCGATCGAGAGATAGAGCTGACGGCCGTCCGGGCCCCAGGCCAGATCCCCCCCCACGTGCCCCGCCACCGTCCGCTGCATGGGAACCCGTAGGATTTCGGTCTCGGTGCCGCGGTCGATCGTCCCATCCCTCATCGTGAAGCGCGACAACCGATTGTGAGGCGCCTTGATTTTCCCGCTTCGGGGACCGTAGAACAGGTAGACCCATCCGTTTTTCTCGAACGCCGGGTCCAACGCCATTCCTTTCAGCCCATTCAGTCGGCGGCTGTCGACCGGAAGCTCGAGGACCGTCGTTTGAGCGTTCGTCTCGGGATCAATCGAGATGATCGCATCAGTGCTGTCATTATTGTAGTCCCGGCGGTCGACGTAAAAGACGCGGCCGTCGGGGGCGACCTCCAGCATCGTAGGACTTTGCGTGTCGGTCGCGAGGGGGGTCTTCGTGTAGCGGTTCCATGCGGTCCCGATTGCACTCTCGCCCGCCAGCCCGGTTGTCCAACGGAGACCCCCCAGAAGGTGCTCACGAAACTTCTCATTCTCGAAGATCTCAGGAGAATGCCCGAGGGCCGTGTACCAGACCCGCCCGCCGGCGACCTCCCGGGCCCAGGCCATCGGGTGCCGTGGCGCCTCTTCGCCCATCCTCTTCCCGTCGTAGGACGTTTCGTCGGCGGTCATGAGGATGTGGGCCTCCCCCCGAGGATTGGACAGAAAGGTGTACCATTCGGACTCGACGTCCCACTCGACCGGTAGATGCTCGGTCGAGGGGTGAACTCGGTCCGTCACGTTGATCGTGCCCTCCTGAAAAGACGCGTGCTGCTCGAAGTAGGTCCCGAAGATACGGCTGAAAAACGAGCCGGCCGTCTGGTTGTCAATCGCAGAGTGGATGCCGATCACACCTCCCCCGGAACGGACGTATTCCTCAAACGCCTTCTCTTGCTCATCGCTGAGGACCATCGTCTCGGCGCTGTGGGGCGAGGTGGCGTCGTTACTGTTGTTGAAGACGATGACGTCGTACGTCGAGAGCCGGGAGGCCTCGGTCGGAAACTCGGTCGGTGGCGTTTCGGCGTGCTCGCCCTCACTGTCGATGATATCGACGACGACCTCCTCGACGGAATTGTCCTCGGCAATCCGGTTCCCGAGCTCCCGAAGCGACCGATTTCCGGCCGGGATCGACTCGTGCCGAAAATCGGGGGTGAGCGAAACGACGAGGATATCGATCGAGGCGCCCGTCGACGAGTCGGCGGTCTGCTCAGACGAGGTACAGGACATCAGGAAGCCAAGCGAGAGTCCCCCAAGGATTGCGGCTATAAAAAAGCGTCCCATCGTGCCACTTTCGTCTCGGTTTTGCATTTCAGGTCTGGCCTTGAAGGAATCTACTGTAAGGACACGCGCAGCTCTTGCACTTTCGACTCGTCAACTTCGATCCCGAGTCCCGGCCCCTCGGGCACGGCGAGCATGCCCGCCTCTGATTGAAAGGGGGCTTTCAGGACCGATTCGTCAATAAACTGCGGACCGTTGAGCGCGGCGGGCCGGTCGTACCCGAAGGTCGCGTACAGAATCAGGGTCGCCGCCAGCGAGATGCCCGGATCGGTCAGTCCACTTCCCAAAAAGAGCAGACCTGCGTCCTCCAGGATCTCGATCTGGCGCTTGGCCGGTCGCAACCCTCCACACCGAGGAATCTTCATCGCCACCCCGTCTAGCATATCCATCTGAATGAACTCCATGAGCGCGGACGGGGACACGACGCCCTCGTCCATGAGAACCGGCATCTCCACCTCACGCCGGAGCTCGCGGTAGGCCGTCAGCCGGTGGGCAGGCAGCGGCTGTTCGAGCACATCCACCCCTTCCTCGTCCAGTTCCGGGGCAAGGGACCGAATTTCTGCCGGCGCAAATCCTCCGTTGGCGTCTGCCCAGAGAAATCCGTCCGGCGCCGCCTCGCGGACCCGGCGGCACAGGGCGAGGTCGTATTCCCGGCTTACCCCCACCTTGACGTTGAAATGATCGAATCCCTGCCGACGTCCTTCCTGAATCAGGTCCGGCAAATCCTCGAGTGTCTTTGGATTCAGCGTCCAGCTGAGCGTAATGTCCGATGCTGCGGCCCGGCCCCAGAGCTCCGGCAGCGAGCGATCGGTAATCCGTCCCACCAGGTCGTGGAGCGCTAGGTCAATCCCGGCCTTCGCCATCGGCTGGCCAGTCGAAAACGACGGCGCGATCACCGCGTCCATTGCTCGGTGCGCACCCGCGAGGTCGAACACCGGCCTGCCCGTGACGGCGGGCGCGAGGTACCTGCGCAGCGTCGTAGTGACCGACTCGAGGGTCTCGTAGCTCCACTTCGGAATGGGAATGCTCTCCCCCCATCCGACCGTCCCGTCCGTAGCCGTCATCTTCACGATCGCCGACGCCCGCCCAGTTAGGGTTCCCTCCGGGTCTTCGAAGAATTTAAACCGGCCTGCCATGGGATAGGTCACCGGGAAGACCTCGATCTCCGCTACGTCCGGCCCATCCGTGACGGAGACGTTTTCGAGCAGAGGGACCGGGCCGACAGCCGCAAGCGGCGCTGCACTCGCCAGCACGCTGAGAAAGTGTCGACGGCCGATCTGTGGTCGGTCATTCATTCCGGGGGGCGAGCGATTCGAAGGCGGTTAGATAGACGGTCTGCACCGAAACGGAAAACGGCCCCCATTCTAGGGTCCCATTTTCTGACGCGATGAGGAAGGCCTACACTCCTCTACTTATCGCAGATGTTTTTTTAAGAACGCGTTGTGATATGGTTCACAATGGTGCACCTGGGCGGATGCTGGGGTCCCATCGTGTTCCTCCCGAAACTGGATAAAGAAAGCCGACCGAGATGACGGAAAGAGCGCAGTCGGATTCGCCCCGACGATAGCCCCCCCGACAGGGCCCTACTGTGGCTGTGGAACCGCGGGCGTGGACTCCGTCTCCTCACGATCGACGGCGTCAGGATCCTCCGGCTCGTCCGAGACGGGGGCGAGATCAAGGATGAGACGAGCGCTACGGCTGTAGGTGAAATAGTTGTACGCCCAGTTGACGAGGGCGCTGAGCCGGTTGCGAAAGCCCACCAGCTTGGCGATGTGGATGACGACCCACAGGAACCAGGCAAAGAAGCCCTTGAACGCAACACCGCCGGCAAACTCGGCCACCGCCGCATTGCGCCCGATGGTGGCCATCTGGCCCAGATCCCAGTACTTGAAGGATTCGGTGGTGCCGTCTCGGAGACGACGCTGGACCTGCTCTGCCGCGTGGCGGCCACTCTGGATGGCCACCTGGGCGAGTTGGGGCTCATAGCCGTCCTCCCCCTCAATGGCCGCCATGTCGCCCACAGCGTACACGGAGGGATACTCGGGCACGCTGAGATCAGGATTCACGATGAGCCGTCCGTCGTGGACCTGTTCGGTGCCCACCATGTCGGCTACCGGGCTTGCCGTCACGCCCGCCGCCCATACGAGGGTCTGCGTCGGAATGGACTCGCTGTTCGCCAGGTGAACACGGTCGGGGGTGACGCGCTCCACGGCCGTGCCGGTTCGCACCTCCACTCCCCGGCGTTCGAGTACGTTTTGCGTGTACGTCCGCTGCGGGGCGTCGTAGGGGGGGAGCAGGTGGTCCTCCATCTCCAACAACACACAGCGGGCCTGCTCCCGCGTGTCGAACTGGGCAAAGTCGTCGTCCAGGGTGTCAAAGAGCTCTACAAAGGCCCCTGCCATCTCAACCCCTGTAGGCCCACCGCCCACGACGACAAAGGTGAGGGCGCCCTCTCCGACCGCGTCTCCCTTCTGGTCGTATCGTTCGAATTGCCGCAAGACCCGATTGCGGAGGTTGACCGCGTCCGGCACATTCTTGAGCGGATACGCGTGCTTCTCCACGCCCGGAATGCCGAAGTCGGTGGACACTGCCCCGGCGGCCAAAATCAGGTGGTCGTATGAGAGCGACGCATCGTCCTGAAGACGCACGCGCTTGCGCTCGGGATCGATGCCCGTAACGGTGCCGAGCCGAAAGTTCACCGTCTCGTTCCCTTGAAAGATATTGCGGACGTTGTGCGCGATGTCGTCCGGCTCCAGCCCCGCCATGGCCACCTCGTAGAGAAGGGGCTGAAATTTATGGTAGTTGTTGCGGTCGACCAGGGTGACGTGGACCGGGGCGTCGCGCAGTGCCTTGGCGGCTTCGAGTCCCGCAAAGCCGGCCCCCACGATGACAACGTGCGGACGCTCGGAGGAAGAGGAGGGCGTATCAAAAGGCATGTAGCTGGGAGACGCAAAGTAAAAACAGATTGAGCTAGCATAGTAGGTACGTCATCACCACAGTGAGGGTTAGACGCCAAGCTCCGAGGTCTTTTTCCTCCGATGCGCCCATCACGCCAGGTTTGACAGCATCGTCACACCCAGCCGCCAGCCTCGTCTTCCGAAATACCGGAGGTCGGCATCCCTGCACTCGTACCCCGATGCCGCAAGCCGCCCCCCAGTGGATCCACAGGAACGACTCCTGCCCGGGGAAAAATGGAGCGCTGCCCCTGACCTCACGATTGGGAAAAAATCAAGTCGGGTTGGGAAACAGGTCTGGTACCTTCCGGAGAAGCCTCACTGACGATAGGCCTCTTCTCTGGGTCAGGACGGGAACACCCGATTGCCCGGTTTTCCCTGCACGGCAATCGCATCTTGACGATGGCGGTCTGATCGGGCCGTGCTGCCGGACGAAACGGCTGAGCACCCGCGCTCCCACGCCCCCGTGCCCTTGCATCCTGGGTTCGTTCCGCACTTCAGAAGCAATAGCGCCTCTGGACGCTCGACCAGAATCGTAACAGGCAATCGCGCTGGTCCTCCCCGACTCAAAGTAGACCTCAACCGTGCCAGTGCTTATGTTTAATTTTGATCGTGGTTTTCGCTGCACAGTGCTCATCTCCACCCATGGCCGCATCTGTTACCATTCGCTCCCCGCGGGTCTACGCGGGCGTGCTCGCACTCACCCTCTTTACCATCGGGATTGGGGGGGGAAGCGGAGGGGGACTCGGTGCGTGGTCCTTTGGCATCCTATTCGTCGCCGTAGCGCTCACGGGCATTCCGCACGGCGCCATCGACCACCTCGTGGCCGCCCGACTGTGGGGCCTTCGCCCAACGTGGCCCGACCAAGCCAAATTCTACGGCGGCTACCTCGTGGCCATGGCGCTGTACGGCGGGCTCTGGATCATGGCCCCGGCCTGGAGCCTCGCCCTGTTCCTGGTCATGACCATGTACCACTTTGGGCAGGCCGACCTGGCGTATTGGCAGCTACCACCGCTTCGAGCGCGACTTTTGTACCTCTCGCGGGGCCTCTTTCTCCTCGGCCTGCCCATCGCGGCCTATCCGGGAATCGTCGATCCCATTTTCGAGGCCATCGGCAACGTGCACTTGCTCGACTGGCCCCTGGTGTCGGCGGCGCCAGAAGTGCTTTTCGCAGGGCTCGTCGTCCAGCACGGAATTGCCCTTGCGCTTGCCGTGCCGGGGGCAAAGTCCAGCGTCTCGTGGACCGCGGGGCGAGAGGTCCTCAATGTTGGCGTCCTCACGGCCCTGTTTGGGCTCGTCCATCCCCTCGTGGCTTTTTCCGTGTACTTCGGGCTCTGGCACGCACTGGGGCACATTCTGGAGATGCTGCGTTTCTTCCGTCGCCGCGGGGAGGAGATGTCTCTGAGCGAGTTTTATCGAGAGGCGGCCCTCTTCACCGTTCTTCCCTTCGTGGGTCTAGGCGGGCTCTACGCCATGACGCAGTCGTTCGGGGCGGAAACGAAGATGATCGCACTCCTCTTCATCGCCATTGCCGTCATGACCCTTCCCCACATGGTGGTCGTCGAGCGGCTCTATCGGGAGCGGGAGAACGATGCCCCTAAGGCCTTCTCCTGAATCGCCCCCACACAGAAAAAGGGCGTGGCGGAAGGCCACACCCTTCGACTGTACACAAGGTCGAACCGGACACTTACATTCCGTATCCCGAGTCCGACGTGGTTTTACTCTCTTGCTGCTCGGGGGGAAGCAGCACGCTGTCGATGACATGAATGACGCCGTTTGAGGCCTCAATGTCGGCCTGCACGACCGTCGCCGTGTTCTGCCCCATCAGGTTCACCGCTTCGCCGTCGACCTGAAATTGAACGGGCCGTCCCTCAAGAGTCGGGGCGGCGTCCATCCCGGTAACGTCCGACGCCATGGCCGCGCCACTCACGACGTGATACTTCAGAATGGCCTGCAGCTGCGCCTTGTTCTCGGGCTGAAGAAGCGCTTCAAGCTGACCCTCGGGCAGGGCTTCAAAGGCCGCATCCGTGGGCGCAAAGACGGTGAACGGCCCGTCGCCCTGGAGGGCACCGGCGAGGTCGCCAGCTTCCAGAGCCTTCGCAAGAATGGTAAAGTCGTCCGCCTGAACAGCAGTCTCGACGATGTTGGGGGCGTCGTCGGCCATGTCGCTTTGCTGGGCTGACACCGGTGCGGTAAGCACGGCAAGACCAACGAGAATGAAGAAGGAAATGCGGGAGAAGAAAGTAGTCATTTGTCAGTCTGTAACTATTGGTTGGAGACAACGTGTAGGTCGAATCCCTAACCCCCGCACAATGTCCTACCGCAGCCTCAGATCGACGCCATCGTTACAGTCCGCGTCGTCCCTTACGTGTTCGTCGCAAATCGCTACTGATCGTGTCCCGAAGATTATGTAATTGACCGGGCTAAGTCCGGCTCAATCTTGCGGGCCACCTGTGGAGACACGTCCATCCGGTCCCGTTGATACTCCCGTTTGTTCATCATGGGCCGAACAGCTGGCCAGTTCAGGAAGAGGGCATGAAAGGGGCGAAGGGCACCATGTCGGCCTGGCACTACGTCGAACTCACAGAACTCGAATGGGGCTCTACATTTCATCCGGAAGCCATACCCCCGCTGTTATGACCGAATGCGACCTCCCGACCGACGAGTTGTTCCTGCTTCTCTACTGGGATCGCCCACGACCTCTACCAGGAGGCCGCCTCCGACTGAATTCGCTTCCACAACGGATTCGGCCGCACGGGCATGATCGATTCAGAAATTATCCCATTGTCGATCATGCAAGAAAGCCGGTCCAACAACTCGGCATTGAGCTTTCACCGGGTCGTGAAGAAGGACTATCTCCACCTGTTTCCAGACCTGATCTGCCGTTCCCGATATCACCGACGGCGCAAGGACCTGATGGGCATTCAGCGCGAGATACTTCGCCTCTTGATGAACCGACTGCGCCTTCTGGCCCAGTGGCTAGCCCTGGATTCCGCTTCGATTACCACCGCCGAGTCTCCTCGTTGGAAATCGGCGGGGATGCCCATTTGGACCGCTGAAGCGGGATTCTTCCCGTCGAAGCAGTAGTTCTTTCTTGGGATTCGGCTCCATCTGCTTGTATCAAACGGAGGAGCAATCTGCGATTTTGTGCTCAGCCCAGCCAATGTCGGAGAGCGTCGCGCCCAAGAACATCTTCTGGCCGTTAAGGCAGAATGGCAGGCCCGGCGGTCGGCGTTTTTTGCAAGGGCAGGTCCGGTGTGGGCAACAACGGATATTGCGGCGACCGGCTCGCCAGCCTGTTTGGCAAAAACGGCGGAGCGCTTTGGTATGCGCTGTGGCGAAGCATGAAAGCTGACGCCGAGAGCGAAGCAACTCTTCGCGCTTGGCACCGTGGCCTACGCGCTTGAATCGAAAGTGTCTTCTCCTGACTCGAAAATCAGTCCAAGTGAGATGACACGAGCGCGGTCGGTCTGGGGCGTGATGATGCGTGTAGTTACGAAGCTGCGATCCTATAGCGCAATCTGTTCTGAGAGCGCCAAGGTGCACCCCGTCGCGCCCCCTCCCCATGTATGCCGTCCTGCGATTTGAGGAGGGACGTCCGGTGCGAGAGCCGCGGAACCACTCTGGAGCCAGCTGCGCGGAGAACCACGGAGATTAACCTTCGCTGACTGACCCGCTTTGTCACAGCCTGTGACACACCGTGACACTCAGGAGGTGCGGGCAGACGCTTGTCAACCCAAACGGTTGTAACTCAAGGCAACGGCACAACAAAAAACGCCCCTGCAATCGCCGGTTCGCGGCGCTCAGGGGCGTTTTCGATGGGACAGCATCAGTAGGCCCGGGGGGATTCGAACCCCCAACTCACGGATTAAGAGTCCGTTGCTCT
>CAYRPX010000018.1:0-23884 GCA_964426195.1 uncultured Salinivenus sp.
CGCCCACGGCGTAGGCCTCGATGTCCTCCCGCTCGGCCACCCGGCCGATCGTGCGCAGAATCGACTCATACGGCTCCTCTCGGAGCCGATCGGCCAGATTGTCAATGTCGTCGTAGGAGCGGATCTCCGTCATGCTGCCGCGGACTGATGGGAATTTCGACACAGTTTGTACGGACGATGCGGGGGGGCGATTCGTTCGGGGGCTCGCTCGGAGGCCCCACGAATTTTTGGGATAGGCGGAGGCGGGGCCGGATTCCCATTTCGAACATCCACGCTGTGGAAAGGAAGGCTGTGCGTCGCCCGCAGCGGTTGCGGAGCGCGGGAGCAGGGCCTACATTGGGACCGCTCGGCTCTTCTTTCATTACCTCTGGTTTGGTTATGGATCTTGGCATCGACGGAAACGCCGCTCTGGTTCTTGCATCGAGCAGCGGCCTTGGTAGGGCCTCGGCAAAAGCTCTTGCCCGGGAGGGCGCGAACGTCGTCGTCAACGGACGGAACGAAGAGCGACTCGCAGACGCCGTTCGCGAGCTGGAGGCCGTGGCCGACGGCGAGGTGATCGCGCAACGGGGCGACATTACCGAGCCCGAGGTCATTACGGACCTCGTCGAGACGACGGTGAAGAAATTTGGGGGCCTCGACCACCTCGTTACGAGTGCCGGCGGTCCCCCGAGTGGGGCGTTCGTGGAGACGACCGACGACGACTGGTATGACGCCTACGAACTGCTTGTGATGAGCGTGGTGCGCCTCGTGCGCGCCTGCGAGGAGCCTCTGCGGGCCGACGGGGGCGGCACGATCGTCAACATTACGTCGCGCAGCGTCAAGGAGGCCATCGACTCGCTCGTGCTCTCCAACTCGGTGCGCATGTCCGTCATTGGACTGGAGAAGACCCTGTCGAAGGAGTGGGCCCCCGAGGTGCGGGCCAACGCTGTGCTGCCGGGGTCCCACGAGACGGCGCGGCTGCAGGAGCTGATTGAGCAGGCCGTCGAGCGGGACGAGTACGAGAGCTACGAGGAGGGCCTCGACGACTGGGCGGGCAACCCTCTGGACCGAATTGGCGATCCGATGGAGCTCGGCAATACCGTGGCGTTTCTCTCCTCTCCGATGGCGGGGTACATCAACGGCGCCGCGATTCCCGTGGATGGAGGGGGGAGCGCGTCGAACCTTTAGCTCAGTTGTGCGCCCAATTGTTCGGGCCGCTCCAGGGAGGGAGTGAGCGCTGGTTGGCCGAGTGTCTTTCGCCGCCGACGTTTCCAGTGCTCACCATCCGCGGGCGTCCACGGACCATGTGTCGACCCCCTCGTCTCCGTCTACAACATAGAGGTTTTCTTGGCTGGCGACGGTCACGCAGGCATGGTTGGGCACGATGCGGAGGCGATCGCCCACGCCGAGGTCAACGTCCGGGCCAACAGTCAGCCAGCCGTGCTCCTCGGACAGGTGGTCGACGCGCACCTCCGGGTGGGGCGTCATCGAAGCGGCGTCCCGTAGTGCCACGCCATAACCGTCCGTGTCGTAGCCAGTGTCGGTGGTAAACACCTTTTTGCCCGCGTCCACGAAGGCGCGGTGGGGGCCGGTCGGCTTCTGGTGTGTGCTGACGACCGTGGTGAGCACCGTAAGGGCACAGTCCTCCAGCGACGCAGCGCCGAGGGCGACCTGAATGGCGTCGTGCATCACGTAGTTGCCGGGGCGGATCTCGGTGATCTGGACGCCCTCGCGCTCGGCGTTCTCGAAGGCGGACATCGAAGGGGTAGAGCCGATGCTAATCTCGAAGGACTCAGGAGTCACGTCCAGCCCTCTCGCGTCGTGCAGGCTCCCCGCCAGGGACAGCATGCGGTTCCGCTCATGCCGCGCCGCGCGGTGGAGAGCCTCTTTTTTCGTCTCGTCGCCGGACGGCCCGTTGTATGCCTGTCCGGCGTGGGTGAGGAGTCCCCTCAACTGGAGGCCGGGCAGGTCGACAATTCGCTCTGCGAGCGCTACCGCCGCCGCTTCATCCGACCACTGCACTCCGCATCGTCCGTGGCCAACGTCCACCTCCATCAGCACTCCCACGGGCCGATTAGCTTCGGCGTAGACGCTGGAGGCCTGTTCGGCGCCCGTCATGGTGTCGATCGTGAATGAGACCGTTGCCTCGTCCCTTAGCGCACGAAGGCGCTCGTGCTTCTTCCGGCCCGTGACGGGGTAAGCGACACGCACGTCGTCAAATCCAGCGGCGACAAACGTCTCGGCCTCCTGGACCGTGGCAACGGTGAGTCCCTCCGCGCCGCGAGCTTGTTGCCGCCGTGCGAGAGCCACGGACTTGTGGGTCTTCGCGTGAGGTCGCAGGGCCGCCTCGTTGGCGTCGGCTTTTTTCTGCATTCGGGCGAGATTTCTCTGCAGGCGCGACTGTTCAACGAGGAGACAGGGCGTAGACAGGTCGGCTGGGGGCATGGAGGGAAGAGGGATGGCGATCAGCACGGGAAACGTGGATCCGCGGGAAACGATGAGATCGCGAGGGGTTCCGGTCCTGTGGAGGTTCTCTCGGGCCCGACTGAGTGCGAATGTCAGTTCGAGGGAACCGATTATGCTCGCCAGAGTCGAAGGAGGGGGCTTGCGATTCCCCAGAACATTGGACATTGTTCGTTTGTCCAGTGGAGGCGTTTTCGTGGTCCGCGTGGGCGATGTATTCGCGAGGGAGTTTTACAACCAAACTTTCATGCCGTACTTACTCAAAGAATGAAGGAAATAATGCACATTTCTGAAAACCTGATCTCATGGATAAGCTTGGCCGTTTTCGGAGGTCTTCTGCTCCTGCAAGGGGCAGGTCCTGCGATGGCCCAGGACGGGCTTCGGGATGCCCACTCGGTCCATCATCGTCACCACGAGCGAGGTCCAGGTCCTGCGACCGCTCAGGACGGGGCGAACTCCGATGACCCGTACGCCGACCGGTCCGTGGGAGACGCGTACACGGAGGACGCACAGGGGAACTTGCGAGTTGGGCTCGCGGAAGCGGACATTACGCCAACGTGGCCGGTTCAGATGTTGTACGGAGCGGACGACAAGACCACTGAGTCTTATGATCGGACGAAGGCGAAGATTCTAATTCTGGAAGCTTCTGGAGAAAAGTTTGCAGTCATAGAGTACGACATTATTGGAATTGAGAAGGAGGCAGCGGAGTTTATTAAGGAATATGTAGAGGAGAGAACGGGGCTTGAGAAACGACACATCATCCTTGCAGGAACCCATAATCATTCGTACACGAGCACGAGGGATGATCGGGTACGCGATTTCATCGCGGAGAAGACAGCCGAGGCGGTCTCGGAAGCGGAAGCCAATATGTTTTCCGGACGAATAGGAATTGGGAAGAAAAACGTTCGGGAAGACCTGAGTCTAAATCGAGCATTGCTCGATGGAGAGTCAAATTCTCGGCTCTACGTAATGAGAATCGAAGATCAGGACGGAAATCTCCGCGGAATCCATTACAACTTTGGAGTCCATCCAACCATCTTTACAGAGTGGGGAGATACGCAGGGTCAGATTGGTCCGGAGTGGCCTGGGTATGTGAATCGATATGTTCACATGAGAAAAAAGCTTGATCTCCTTCATCGGAGATACGAGAATAAGGTAAATATTGATGTAGACCCATGGATGATGTTTTCTGAGGGGGCTGCCGGAGATCAACAACCTCGACGGTCTGACATTCAGATTTTAGGAACGAGAGAGCCGAGTTCGAAGGTGTTCGCCGAGAAGTTGGCGTGGGAGGTGCTGGACCTGACGGAAAATATTGAGACGACCCCCACGGTGGACTTGGAGATGTCGTCCAAGGTGATTGAGCTCAATCGAAAAAATGGGGAGACATATCAAACCCTTCTGCAGACCTTAGCCATAAACAATTCGCTCATTGCGACCATTCCTGGTGAGTTTAATGTTGGTCTGGCGCGCGACTATATCGAGAAGTCCCCATACGAGAACAACATTCTCATCACGCTCGCCGAAGACGGAATTGGATACATCGTTCAGGAGCACCTCGCCTGGGAAGAGGTGACGTACCAGGCGAAGAGCGTGAGCTTTGAGCCTCACTACGCAGAACAGATCATCGACGAGTCCCTGAAGCTCGTTGATCCCTCTCATCAGGTTCGTCCAAAGCGCGATCCGAATGCCGTTCTTGGCAGTATCTCCGGTACCGTGGACTATGAAGGCGACGAAACCGTGGCGGTCGGCGCGAAGCGGATGCCCTCGGGGCCAAACTATGCGGGCGGATTCTGGGGCCGACGCACGGTGATTGACGAAGACGGAAGTTGGGAAATTGACAGCCTCGCGCCCGGCCAACTGTACCTGTACGTTGTGGAAACGGACGCACAACAACCTCGACCGCCGGAGTTTAAAAGTGGGTATGAAGACGTAAAAGACTTAGTTATCGGGCATCCTGTAAACGTAAAGCCTCAGGAAGAGACGGAGAATATCAACTTCGAGTTTTCAGAAGATTATATGGAGACCAATGTTGAGTCGGTGAGTCTTGATGGCGAGTCTCTTCAGGTAGATGAGTATACGCTCTCCGGAAAGATAGACATAGAGGGAAGCGTGTCTCCAGACGAGGAGGTTGTCGTGGGCGCATATCCGGCGAAGTTGATGTATCGAAGTTCGAATAGTTATTTGCGAGATCCGGTCTTGACGACAGCCGCAAATGAGGACGGGGAGTTCACTTTTGATAGCTTGCCCCCCGGAGAGTACAGAGTGGTTTCTTACATAGATATAAACAATAATAATTTACAGGAAGGGATAGACATAACTACGAGTCCTGAAGATAGCCCCGTAATCTCGATAAAAGGGTCATTGGAGAATAATGCTATCGATAGTCCTTATCAGGGGAGTAGTGAGGTCATATTTAACGATAGATAGGTTGTAGGGAAAGCGTTTCTGGTGCCGTCGGAGGTTTGTCCCCAGGGCCCGCCGGGGCTGAGGATCCAGTGTAGCCGTTTGAGGAGGCGGTTCCCTCGGAACGATCTCAACCTCCGATTTACAGCAGTCATTCCGAGCGGAGTCGAGGAATCTCCCTCGGGCTGACAGCTCGTTTCGAGGAGGGTTCTCGACTTCGCTCGAAACGACTTGTTTTGAGAGCTGAGATCGTGTCGACGCTAAACCAACATTGACGCTTGACACTACACTAGTTTAGCTTTGGGAAATCTTCTTTCCGTGCTCCTCAGTCCTCTCTCGAACGGCTCCAAAAGTCCCATGCGGCGGTTGTGTACGAGCCTCGGTAGCATCCTCATCTTTGCAGTTTTTCTTCCCCTCTCCGCCCCGGCCCAGGACATGACTGACGACCCGCTGGCGGTCTTCTACCAAGATGCAGACCGGTTGCTGCGTGAGCACGTGGTGAAGGGGCGGGTCGATTATGCGGCTCTCCATCGGGATCCCTCGCAGCTCAACGCCCTCATCCAGCGCATCGAGCATCAAGAGCTCACGGCGCTTCCGTCGCCCCACGCCGATGCGTTTCTTCTAAATGCCTACAACCTGCTCACGCTACAGGCCGTGGTGGAGGCGTATCCCCTCTCTTCCCCCCTTGAGGTTGAGGGGTTTTTCGACGAGAGGACCCACACGGTTGCCGGTCAAGAGATGACGCTCGACGACCTGGAGGCTATGCTGTTTGACCAGACTCTCGACCCCCGCTTCCACTTCGCCCTCGTGTGCGCGGCGGAAAGCTGTCCCGTCCTGATCGATCACGCGTACCGGGGTGATTCGCTCGACGTGCAGCTTGACCGAAAGGCCCGCCGGACCCTCACAGACACGACCCACGTGGAGGTCAACCACGACGCTCAGACAATTCGCGTCTCGAAGATTTTCGACTGGTACAGGTCCCACTTCACAAGAGACGGCATGACCGTCCGCGAATACATTAGTCGGTATCGATCCTCCCCTCTCCCCCCTGCCTACGACCGTTCCTTCAAGACGTACGACTGGGGCCTAAACGATCTCCCGCAGGACGAGGAGGTCTCGCCCACCAGTGCCCCTCGCGAGATGGGACCCACTTCGGACAGCCGGGCTCAGCCAACCCTGCAGACGTTTACGGCGACCACCCTCGTCGATCCGGGCCAACTCGACATCGAGATCTTCAACAACCTCTACACTCAGACGGCCTTCTTCGACGGAGAGGGTCAGCGCGTCCTTCAGAACGGCCGCTCCACGTATTTTACGAGCATCCTTACGACGTTTGCAGGGGTCACCCCGACGCTCAACCTTGGTGCTGAACTGTACTTCAAGTCGGTGCGCAACGACAGCCCCGACAGTTCCCCCTTTCGCGCCCTGACCTTCGAGTCTCGTCCCCAGTCGCGCACCAACCTCACCGCCATTGCGCCTCAGGCCAAGTACGCCCCGCCCGTTCTTGGCGGCACAACGCTCCAGTTTACGCTGCTCGTGCCGCTGTCACAGGACTTCGACGGAGCACAAAGCAACCGCCCGTTCCTCTCCCACGGGGATCCTCAGGTCTGGGCTCAGGCCTTCTACGACTTGCCCCTTCTCCGTGATCGGCTTCTGCTCTTTCTGGAGACCGGCCTCCTCGGTCGCTTCGACATCCGTTCGTCCGGGAATCACGAACTCACCGTTCCGATGAAGGGCATTCTCAACTACTACCCCGTCGATCGGGTTACCCTGTATGGCCTCGCGGAAGTGGTCCCAAGGGCGAACCGAGCCGGGAACGGCGGATATCGCTCGCAGCTGGGCCTCGGTGCAAAGTACGAGCTCGTGCCGGGCCTTCAGGTGGAAGGCCTCGTGTCCACGTTTCCCCTCGGCATTAGCAGCGGGGCCGGCACAACCTACAACCTCGGAGTCCGATTCGTACGGTAACCTCCGCCTTTCGGACTGGTGATTGTCTGCCTCCATGCGGCCCATCCGTCTCATTCTTTTGGTTGCTCTCCTCGCCGGGGGATCGGCTGCCATGGCCCGCGGCCAAACGCAACCCCCGTCACCGACCATCGATACAGTCCGCTTTGAGGGGCTGAATCGGACCCGGCCGGACTTTTTGCGCCAGTTTCTCGACTCCCAGGCGGGTCAGCCCTACGACTCCACGCAAGTCGCTGCGGACGTGCAGGCCCTCCGCAATGTCGGCTCTCTCGGAACCCCGTCCGCTGAGCTCCGAACGCCACACCCCGACCGTCACGTGCTCGTCTTTCACGTGACAGAGTACGCGGCCCGCGTTCCGTACGTCACGCTCGGCGGCCTGCCTAGCAATGTCTGGTTCCAGGTCGGGAGCGTGGACACCAACTGGCTGGGGCGCAACTACGAGCTTGGCGTATACTACCGGTACGACGACCGCCACTCGTTTGGCCTCCACCAGTCGATGCCGTACCTCCTAGGGGGACGATGGGGGCTCTCGTACAGTGTCGATCGGCTCGCTACGCGAGAATCGGCCTTCTTCAGCGATGGGATCGTTCCATACGACGTAACCCGGTTTTCAGCGATTGGCCTCGTTCGGTACGAACTCCTCAGGATGCCGGGAACAGGGCTCACCTCTGCCGTCGAACTCGGCGGCGGTTTCCTGCACGAGGCATACCGGAAGTCGGACCCCACCACCAGTCCGGGACCCGCAGAGGACACATTTTGGAAGTACGTCCTCAAGGCGCACCTCACGCAGCGCGACCTCAATTATCACCGCCACGAGCGGGTGGGCTTCGAAAATGTGACCAAGCTCCAGACGGTGAAGACCGGTGAGGGACCCTTCAGCTTCTGGAAGGTGCTCAACATCTTCCGGGGCTACCTGCGTCCGTACGACGGCGCCAACTGGGCCGCTCGGCTCCGCACCGGGTTCTCGACGAACGAACGGTCCCCCTTCATCCCGTTCGTACTCGACAGCTACGTGAACGTGCGAGGAGTCGGGAATACGGTGGCCCGGGGTACCGCCGAGCTGACCGTCAACCTGGAACACCGGCAAACGCTAGCAGAGGGCAATCATCTGATTCTTCAGGGCGTCGTCTTTAGCGACGTGTCGGGATGGCGCCCCGGAGGAGCGTCGCTTGCCGATCTCTTCGTGACCGAAAATATCGTGTCATTCGGCGGCCTAGGGCTGCGCCTGAACCTGCGGTACCGATACAACATCACGTTCCGGGCCGACTACGGAATAAACGTTTTTGACCCCGCCCAGCGCGGGCCGGTCATTGGGATTGGTCAGTACTTTTGATCAGGATCCGTAACGGACCTCGTCTCAGTTTGCAGAGTCCTCGCTCTCCTTCAACACCTCTTTCCCGATGTCGGGATAGTCCGTAATGAATCCATCCGTCCCCAGCTGAATCAGTCGTCGCATGTCGTCCTCGTCGTTCACCGTCCAAGGGATCACGCAGAGGCCGTGGTCGCGCGCCGCCCGCAGCAGCGCAGCGTCCACGGACTGGTACTCTGGAGTATAGACGGCTGGCGTGAAGCCGAATTGGTTCAGTTGGGCCGAGAGACGATCCGCTGTGCCCTGTAGCACGAGGAGTCCAAGCCGCACGGCCGACTCGACGTCCCGATCGTTACGGAGCCGCTGGGTCGCCCGGAGGGCACGGCCATCGAAGGACTGGATGGTGGTCCGCACCACCACGTCCATCTCGTGCACCACCTCGAGCACGCGGCGAGCAAATTGTTCGGGGGGGGGATGAAATCGCTTTTCCCAGTCGGGACGCGACTTAATCTCGACGTTGTAGTAGACAGGCGGCCGGTCGTGGTCGGCCGTGTACGTCTCCGCCATCGAGATCACGTCGCGGAGCCTGGGCTTCACGGCCGGCTGCGGGTCCTGCCGCGGGAAGTCGGGATGCCGGCGCTGTCCGCAGTCGTACCGCTCAATCTCAGCGTACGACATGCGGTAGAGGTTGTGATGGCGTCCCTCATCCTCGGGCACGGGATCGCCGGACGCCAGACTGCAGATCTCGGGGTTCATCCACGGCTCGTGGGACACGACGACCACTCCGTCCTCGCTGATCACCACGTCCAACTCCAGGGTCGTGACGCCGATTTCGAGCGCGCGCCGAAACGCGGGAAGGGTGTTCTCAGGAGCGAGGCCGCGGGCGCCCCGATGTCCCTGCAGATCAAAGCCCTTGGGAGTCCAGGTAGTGTCGCGCGGAGAAAGCAACCAATCGGAAGAGTTTGGCATGAACATCCCAGCACTGAGAATAGGAAAGAGCGTGACAGAAAGCAGCAGGTAACAAGGCACGGGGACCGCGGTCTTGAGTCCTCTGGGGGAGCGTCAACACGAACAAGACCGGGATTTCTTCCGCGGAGCTACTCTCCGCCAGATGTATTTCGACGCAGTAGAACCTGCGGCTCGCTCGACATCGCACGCAGGTTCTCCTGCAAGGTTTGTCGGGCTGTCCGAGTGTCCGCATCACTCGCCCCGCCCTCAATCGAATTCGCCGTTTCAGGGTCGTCGGCAACCCGGTAGAGCCGACCGTCGCTGTAGAGTTTGTATTTCCGGATCCAGGTGAACCGGCGATCCCGATACGCACCGGATTTTGAATCGGCTTCGGCCGTCGATCGGCTCCGCCGGAAGTTGATTCCTGACAACTAGCCCAGGCGGGCAGCACGTCACCAAACCCGACCAAGTCGCCCCCCAGCGGTGAGTCCACAACGACCCTTCGGAAGTGAGGTCGTTCCCTAAATGACATGGCTCACTCCTGTAGATGTGGCACTCATGGGGGTTCTATCTCCCTCTCGATTTCCAGGTTACACTCACGATTCGACCTCTGCGGGGTTTGTCGCGTGCCACACTGCACTTTGATTCCCCGACAACGGCATCCGCACCAAGTTTCTGCGGCCTAAGAGTCAAGCTTTCGGTATCATTCTAAGCAGTACCCGACCTGGAAACACGCCCCGTAAGACTTGCGAACTTCATCACTAATTTGTATACATAGTCGTAAGTGTTGAGGTCAAACCAAAGTCGGCTTCGACCTGTGGACACACCAGCTCGCTGACCGCACTCCTTACCTCCGATCTGCGTCGACGGATGGTTGAACGGGCCCTCAAGTCCCTTAGGTCGCTACTTGTCCCGCTACTCCAGCGGGCCTGGAGGATTCGGGCAGCCCTGATCGGTCTCGTGAGCGTAGCGGTGCTGGCCGTGGTGTTCTGGACCCGTGCCCCCGGATCCTCTTCCAAGCCAATAAGCTACAACGAGGACGTGCGCCCCATCCTGAACAAGAAGTGTATGACCTGTCACGGTGGGGTCCGGCGCAAAGGAGGGTTGAGTCTTCTGTTCCGGACAGCAGCCCTCGACACACTCGACTCCGGAAAACGGGCCATCGTGCCTGGAAAGCCATCCGAGAGCGAGATTATGCGCCGTATCACCCACCCGGATCCCTCTGAGCGCATGCCGCCGGAGGAGAAAGCCCCGCTCAAAGAGAAGGAGATCCAGACAATCCGCCGATGGATTGCACAGGGGGCCAAGTGGGAGACGCACTGGGCGTATGTGCCGCCCAAGGCCAAGGCGCCCCCGGAGGTCTCCGAGTCATCCTGGGCAGAGAACGAGATAGACCGGTTTGTCCACGCCCGGCTGGACGAGGAGGGGATCGACCCGGCCCCTCGCGCCGACTGCACGACCCTTCTCCGGCGGGTGAGCCTCGACTTGGTTGGGGTGCCCCCGCGTCCCTCTCGGGCCCGCCAGTTCTGCGAGGACCCGTCCCAGACTCGCTACGAGGCCATTGTCGATTCACTGCTCGCGTCGAAGCGCTTTGGAGAGCGGTGGGCCTCGATGTGGCTCGATCTGGCCCGCTACGCCGATACCAAGGGCTACGAGCGCGACCCGCACCGCTCGATCTGGAAGTACCGCGACTGGGTGATTCGAGCACTCAACGACGACATGCCCTTTGATCAGTTTACGATTGAACAGCTCGCCGGCGATCTTCTCCCGCAGCCGGGCAAGGAGGAGCTGATCGCAACGGCCTTCCACCGCAACACGATGACCAACACGGAGGGGGGCACGAGCAACGAGGAGTTTCGGGTGCAGGCCGTCATCGACCGCGTGAACACGACGATGGAGGTCTGGCAGGCCACGACGATCAAGTGCGTGCAGTGCCACAGCCACCCCTACGATCCGTTCCGTCACGAGGAGTTCTACCAGCTCTACTCCTTCTTCAACAACACGAAGGACCATGACCGGTCGGACGACCGGCCCCGGCTACCCACCTTCTCGGGCGAAAACGAGGAGACGGGCCAGCGCCTTCGGAGGGAGATCCGGCAGATTCAGGCTCGGATTGATTCTCTGGTGGGAACCCCCCCCCTCGTACGGAAGCGGAAGAAGTGGGACGAGACGCTCCGCACGGTAATGTCGAGTGCCGTCGACATGGAGCGGATCGAACAGCTCGAGCGAAAGGACGTGCCGGAGGAGGTGCTCGAGGTGATCAAGGCCCCCGGATCCGACGACCTCGTCGAAATTCTGAAAATCGTTAACACCCCGCCCGCCGAGCGGGCACACAGCGAGAAGCGGCGCCTCATCCAGTTCTACACGACAGTCGCCGACGAACTTGCCCCGCTGAGGGAAAAGCTGGAGAAGAAGAAAGAGGCGTTGGCGAAGCTCGATCCAGTGCGCACCCCGGTCATGCAGGAGCTCCCCGAAAGCCAAGGCCGGGTCACGCGGGTTTTTGAGCGCGGAAACTGGCTGACGAAGGGCGATACCGTCGAGCCGGAAGTCCCGGACGCGCTCAATGCGATGCCGGATGGAGCGCCATCGACGCGTCTGGGACTGGCCCGATGGTTGGTGAGCCCGGAAAATCCTCTCACGGCCCGTGTGACGGTCAATCGGTTCTGGGCCAAGATCTTCGGCAAAGGAATCGTCAAGACCCTCTCGGACTTCGGGACGCAAGGAGCCGATCCCACCCATCCGGCACTGCTGGACTGGCTAGCCGTCCAGTTCATGACCAAGTACGATTGGAGCATGAAGCGGCTCCTGAAGACCATGGTGATGTCGGCGACCTACCAGCAGTCCTCCCACTACCGAAAAGATCTCGAGGAGATTGACCCGAATAACAAGCTGTGGGCGCGGGGGCCCCGCTTCCGACTTTCGGCCGAACAGGTTCGCGATCAAGCACTGGCGGTTGGCGGACTCCTGAGTGACAAGATGTTCGGGCCGAGCGTGATGCCCCCCCAGCCGGACGGGGTCTGGAATAACCCGTACAACGGAATGGAGTGGGAGACGAGCGAGGGAGAGGACCGATACCGGCGGGGCGTGTACACCTACTGGAAGCGAACGGCCCCCTATCCGTCCATGTCGACCTTCGATAAGCCCAGCCGGGAGGTTACGACTTCACGGCGGATTCGGACAAATACACCCCTGCAGTCCCTTGTGACAATGAATGATCCCGTCTACGTGGAGGCGGCCCGGGGCCTGGCGCAGCGGATGGTTCGGGAAACAGATGGGACGGTGGAGGCGGCCATCGAGCGCGGCTACCGGCTGGCCCTAATTGAGGCGCCCTCGGCCTCGACGCACCGGTCGCTGAGGGACTTGTACGAGCAGGCTCGGGCTCACTATAAGAATCGACCCAACGCGGCGAAGGAGCTCCGGAGCGTGGGAGCCCTCGAGCCCATGTCCTTTTCGTCCACGCCGGTTCAGACGGTGAACACGAGGTCGACTTCCCCGAACGTCTTGGATCGGGTAGACACCCCCGCAGAGATGGCCGCTCTCACGATGGTGGCCAAGTCGATTATGAATCTGGATCGGTTCATCATGAAAGAATAGCTGATACTATGGACCTACAAGACGAAGCGCAACACCGGGCCGTCACGTACAAGACCCGTCGTCACTTTCTCCGCCGGTCGACGTTGGGACTCGGGGGTCTCGCGCTTTCCTCCCTTCTCGGGGGCGGATCCCGACTCGAGGAGAGAAGCAGGGGTGGGGATGAGGACGGAGAGAAGCAGAAACGGGTCGAAAACCCCACGGCCCCAAAGTCTCCGCATTTTGCCCCACAGGCCAAGCGCGTGATCTACCTCCACATGGCGGGGGCCCCGTCCCAGCTTGAATTGTTCGACTACAAGCCCAAGCTGAAGGAACTGCACGGCAAGGACTGTCCGCCGTCGCTGATGGAGGGCAAGCGATTTGCGTTCATTCAGGGCACCCCAAAGATGCTCGGGCCGCAGGTAAACTTTGAGCGGTACGGGGAGTCGCGCGCCCCCGTGTCCGACCTCCTGCCGCACTTCTCACAGGTGGTCGACGAGGTGACCTTTCTGAAGGCGATGCATACCGACGAGTTCAATCACGCCCCGGCACAGTTGATGATGCTGACGGGCTCCCCGCGGCTGGGACGGGCGAGCATGGGGTCGTGGGCCCTCTATGGCCTGGGTTCGGAGAATCAGAATCTGCCGGGCTTCGTGGTCATGCTGTCGGGCAAAAACCAGCCCAGTGCCGGCAAGGCGGCGTGGGGAAGTGGATTTCTTCCGACCGTCTATCAAGGCGTCCAGTGTCGCTCGGAGGGCGACCCGGTGCTGTACGTATCGAACCCGGACGGCATCAACCGGGATCTACGAGGAGAGGCCCTGGAGACGATCAACGAGGTGAACAAACGCCAGCACGAGGAGATCGGCGACCCGGAGACCCTGTCCCGGATTTCCCAATACGAGATGGCGTTCCGGATGCAGATGTCGGTGCCCGAGGTGATGGACATCCAGCGGGAGCCGGATTACATCCACGAGATGTACGGAACGAGCCCGGGAGAGGCTTCCTTTGCGAATAATTGTCTCCTAGCTCGCCGCCTGGCCGAACGCGACGTGCGGTTCATCCAACTCTTCCACTGGGGGTGGGACTCGCACGGCACCAACGAGAGCACGGGCATCAACAAGGGATTTAAGCAGCGGTGCAAAGAGGTCGACCAGCCAATGACGGCCCTAATCAAGGACCTCAAGCAGCGTGGGCTGCTGGAGGAGACGTTGGTCGTCTGGGGGGGCGAGTTCGGACGGACGCCTATGCTGGAAAACCGCTCCGGCAGCGACAATCCGTTCACGGGTCGCGACCACCACAACTCGGCGTTTACCATGTGGATGGCGGGCGGGGGCATCAAGAAGGGCCACACCCACGGGCAAACCGGCGAGCTTGGATTCTCGCCGGTCAAAGGCGAGACGAGTGTCTACGATCTACAGGCGACCATTCTGAATCAACTCGGCATGAACCACAAAGAGTTGACATACCAGTTCCAGGGACGGGAGTATAAATTGACGGACGTTCACGGACACGTGATCGACGACATTATCGTGTGACAATGTAGGAGAATTACTCCGCTCGAGTCCGTTTCTGCCCTGGAAGAGAGATCCACGCCTCTACCATGTTCTCGTCGCTCTCCTCTTGGAAACGGACGATCTGGGGACTGCCGTGCCGTTTCACCGCTCTTCCGTTGTCCCCACAGTCGGTGGACCGGTTTGTCGAATGGACTGCGCCTCTTCGCGACCCGGAGGCGTGACTGTCAGGCCGGAACCGTTTGGATTCACAATCCTTCGTCCTCGTCGCCCACCTAGATGAAGAACCCTGGACTGAACGGCCCTTTGTTCCCCGGCGAGCCTGTATGTCTCAGATTCGTTCCTACGTTCGTTCCCGAACCTGTTCTCTCGTCGCGGGGACTGTACTGGTCCTAGCGCTGGTCGCGTACCTGATCGACTGGTCCAATCCGCCGTCCTTCATCCTCTTTCTGGGGACGCTTCATCCGCTGGTCGTCCATCTCCCAATCGGTTTCCTGATTCTAGCCGCAGTGCTGGAAGGACTGTCCCGGTACGACGAGCGGTTCTCGTTCGTCGAACCGACCATCTCGATTGTGCTGGCGCTCGGGGCCTTAGGGGCGGTGGTGTCGGCGGGAGCCGGGTGGTTTCTCTCGCTGTCGGGAGGATACGAGGGGAGCATTGTGAGCTGGCACCAGTGGCTGGGCATTGCGGTCTCCATTGGAAGCGTGGGAGCCTGGCTCCTCGAACGCTGGACCCGCGCACATTCCGCGTCCGTGCCATTTGCAGAGATGGGCTACGTCGCGGTGCTTCTGGTGACCGTGGGTATGCTTGCCGTCACGGGGCATCTGGGCGGTACGCTCACGCACGGATCCGGCTTTTTGACGCAGTACCTGCCCTCGGACGTACAGGCCTGGGTGGGGGGAAGCAGCGTGGCCCGGCGGGCAGACGTTCCTACCCCCGTAGATTCAGCCCTTGTCTACAAAGACCTGGTCCGCCCCATCTTTCAAGATCGATGCGTCGAGTGTCACGGGCCGAACAAGACGAAGGGAGATCTCCGCCTGGACGGACCTGAGCACATCGAAGAAGGAGGGGAGAACGGCCCGGTGGTGAGCCCCGGCGAGCCGGAGAAGAGCGAACTCCTCAAGCGCGTGACGCTTCCGCTGTACCACGACGACGTGATGCCGCCGGAAAACCATGAGCCGCTGAGCGTGGAGCGCGTCGAGCTCCTGCGGTGGTGGATCGCAAACGGCGCCTCCTTCGAAGCCACGGTGGCGAAAATCCGGGACGACCAACCTCCACATCCGGTCAAGACGGTTCTCACAAGACTGTCCCGCCCGCGAGACGAAATCGAGGTCGGGATCTACGCCGAAGAGGTAGCGCCTCCGGATAGCAGTGTGCTCGAGAAGTTGGCCACCACGCCCTTCCGGTTCCGAAAGGTTGCAGACGACGAGCCGTTCCTCCAGGTCGAGGTCAGCGCGGAGATCGACACCGTCGATGCGGCGTTTTTGGGACAGCTGGAAGAGGTGGCGCCCCAGGTTGCCTGGCTTGATCTATCGAGAACAGTCGTTCCCGCTTCGGCGCTCAAAGTGGTGGGTAGGTTCCCGCACCTCAACCGGCTGTATTTGCGGGGGGCAGCCGTCGAGGAGTCCGGATTAGCGGCCCTTGAACACTGCTCGTTCCTGAAATATCTGAACCTAGTGGGGAGCAATGTGTCGGACGAGGGACTTGCCCACTTGTCCTCGCTGGGTAGTCTGAAGACGCTCTACCTGTGGCAGACGGATGTGACAGACGCTGGGGTCGACAGCCTGCGAGCCCACCTCTCGGGCCTTACCGTTAATCGCGGAGCCACGCTGGTCGTGCACGATTCTACCCGGACCGATACGGTGCGGACGGACACCGTCGAAGCCCCGCGCGCTGCATTACGCTCGCAGTGATCCCCCCCCGACCGCCTGGACTCAACAGGTGGTTTTGATTTGTAAAACGTGACGCGCGATCGGTATTACGAACGTCGCTCTTCTCATCATACCCCGAGTCGGTGATGGCTGAGAACTCAACATCAGACTCCCTCTCCCGCCGAGCATTCTTCCGTCGGCTGGGAGGGGGGGCTCGGTCCGACGACGAACGAACCCAGGACGTGCACTCTGCCTCCCCTGTGGACGAAGACGAAGAATCGGGCGGACAGAGACCAGAAGCAGAGCAGGCCCTTTCCCCGGAGAAGGCCCGCCGTCAACTCGAGGCGCTGGGGGTCACGGTCATGCCCCTCTCCGAGCAGGAGGAACAGCTCCAGGTGCAGTGTAAGCGCGTCGGGGATCAGTTTGGGCAGGACGAACTGAGGCTGGTCGAACCCCTTGCCCCTCGCATCGCATGGCTCGATCTCGCCCGTACGAACATCGAGGACGGGGCTCTTGAGATCATTGGGACCCTGACGAATCTCCAGCGCCTCTATCTTCAACACACGTCGCTGGAGGGGACGGGGTTATCCTTCCTTACGAAGTTGGACCAGCTCGAATATCTCAACCTCTTTGGCACAGAGATTGACGATTCGGCGCTGGACCATTTAACGGAAATTGAGAGCCTTCAGACGGTCTATCTCTGGCAGACGAAGGTGAGTACAGAAGGCGTCGAAACGTTGAGGGAGCAGTGTCCAGATCTGTCTGTGGAGTTTAAAGACTCGTTTTTTGAAGAGTGATCCGGAGATGAATTGATGATCGGACGTGAGAAGAATCCGCCTCTTTGCGCCAACTGAGCCTGCGTCCTTAACGGTCGACTCTATGACGAAACTTCATTGAATCCTTCGTTTATATCAACGGCGTATTTCTCATATGTTTTGAGGATCGTTCACACAATCAACCCGGCGGCGTTCTATGAGTGACCAAAAGGGCTGGCTGCAGGTCATTCAGGGCACAATTGTAGGGTGGCCTCTTCTCTTCCTCATCCCCCTTGTCGCCTGGGTGGTGGTCAGTCCCTTTGGGATTTTGCATTCGGAGTATGATCTGCCGAAGACAGTAGAGTTTAACCGGGACGTTCGGCCCATTCTGTCTGAGAATTGCTTTGCCTGTCATGGTCCCGATGCGAAGGCCCGCGAGGCCAACCTCCGCCTGGATACCGAGAAGGGAGCCACGAAGAAGCGGGAGGACTACGAGAACCCGGCGGTGGTACCGGAGAAGCCTGGAAAGAGCGCTCTGATCCAGCGCATTACCCATTCGGATCCGGAGAAGCGAATGCCCCCTCCCAAAATGAACCACGAGGGAAGTGGAGGAAAAAAGCTGACGGGTCGGGAGATTGCCCTTCTCCGAAAATGGGTGGACCAAGGCGCCTCGTGGGAGAGGTGGTGGGCCTACACCGAGGTGGAGCGGCCGGACCTTCCGGACGTGGAAGCGAACGGGCCCGCAGAGATTCGCAATCCGATTGACCGGTTCGTCCAGCATCGCCTGCAGGAGAAAGGCCTGTCCTCCACCGGCCCCACGGATCGGTCCACGCTCATCCGGCGGGCTAGTCTCGACTTGACGGGGATTCCGCCCTCCGTCGACGAAGTTCGAGCGTTCGTGCGAAGCTCACGAGCGGATGCATACGAGCGCGTTGTCGACAGTCTACTCGCGTCCCAGCATTTTGGGGAGCGAATGGCCATCTGGTGGCTCGACCTCGTCCGCTACGCCGAGACCGACGGATACCACTCCGATCTCCATCGGAATATCTCGGCGTTCCGGGACTACGTCATTCGAGCGTTCAACGAGAATAAGCCCTTCGACCAGTTTACTCGGGAGCAGATTGCGGGGGATCTCCTCCCGAATCCGACCCGGGAGCAGGAGGTGGCGGCCGCCTTCAATCGACTTGGTCAGGCCACGAAGGAGGGCGGGTCACAGCCCGAAGAGTATCTGGTCAAGTACGCCGTCGATCGGGTGACCACCGTCTCGAATGCCTGGTTGGCCTCCTCGATGCAGTGTGCCCAGTGCCACGACCACAAATACGATCCGTTTACCCAGAAGGACTTCTACTCGATGGCCGCCTTCTTCGGCGACGTGAAGGAGCGGGGCATGTTTCCGAATGAAAATAAGCTCCCGCCCGAACAGTCGCTTCTTTCACGTGAGGAGGCCGACACCTTGAAGCGGCTCAACAAGAACATTGCACACCTCGAGGCCAACGTCGAGCGGGCCCTCCGATCCAATCGGTCCCGATCGGCCGCCAAGCAGAAACGGCTGAAGGAGTTGCGAAACGAGCGGGGTGAATTCATCGAACGAAATCAGAAGGTACTCGAAACCACGTCGATCGAGAGCCGGGTCATTCGGCTCCTTCCGCGTGGGGACTGGCGGCACGACTCCGGTCCCATCGTGACGCCGGACGAGCCCGATTTCCTCCCCGAAATGAAGGTTACGGGCCGTCGCCCGGATCGGCTAGACCTGGCAAACTGGCTGGTCTCCGCCGACAATCCGCTCACGCCGAGAGCATTTGTCAATCAGCTCTGGGAGAAGTTTTTTGGACACGGCCTCTCGAAGCGGCTCGGAGACTTCGGGGTGCAGGGTGAAACGCCCACACATCCGAAGCTGCTGGACTGGCTGGCCGCCGAGTTCGTCGAGAGCGGATGGGACATAAAGCATCTCGTCCGGTTGATGGTGACCTCGGCGACGTATCGCAAGTCGTCTCAGGCGACGGAAAAGCATCTACAGGAGGATCCAAACAACCGGTACCTCGCACACCAGGCCCGATTCCGCCTTCCTGCTGAGCTCGTTCGGGACAACGCGCTGGCCATTAGCGGACTTTTGAACCGGGATGTAGGGGGGGAGAGCTTCAAGCCCTATCAGCCGGAGGGGTACTGGTCGGACATTCAGACCTTTGGAGAAACGGGACCGGCCGCCGAGTGGACGGCGACGAAGGGACGCGATCAATACCGGCGCGGGGTTTACATCTACTGGAAGCGGTCCTTCCTCCATCCCACGTTAAAGGCGTTCAACGCCTCGACGCGGCAGGCGACGCAGGCCCACCGTACACAATCGAACGATCCGCGCCAGAGCCTGGCCCTGCTCAATGATCCGATGTTTGTGGAGGCCGCACGCGTCTTTGCAGAGCGGATCATGGAAGAAGAGGACCAGGCGTCGGTCGAGGCCCGGGTCCGGTTTGCACTCCGGCGGGCCGTCAGTCGCAGCCCCAGCGACGCAGAGGTGCGTGAGCTGGTCGACCTCTACCATTCCCAGCTCGAGCGCTACCGCGAGACACCGGACGAAGCCCGCAAGCTGGTTAGCGTGGGGCAGTACCCGGTGGCCGAGGACAAGCCCCTTTCGAAGCTCGCCGCCTGGACATCTGTGGCGCGGGCCGTACTGAATCTCCACGAGACCATTACCCGATACTAACCATGTTTGACGTTGAACCGGGACGAAATCCCTTCGAGCAGATTACTCTGAACGAGACCCGCCGCGAATTTCTTGGTCGGGCGGCCCAGGGCATCGGGGCCATGGCCCTGACGGGCCTCTTGACGCAGGACACGGTTAACCTCGCCAAGGCGGCGGAGAAAGAGGCCTCCGAAGGTCGCGACGCGGAGGAGGGGAGGTCGGCCGACGACGATTGGGAGGGAGTGGTCCGTCCCACACATTACATGCCCCGAGCCAAACGGGTGATTTACCTGTACATGGCCGGCGGGCCGTCTCAGGTGGAGAGCTTCGATCCCAAGCCGAAGCTTGCGGAGATGCACGGCCAGCCCATGCCGAAGTCGGTCACGAAGGGGGCCCAGATGAGCACGATGACGAGCGGACAGAAGCTCCAGGTGCTCCGTCCTCAGTACGGATTTCGTCGGCATGGGGACGCCGGTATCCCAATTTCGGAACTGTTTCCCCACATCGGTCAGATCGCCGACGAGATCTCCGTCATCCGTTCGATGCAGACGGAGCAAATCAATCACGATCCGGCCCACACCTTTATGAATACCGGCTTTCGCTTGCCGGGACGGCCGAGCATGGGATCGTGGATCACCTACGGCCTGGGCAGCGAGTCCGAGAATCTACCAGGATTCGTAGTCATGACCTCCAAGGGAGGTGGGCAGTCCCAGCCCGTCGCCGCTCGCCAGTGGCACTCCGGCTTCCTGCCGGGTCGCTTCCAGGGGGTCAAGTTTCAGTCCCACGGCGAACCTGTCAACTACGTGCGTTCCCGGGAGGGGGTCTCCCGTGAGGATCAGCAGCAGATCCTCGATGCGGTGAAGCAGATGAACCACATGAAGAACGATGTGGTGGAGGATCCGGAGATTGCCACCCGCATCAGCCAGTACGAGATGGCCTTCAAGATGCAGACGAGCGTGCCGGAACTGGCAAGCATCGAGGACGAACCCGACTACATCAAGGACATGTACGGTGTGGAACGGCTGGACGGATCGTTCGCGGCGAACTGCCTGATGGCCCGTCGCCTCGCGGAACGAGGGACCCGCTTCATTCAGCTCTATCATCGGGGATGGGATCACCACGGCAACCTAGAGGATGGCCTCAAAGAGGCGGCGGGGCACGTCGACCGGCCCTCCGCGGCGCTGGTCAAGGATCTCAAACAGCGGGGCATGCTTGAGGACACCCTCGTGATCTGGGGTGGCGAGTTTGGCCGCACGCCGATGGGACAGGGGGAAGACGGCCGGGATCACCACATCAACGCCTTCTCGCTCTGGATGGCCGGCGGGGGCACTCGGAGCGGCCACATTCACGGAAAGACCGACGAATTCGGCTTCAATGTCGTCGAGGATCCGGTGCACGTCCACGATTTGCACGCTACGATTCTGTACCTACTCGGTGTCGATCACAAGAAGCTGACCTATACCCACAAGGGCCGCGAATTTCGGCTGACCGACGTGCACGGGCACATCGTAGACGACATCGTCGCCTAGTTAGCCTGGAGAAGACGGGAGGCCTCCGGGTCGCTGACGTCAATCACTTTCACGCCCCCAGACGTGGCGGCCACGAAGAGGTGACCGCGGCCGTCGGAGACGAGATCAACCACGCGGCTGCGGTCGAGAGGGATACGAGCGAGGCGCTTCGGCGACGTCGGGTCAGAGACGTCCACGACGAGAACGCCTCCGGTGAGATCACCTACGTATAGGTGTTGGCCCTCCAGTGCGACGGCTCGGGCGTAGCTGGGCGTATCGTGCATGCCGAGCTTCTTCGGCTGGGCCGGATCCGTCACGTCGATCACACGGAGTCCATCGTCGAAGGCAGCAAACAGGTGCTCGTCGCGTAGCACTGTTTCCATGGCCCGTTCGGACGTCCGAAGTCGTCCCACCAGGGTGGGATCAGAGGGCGAGGACACGTCGAGGATGTGGATGCCGTCGTCAAAACTGGCGTAGAGACGAGTCCCGGAGAGGGTGATCCGCCAAGCACTGGGGGGATTTGGGTAGTACCGGACCTCGGTGTTGGAGGCGGTGGTTCGATCGCGCTCGGGGACGTAGGTCCCCATTTCTTGGGGAGAAGCCGGATTGGAAAGATCCAGAACACGGATGCCCTGAGCGCCCGCGGCAACGTATGCGTGCGACTTGGAGAGCCGAACGGCCTGAGCGGCCGCCGGCAGTTCATACTCCGCCACGACCGACATGTCCTCTGGGGCAGAGGCGTCGAGAATCTGGAGTCGTCCCGATCCGTTGGCGACCGCCGCAACGGATGCCCCAACGTCAAAGGTCTGGAGCCCCGGAAGATGGTGAAATCCACTGGGTTGAAGCACGACGGATTGGTCGTGGGCGGGACGAATCGTCTGGAGTCCGTTTTGCTGGTCGCCGACGTGCAAGCGCTCGTCTCCAAGTTGCACCTGGACGGCCTTGCGATCCGGATCCCAAAAGCCAATTTCGCGGGGCGCAAAGGGATCCGAAACATCGATGACCCGGATGCCTGCGTATCGGTCCGCGACGAACGCCAGGTCCCCGGAGACCGACACGTCCAGGGCGCGGTCCGGCGTGTCCGCGGTGCCGACGAGGCGAAGGGTGTCAGGATCGGATGCGTCGACCACCCGCAGGCCGGCATTCTGGTCTGCGACGTACGCGTACGAGCGAGCGGTCTCGACGGCCGCAGGCCGACTCAGCACCTCGGGCCGGTACTGGTTCGGATAATGCACGGTTTGTTGGATACCAACGGTAGGGGCGCTCTCCTCGGGACGAGCGATGTTGACCCGCCGAAGACCAATTTCGACGTTCGCCACGAAGGCGAAGGTATCCTGTACAGCCACGTCCCACGAGTACCCCTGATCGTAACTTCCCCGAATGGCGAAGCCGACCTCTTTCGGGTCAGTCGGATCGGAAACGTCAATGATCCGGTGGCCCCCGTAGGTGGCGGCGACATGGGCGTAGGTGCCGTCCACCGTAACGCCGGCAGCCTGCTCCTCCGTCTGGTGATGGCCAACTTTCTTGGGGGCCTCCGGATCAGAGACATCAAGCACGTGCAGACCATCCGATCGGGCCGCCACGTATGCGTTTCCATTCTGA
Source organism: uncultured Salinivenus sp. (assembly GCA_964426195.1). Lineage (GTDB taxonomy): Bacteria > Bacteroidota > Rhodothermia > Rhodothermales > Salinibacteraceae > Salinibacter. The sequence goes on from CAYRPX010000018.1 coordinate 22,562, forward strand.
AGATCGACCGCGTCGACTCGATCAGCGAAAGAAACGGCGGCCACTTCCCTCAATTCCGCGGAGCCGATCACTTCCAAGACTCGCAGTCCCCCGGCGTCGTTTGCCACGTAGAGGTGGTCCCCGTCGATCTCCACGTCCCGGACGAGGTACGGCAATGTCTCTGAGCCTAGCGTGCGGGGCTGCGTCGGGGTGCTGACGTCGCCCACGACCAGTCGGTTGCCGCTCCCAATGTAGACCCGCTGGTTCGCCGCCTTTACCGCGTAGCTTCCCCAGTCCTCAAGGTGGGTCAGAGAATCGGCGTAGAGGGAGGAAGCGGAGGCTGTGGAATCCTGGGCGTGGGCGGCGGGGATCGAGAGCCCCGTCACGAGAAATGTGACAGTAAGGACGACCGATAGGACGTGTATGGGGGCCACTCCCCGCGGAGGTCGGGCAGTACCAAACGGGCGTGGAAGAGACGGAGGCAGGCACCGGGTTGACATTATACCAGAGCGTTAGATGGGCCTTCTCATTCCCTCCCGTGGAACGATCCCGGAGGAGTGGAGATCCCAGAAGATCGAGCTCAGCGTCGCCCGACAGATTGGGCCCTTCGACACCGAATCGCGGAACGAGAATCCAAAACGCTGGCACCGAACACGGCAACGCCCTCAAGCACGGCAATCAAGAGGGTCCAAAAAATGGCTGCTGCGAGAGGATCCCAGAGCGTGTCTCCGCGGATGAATCGAGTACGCCGAAGGCCATGTAGTTCCGAATATTCAACCGGCCCGTCACGATCTCGACGCGGCTCGGGGCGGACGGGAATCGGAGTAGGTGTGTGCAAACCGTATGCCCTGCCGCACCAGCGTGTCGATGCAAGGGGATCTCGCACTGCTTCGATCCTTACTTTCACGACTCGTCCCCCGTCGTTCACCATGATGAGAATCACGTTGGGGCTCTCCTGAGTGGACGTCTCGTTGGACGTACAGCCGAACAAGATCAGGACAAAACACCAGGATGATAACGGCGAGCCCGAAGCAGAAAATTTTCGTGTCATACGATAGATCCTAAGAGGAACATATGGCGAAAGTGGGGAGGTGAGCGTCTCCGGGCTCCTTCAGCAAAAGGCAGAACAGGTCAGTTCCTTCCTTCTTGCCACACGGATTGGGAATGCGATGAAAGGGCCTCGCTCGCCCCCTCGAAAGGTGGCACTTCTACCCACAAATTCCTATCTTTCGTCTGCGTGGGTGTATATCCTTACACCCTCTTCTCTGTACGCTCTATTCAGAAGCTCTCTCGGAGTATGGAAGCGGACGACAGCCGCGTCATCCCCATCAACATCGAGGAGGA